>NZ_JBYTEK010000027.1:0-57687 GCF_058783335.1 Stenotrophomonas sp. FW305-C-20-S1 | reverse complement strand
GTCGAAGGCGGGGTGGGGCCGGTGGCAGGGGCGTGAGCCGCATGGATGCGGCGACCGAGCTTACATGGACGTACTTGCAGCGGCCCCTGCCACCGGCCCCACCCCGCCATCCCACAGGAATGCCGCTGTTGCTGTTGCTGATGAGGTTGCCGGCCAGCGGCCGGCACTACAGCCTCTGCGGGTGCAGGGCGCAGCCCTGCCGAACAATCCCCTCAGCCGTCGCCCTGGATGCCGCCGGGCGCCTGCGTCGGGTCGCGCCAGCGCCGCACCGTGCGCTGGAAGAACAGGTTGTTCGGCAGCTGCAGCACCGTGCCCTCGTGGCCGTTGCCGGTTTCCTGCAGCGTGGTGTAGATCAGGTTCACGTCGATTACCCGGCCTTTCAGCCCGGGCTTTTCGCCGTTCTCCAGCACTTCGATGTAGTCATGCAGGCGGAACGGTCGCGTGGTGAAGATCAGCAGCGTGCAGAAGATGTTGGACAGCACGCTCCAGGCCGCGAAGAACGCCACCGCGCCCACCGCAGCGAAACCGGTGAAGGCCGTCCACAGCACCGAGGGCGATGCGCCGAGCAGGCTGAGGATGTACAGCACCGCGCTGAAATAGACCACGAAGCTGGTGATCCGGCGCGCGCCCATCACCATTTCCGGCGGCAGCGTGTAGTGGTCGGCGAAGCGGCGGATCAGGCGCCGCGCCAGCACCCGCAGCAGCCAAGCGGCGAGCAGGGTGATCAGGATCTGCAGGGCGATCCCGATGTCATGCAGCCAGGGGTGGGTCCAGGCGGGCAGGTGGTCCTTCAGCGACAACATCATGGGGCGACAACGTGTGACGGAAACGGGGCTTGATGTTACCCGGCGCGTGTCGACGTTTCGACCGCCTGTGCCCAGGCAAGGCAGACAAGGTCCTGTTTGTGCTGCTGCAGGCAGGCGCGGCCGCTTTCGGCACGCCAGTGCAGGGAAACGTCGAACGCCTGCAGCAGCATGCAGGCCGCGATCGCCAGCAGGGCGGCGCAGGAAGGGCTGGACATGGGAGGCTCCTGGCCGGGCAGGCCTGCGGGGGACCTGTGATGGATGCAGCCAGGCGCGAAAAGGTTGCAACCGAAAAGCGCTCCGGAAGATCTAAACCTTTTTCCGGCAGGCCGCATCCAACGGATATGCTCGACACCACCATGCCCGCGCCGCCTGCCGCCAACGACGTCGTCGACGAAACCGCCTTGGTACGTGCAGCGGCGGCCGGCGATACCGCTGCCTATGAACAGCTGTATCGGCAGCATGCGCCGCGGGTGTTTGCCACCCTGTGGCGGCTGTGTGGCGGGCAGCAGGCGCGTGCCGAGGATGCACTGCAGGAAGCGTTCCTGCAGGCATGGAAGGCACTGCCCGGCTTCCGTTTCGAGAGCAGCCTGTCGACCTGGCTGCATCGGTTGGGAGTGAACGCCGCGCTGATGGAACTGCGCGGTCGTGCCGCCGGGCATGACCATGACAGCCTGGACGACGTGGACGGTGGGCTGCCGGAGATGGTGGTGCATGACGGCTGCGCCGGCACCGAACGCGACCTGGAACGCGCGTTGGCGACCCTGCCGCCGCGCGCGCGTGCGGTCTTGGTGCTGCACGATATCGAAGGCTGGAAACACCATGAAATCGCCGGCCAGCTGCAGATGGCGGTCGGCAGTTCCAAAGCACAGCTGCATCGCGCGCGTGGCCTGCTGCGCGCGCGCCTGGGAGACATGACATGAGTACGCACGACCCCGATCACGACCTGCTGGCGCGCCTGCGCGCCCTTCCCGCGGAACGCAGCGCACCGGCCGATGGCTGGGAACGCCTGTCGGCGCGGTTGCCACCCCGCGAGCCGGTTGCCGCGCAGGCGCCGTTGGACAACGTGGTGGCCTTGCCACTGCGCACCCGTCGACGCTGGTGGCTGCCGGTTGGCGCGGCGTTGGCAGCCAGCCTCGCGCTCTACGCGGTGGCGCCGTGGCGGCACGCGCCCGAGTCGCTGCCTGCACCCAGCGGCCTGCAGCTGCAGGCCGATGCGATGACCGAACAGTACCGGCAGGCAGTGGCGTCGCTGCCTGATGGCACTGCGCCGGAGTGGCAGCCCGCGCTGCATGAACTGGATCGCAGCGCGGAACAGATCCGCGCCGCGATGGCGCAGGACCCGCGTGCGCCGCACCTGCTTGGACAGCTCAAGCGGACCTATGCGCTGCGGCTCGAACTGACCCGGCAGGCGGCCCAGGCCGCCTCCGGTCTGACAACCTGAGGAGACCCCCCGATGCGAACCCTTTTCCCTCTCTGCGCGGCCCTGCTGCTGGTGCCCGCCATGGCGCTGGCCGATACACGCGTCGATGAACGCCACAATGTTGCTGCAGGCGGCCGCATCGAACTGAGCAACGTCGCTGGCAAGGTGACTGTACGCGGCTGGGACCGCAATGACGTGCAGCTCACCGGCACGCTCAGCGACGGCCTGCAGCTGCGCCAGGAAAAGAGTGCCAACCGGGTGCGCTGGGAAATCGAGTATCCGCGACGCGGCAACAATGGCGGCGCCACCTTGACCCTCAACGTGCCGCGCTCGGTGGAGCTGCTGCTGAGCACGGTCAGTGCCGACCAGGACATCAGTGGCGTGGACGTGCGGCGGCTGCAGGCCGACACTGTCAGTGGCAACCTTGCCGCCGCCGGTCGTAGTGGCGACAGCGTGCTCAATACGGTCAGCGGAAATGTCACTGCGCGGTTGCAGACCCCGCGGTTGGACGTGAACACGGTCAGCGGCCGGATCGAGGCTGGCGGGGGCGTTTCCGGGGAGATCGGGGCGCAGACGGTGTCTGGCCGGGTAGGCGTCGATGCCGGTCGCATCCAGCGCCTGGTGGTGGAGACGGTATCCGGAGGCATCGACCTGTCGGCGACCGCCTTGGCACCAGGCGGGCGCATCAACGTCGAGTCGGTCAGTGCCTCGGTCAGCCTGCGCCTGCCGCGCACGGTGTCGGCGCAGCTGTCAGTGAACAGCTTCAGCGGGTCGATCAACAGCGACGCCGGCAAGGTGGAGCGGCCGCGCTATGGGCCGGGCAGCAGCCTGGATGCGCGGCTGGGCAGCGGCGACGGCGATATCCGCGTGCAGTCGCACTCGGGTAGTGTGCAGGTGCGCCTGGACCGCTGAGCGCGGCCCGGCAGGCCGCGGCGGCAGCGCCGCCGCGGTCGGGGGAGGGTCAGCTGGCTTTCTTCAGCGCCCAGGTGGTACCGAGAACTTCAATCTTGCCACCGCTCTTGCGGAACGCGGCCAGGTCGGAGGCGATCGAGTCGCTGTTGACCACGGTGCTGGCGGATGCGCCCTTGCGTTCGCTGCGGATGCTGTTGCTGGCCTTCGCGGGGGTCTTTGCCTTGCGGGGCATGGTTGCTCCTGTCAGGTGGAAGGGGAGGAAAGCGCGCAGGATTCAGCCTGGCGCAGGTAGTCCTGCCGCTCGCGGCGGCAGTCGTCGCCGCCCATCGAAAACTGGCGGCAGATCGCCGGGCGCTGCGAATAGATCGTGCAGCGCAGGTGATACGGATCGATCGCCGCGCACCAGCCTTCCTCGTTGCGCGCCATCACGGCACGGCCGTGTGCATCGCGCGACAGGAACTGGCCGGGCACGTGGTCGCCGGGCTGCAGCAGGACCGGCAACCGGCAACAGACCGCGTCACAACGGCGGCAGTCGATGGGTGCTGGTTCAGCGTCAGGTTGTACGGCCACAGGGGCCTGGCGGGTGCCCAAAGCGGGTCTCGATGGCGGCTCGGGTAATACGCGGACCATGATCGAGCCAGAGGGCATGGTCGCCAGACCCGCTGGGCGGGTCAGGCTGCACCATGGGTACACACACCGGCGAGGCCAGCGGAAGGTGCAGCGGTTTTCTAGCCGGCCAAGGGTAGCTCAGACCGCGTAACGTTTTGTTAATCCCGGCTGGCTGCCGCCAGCGCGAGGCCCTGGACGACCCCCAGCGAGGGCTCGCCGTGCACCATCCGGGCGCCCGGGAACGCCTCGGCAGCGGCCTGCCGCAGGTAGCCGGCGCGGGACATGCCGCCGGTCAGGAACACCGCGTCAGGGTCGCCGCCGATGTCGCTGCGGACCTGGGCCAGCAGTTCGCGGATCTGGCTCAGGTAGCCATGGGCGGCGGCGGCCAGGCCGTCGGCGCTGTTGTCCACGTGCAGGTCGCGGGCGATGTAATCCAGCGTGCTGCGGTGTTCGCTGGCACCGCTGAGGGCGATCTTGGCGCGCTCGACATCGCGGTACAGGCGGGCGGTGTTGCCGGTGTCCTGCAGCGCCTGCAGGCGCGCGCCCCACGGCGCGTCGACGTTGTCGTAGTTGTGCTGGCGGAACTCGCGCTGGCGGGTCATGTCCTGCACGGTGGCCGCTTCCACGTAGTGGTGGGTGGGCACGCGGGTGATGCCGCGGCCGAACAGCGGCATGTAGCCGGACAGGCTCAGGGCCAGGTCGATATCGGTGCCGCCGCGGGCAATACCCCAGGCACGGTGGATGCGCGGGGCCTGGCTGCCGCCCACTTCGGCGTGCGCGATATCGGTGGTGCCGCCGCCGATATCGACGATCACCGCCTGATGGCGATCGCGACTTTCAGCGTGGTAATGCATCGCTGCGGCGGCAGGCTCTTCAAGGAAATCGATGTGGTCGAATCCGGCCTGGCCGGCCGCTTCGCGCAGGATGTCCAGGGCCTGGTCGTTGCCGGCCTCGCCGATCGAGCTGCGGAACTGCACCGGGCGGCCGAGCAGGGCGCTGCGCAGCGGCTGGCCGAGCTGGGCGCTGGCGGTCAAGCGGATGTGTTCGAGGATGTGCGCGGCAATGCCGGTGATGGTCTGCCGCGCGCGTGGGTGCAGGTTGTAGCCGAGCATGGACTTCGGGCTCTGCACGAGGTTGCCTTCGTGCTCCTCGAAATACGCTTCCAGCGCGTCGTCGCCATAGACGGCGTTCTGCAGCAGGTCGCTGGCGCTGCGCTCCTTTCCGGCGCGAGCCTCCATCCATTCCCGGCGCAGGGCGCGCAGTGCCTCGCGGCGCAGGGCCTGTGGCGTGCGCTCTTGGCCAGCGGCGCGGGCTGCACGGGCGGCGCTGTCGATCAGCTGCTGCAGTTCGTGTTCCTGCCCGGCGTCGAGCTGGAAATCGTCCGGGTCGGGCACCACGCCGGGGAAGTACACGCTGGTGCGGAACTGCTCGGCCTCGCCGAAGCGGATCGGCAGCAGCTTCCCATCACGCACGATGGCGGCGGCGGAGTTGCTGGTACCGAAGTCGATGCCGAGGCGCATGGGGAGGTCCGGGGACGATCAGGGGCCGCGCACTCTGCTGGAGTTTGCCGCGCGCTGCAAGTTCCGGTGCCTGCCTCGGGCGGGGCGGGGCGAGGTCCGGTCCGGACCGACGTCGGAAAATGAACGAAAAGGCAGGGCGGTTACAATGGCCGCTGTTGATTCATTTTGAGGTACTTGCAATGTCTTCTGTTCCCGCCTGCCCGCAGTGCACCCTGGAAAACACCTATGCCGATGGCGCGCTGTGGATCTGCGCCGACTGCGGCTTCGAGTGGACGGCCGAAGAAGGTACCGGTTCGACCCTGGTCGTGCGTGACAGCAACGGCAATACCCTGCAGACCGGCGACACCGTCACCGTGATCAAGGACCTGAAGGTCAAGGGCTCCTCAATCCCGCTCAAGCAGGGCTCCGTGATCCGCAACATCCGCCTGGTCGAAGACGATGCCGAGCACATCGAGGGCAACTCGGACAAGATCAAGGGCCTGGTGCTGAAGACCTGCTTCCTCAAGAAGGCCTGATCGCGCCTCAGCGCTTGGCCTGCTGCGCCCGCCAGCGGGCCAGGCTGTCCAGCTTGGCCTGGTAGCGTGCCTGCTGCGTTGATCCGCCCAGTTCCTGCGCCCGCAGCAGTTCGCGGTCCGCACGCTGCAGCCGGCCCGTCAGGAAATACACCCGCGCCAGGCCGAAGTGGAACTGGTGCGCGGTGTCGTACAGGCGCACCGCCCGCCGGTAGTACGTGATCGCCTTGTCCAGGTCGCCAGCGCGTTCGGCCTGGGCACCCTGCATGTACTGCGCGAACGGGTCCTCGCGCTGCACCGACTGCAGCTTCTTCTGCATGGCTTCCGCCTGCGCCGTCATGCCCAGCTTGCGATAGAGCGCACTGGCGTTGTTCAGCGCTGCACTCTGGCGTCCGTCCAGTCGCAGTGCCGTGTCCAGCGCAGTGCGGGCCGCCTGGTCATCGCCCAGGCGGTTGTCGAGCACGCCGATGTTGTTCCATGTCGAGGCGAACTCCGGATCCTGCGCCAGCGCGGCATCGAAGAAGGCACGTGCTCCGCTCAGGTCGCCATCGGCCAGCTGCTCCGCGCCCCGGTTGTTGTAGTAGTGCGCCAGCGCCCGTTCACGGCCAATCGGTTGCGGCCCGTGGCGGTCGTACAGCACGTTGCGGTCCAGGTCGACCGTACCGTAGCGGCCACCGACATCCACGCCGGCGTTGACGTGCCCGACGTTGTAGACAACGCCCTGGTCCTGGTCCTGGTACCACGACACCACCTGGCCGACTTCCTGCACCCGCGCCTGGATGCCGGCCTCACGGGCGAGGGTGACGAACAGCAGGGTGAAGGCGAGGCAGTTGGCGCGCTGGTGCTGCCAGATCTCGCTGACGGTGTAGGTCGCATCGGCGTCGTACTGCAGGTCCAGGCCGTGCTGGCTGAAGATCATCTCCACCAGCGCCTGCAGGCGCTGGTCGCGCGAGTAGCTGCGGCTGATCACCTGCTTCTGCAGCATCTCGCGCATCGCCGGCGGGATCGCGAGCACCTGTTCGGGTGTCGGCACGCTGGCGGCGGTGACCTTTACGGTGGAGATGGTCGGGATGGCGGGCGCAGCGGCTGGAGCATCCTGCGCGGACAGGGCTGGCGCGCCGAGCGCGAGCAGTGGCAGGAGAAAGCATCGGGCGGCAAGACGGCGCATGACGGTTTCCGGCAGCGGCGGGCGCTCCCGCCTGCGGCCAGTGTAGACCCGCGCGTGGCGGTCCGCATCCACCGGCGATCGGCGCTGCGCTTCGTCCACAGCCGGTGTGGACCAGCACGCGACAAACCTGTGGACAACTGTCCTGCGCCCTTGCCCGGCACGGGATGTGAGTGGCTGGTGAAAAAACAGCCAGCTTGCCCGGCGGTGCCAAGGGCGGGATCATCCCTGCATGGACTTCGCCCCGCTGACTCTCGCTCCCGCGCATTGGCAGGCTCTGCAGGATGCCTATGCGACGCCACCGCGCGCCTACCACCACTTCGGCCATGTGCGCGCGGTGCTGCAGCATTGCCAGGAGGTGGCTGCAGGTCCGGGCTGGCAGCAGCCGGCCGAGGTTTATCTGGCAGTGCTGTACCACGATGCGATCTACCAGGCCGGCCGCAAGGACAACGAGGCCAGGTCGGCCGCGCTGGCCCTGCAGGCGATCGCGGACTGGCCCGAGCTCGCATCGGTCGATGCCGGCCGGGTCGAGCAGTTGATCCTGCTCACCGCCCGCCATGGCGAGCTGGGCCCGGCCGATGTCGATGCCGAAGCGGCGCTGTTCCTCGACTGCGACATGGCGATCCTGGCGGCACCCGAGGAGGTATTCGCCGCGTATGACCGCGGCGTGGCCGAAGAGTACAAAGGCGTGGTGCCGGGCTTCCTGTACCGCGCCGGACGCCGCCGTTTCCTGCAGGGGCTGCTGCGCGCGCCGCGGATCTTCCTCAGCGACTTTTTTGACCAGCAGCTTGATGCCGCCGCGCGAGCCAACCTGCGCCGCCAACTGGGCGCCTGATCGCGCCGCTACACTACCCACCTGCCATTGCGTGGTGTTGTTTGCAGCCGTGACCGTCTCCGATACTCCTGCCGATCCCCGTCCACTGCCGCCGGAAGAACCCGGTCCCAACGAGTGCTGCGGCAGTGGCTGCCCGTTGTGCGTGCTCGACCTGTACACCGAGGAGCTGCAGCGTTATCGCAAGGCGCTGGCTGAGTGGCTGGCACGGCATCCGGACGCTGGCCCATGACGCGGGCGCGTCCGGCCGCGACGCTGGCGCTGGTGGCACTGCTGTTGTTCGTGGCGACCGCGTTGTGGACGCAGTTCGCGCGGGCCGATCTGGATTGGGTGAAGGCCACCTTGAGCCTGTACCTGCATGGGCCGTGGGGCCTGGCGCTACGCAGCGCCTACTGCCTGCTGGCACTGGCCATCGCCGTGCTCGGTATCGCGTTGTATCGGCACAGCGTGGGGCCGCGGCGCAGCGCTGCGGCACCGTTGTTGTTCTGCGTGGCCGCCGTTGGCCTGGCGACCGTCGCCATCGGTGACAGCTGGCTGCCTGCGGCAACGCCGTTGCTGGCGCCGTTGATCCACGGCCTGGCCGCCAATACCGCCTTCCTGTGCGCCAGCGTCGGCATGCTGCTGCAGGCCTGGTACCTGCGCCGCGAGCCAGGCTGGCGGGGCAGTGCGGCGCTGTTGTGGGGCTGGGCATGGCTGGCCTTCGTGCTGCTGTGGGTACACGTGCTGTGGCGCGGTGGCCCACCGCGTGGGCTGGGGCAGAAACTGGTGATCGCGGTGATCGTCGGCTGGCTGCTGTGGTTGGCGCTGGCGCTGTATCGCCGCGGGCGTCCTGCCGGCACCCGCTGAATCAACCACCTGCCTGGTTGCAGGCCGCCTGTACCGGTACGTGCCGTGCACGCGGCAGCGGCGTATCGTGTGCGCATTCCAACGGGATGCGAAACGATGCGTGCAGGGCTGGGCAGGGCGATGGGACTGGTGTTGGCGCTGGCGGCGGTGCCAGCGGTGGCGTCAGTGCAGCAGGTCAGCCATGGACGTTTCGATCAGGTGCCGGTGCATGTTCCGGCCGGGGCACCGCAACGGGTGGTGATCTGGTTCCATGACGGCGCCGATGCCGATGACAGCCGTATGCCGATTGAAGCGCTGCGCGCCGATGGTGCACTGGTCGCATCGGTGGATGTGGCCCACCTGCGTGGCGTGCTCAAGCGCGAAGGCAACAGCAGCTGCGCGTTCGGCGCGGGCGATGTCGAGAATTTCTCGCGTTGGGTACAGGCGTTCCTGCATCTGCCGGGGTATCACCTGCCGTTGGTCGGCGGCAGCGGCGAAGGCGCCGAACTGGCCTATGCGCTGGCAGCGCAGGCCGACACCCAGGTCTTTGCCGGCCTGCTGACCTCGGGATTCTGCCCGGCACATGTGCACGAGCGCATGGTCTGCGGTGATGGCGTGAAGCACGACCGCCTGCAGCCCAGCGAACTGAATTTCCCGTGGTTGAACGCGGCCGGCGCGCCGGGGTGTTCGACCAACAGCGCTGGCCCGTTCGTGCAGCAGGTTGCAATGGCGCGTGAATTCAAGCGCACCGCCGCTGGCGATGCGACACCGGGGCTGGTGGCCGCCGCGCGGGTGATCGGCGCGCAGGCCGGGGTCGCGCTGGCACCGCCTCCGGATGCCCTGAAGGGGCTGCCGGTAGTGGAAGTGCCGGCGCAGGGCAGCGGTGACACGTTGGCGGTGTTCGTTTCCGGCGATGGCGGCTGGGCCGGCCTGGACAAGGACGTGGCCGGCGCCCTGGCCGAACATGGCGTGGCGGTGGTTGGCATCGATTCGCTGCGTTATTTCTGGAGCGAACGCACGCCGCAGGGATTCGCTGTCGATCTGCAGAAGATCATCGGCCACTACCGCCAGCAATGGCAGCGCGACAAGGTGATGCTGATCGGTTTCTCGCAGGGCGCCGACGTGCTGCCGGCCACCATCAACCAGCTTGATGCAGGCACCCGCGCCGGCCTCGAACGCATCGTGCTGCTGTCGGTCGGCAGGAATGCCGACTTTGAATTCCATGTCAGCAACTGGCTGGGCGGCGGTGGCGGCGGCCTGCCGATCGCGCCGGAAGTGGCGAAGCTGCCGGCGGCCAGGACCCTGTGCGTGTACGGCGACAAGGACGAGGATGCGCTGTGCCCCGATCTGCCGGGCAACGACGGCGTGCACAAGGTCAAGTTACCGGGTGACCATCACTTCGGCGGTGACTACGATCGCCTGGCCGAGGTGATCCTCAAGGGCGGCGCGTAATCGGCCTCATGGGACCACCGCCGGGCATGGCCCGGCGCTACCCGTGCGGACGATCCATCAGGTAGCGCCGGGCCATGCCCGGCGGATCGGGGCGTCAGTTGCGTCGCGGGTCCAGCGAGATCAGCCGTGTGGCATCCAGCAGGGCGGCGGGCAGATGCATGCCGCCGGGCGCGGCCAGGTAGCGCGGTCGCCACTGCGGATCGAACTTCGACTTGAACCTGCGCAGGCCGCTGAAGCCATAGAAGCGCTCGCCGTGTCGTGCGAGCAGGCCGGCCAGGCGGTTCCAGCGACCGGCCAGGCGGTGCTGGGCCAGGCCGGACAGCGGTGCCATGCCCAGCGAGAACCGTGCATAGCCCTGCGCGCGGCCCCACAGGAACAACTCGATGAACAGGAAATCCATCGTGCCCTTCGGTGCATCGCTGACATGACGCATCAGATCCACCGACAGTTCGGCGCCCGCCGGTGCCTGCCACAGGTTGGCAAAGGCCACGATCCGACCTTCAGCTTCGACCAGGGCGATCGGGAAACGCACGAGATAGTCCGGGTCGTAGCTGCCCAGCGAGAAGCCCTTCTCGTCGCCTGACTTGTCCTCCAGCCAAGCGTTGGAAATCGCATGCAGGCGTGGCAGCAGGGCAGGGATCTCTTCCGCCGGTGCTACGCGGAACGACAGCCCTCCGCGCTTGCCGCGGTTCCAGGCTTGCCGCAGGTCGGCACGCTCGCGGCCTTCCAGACCGAAATCGTGCAGCGGCACCATCGCCTCTTCGCCCAGCTTGACCAGGCCCAGGCCGAGATCGAGATAGGTCTGCCAATACGCCTCACCCACCTGGTAGAACACCGGGCGCAGTCCGAGCCGGTCGGCTTCTTCGCGGAAGCGCCAGATCAGTGCGCGCGCCACCTCCGGTGGCCCGACCGGATCGCCCATCGCGATCAGCGAGCCGCCGTAGCGCTGCATCATCACAAAGCCCTTGTGCTGCTCATCGCGCAGCACCGCCTTGTCGGCAGTCAGCACCAGGCAGGCCTGGGTGTCGGTGGCACCAGCCAGCACGGGTGCCAGCGCCTGCAGGGTTGCGTCGTCGGCAGGCGGCAGCGGGCTGCGCGTGCTGTGCAGCAGCCGCGCCAGGCCGAACATCACCAGCGCCATCGCCACCAGCAGCAGTGCACGCAGCGCGCGCGGCGCATTGCCGGACACGGCGAACTGCCACCACAGCTCGTTCTGGTATTCGACGTGGCTGTAAGTGAAGAACAGCAGCCACGTCACCGCCACCAGCACCAGGCCGAGGTTGCGCAGCCATGGCCACGACCAGGCTTCGTCCAGCAGCGCGCCCTGGCGATAGAACTCGCGACGTGCTGCCCACAGCGCCATCGCCACCAGCAACGCCGACAAGGCGATCAGCGGTTGGCCACCGCGCAGCCAGATCGGCAGCGGCGCGATCACGCAGATCGCCATCGCCAGCATCCAGGCCGCGTGGCTGCGGCGGGCCAGGCCCTGGCCGATCAGCAGCAGGGCGACGCCGGCCAGGCTGCCGATCAGGTGCGAGGTTTCCAGGATCGGCAGCGAGGCATTGATCAGGTGCCGTCGCGGTGTGGGCAGGGTGCCGTCGATGACCAGCGCGGCACCGACACTGAAGGCGGCCAGCGCGATGATCTGCGGCAACCACGGACGCAGCGCGTACCAGCCGGCGCGGGTGGCACCTGCGCTGGCCTGCAGCGGCTGCCGCAGCGCGGGCGCCAGGGCCAGCACAGTCGCCAGCAGCAGCGGCAGCACGTAGTAGCTGACGCGGTAGATCAATGCCGCCGCCAGTACTGCAGCCGGCGCCACCTGCGGCAGCAGCTTCAGCAGGCTCCACTCGAACACGCCAAGGCCGGCCGGTACCGTCGACACCAGGCCGGCCAGCACGGCCACCAGATACAGGCCGACGAAACCGGGCAGGCCGGTCGGCGTGGAATCGGGCAGCAGCACATAGAACGCGGCACTGGCCAGGACCAGTTCAACCACGCTCAACACGGTGACCCCGAGCATGGTGCGCCGGTCGGGCAGCCACAGGCCATGGCCGAAGATGCGGAACTGGCGACCGTTGCGGCCGACCAGGACGAAGGTGGCCACATAGGCGAGCAGCGCGACGATGCCGACCACGCGCACCGCGCCGGGGTCCAGCGGCAGCGCAAGCGCGGCCGCGGCCGGCTCCATGCACAGCGCAACGCCGATCAGCAGCCACGCGCCGAAAATGAAGCCGAGCGTGCTCATCAGCACCACCTGGCCGATCTGCGCCAGGTCCAGGCCGGCACTGCGGTAGCCGCGCAGGCGCACTGCGCCGCCGGTGAGGGCGGCAAAGCCCACGGTCTGGCCCAGAGTGTGGGCGAGGAAGGCGGTGATGCCGATCCGTGCCGGGTGCACGCGGATGCCACTGCGGCGCAGGCCGATCGCATCGAAGCCGATCAGGCAGGCGTAGCTGGCCAGGCCGAGCAGCACGGTCAGCGCGATCTGCGCAGCGCTGAGCTCGCGGAAGGCCTGGCGGATGGCGCGGTAGCCATGCTCGTCGAATTCGCCGGCCAGCCCGTGCAGGGCCAGCGCGAGGATCAGCAGCGGGACGACGATGGTGACGACCCGCTTCCAGGTCGGTGTGGAAGGGGAGGCAGTGGAATCGGTGGGTGCGGTCATCGGCGCAAGGGTGCGTCAGAAAGGGCGAGGGCGGTGTCAACGCAGGCGTGGCGCATCGTGCGCCTGTCCACGCCGTTTGACCAGCACTGCCGCTGTGCTGGTGGTGGCGGTATCCAGTGGCCGCACCGGGCACACACTTCCAACGCCGGCTGGGTGAGAATGCAGTCCAGACCACCCGCAGGAGCCACGCCCATGATGGAGCGTTACGACGTCGGACCGCGCATGTCCGAGATGACCGTGTACAACAAGGTCGCCTACCTTTCCGGCCAGATTCCGGAAGACACCAGCCAGGACATCACCGGCCAGACCCGGCAGGTGCTGGCCGAGATCGACAAGCTGCTGGCGCTGGTGGCCAGTGACCGCCAGCACGTGCTGCGTGCGGAGATCTTCCTGGCCGACATGGCCGATTTCGAGGGCATGAACAAGGCGTGGGACGAGTGGGTGGTGGAGGGCGCGACCCCGGCCCGCGCCACCGTTGAAGCCAAGCTTGCGCACGCCGAATGGAAGGTTGAGATCATCGTTACGGCGGCAGTGCCGTAATGAGCGGACAGGGGTCAGATCCTTTTTCCTCCGGAAAAGGGATCTGACCCCGTTTGCCGGGGGGCTGACGCTGCAACATCCGTTACAGCTGCGGCTGCAGTCGTGTGCTTGCCTGCGTGCACAAGGCCAGGCAGGCCAGCATCAGGCCTTCCATGACCCGGTCGCCGACGTACTCCTCCGGCGCGCCGTTCTGCCGGGTGCGTTCGGCGGCCAGCAGGACCTCCTGCACCACGCGCAGCCCGGCCAGCGCGCAATCGGCATCGGCCAGCGCCATGCACCGGCTGGGAAGTTGATGCCGCTCCGGCCACGGCTGACCGTCAGCGGCGGCGCCGGTACCGATGCGCCGCAGGGTCGCAACCAACGTGGTGGGATCAAGCGCTGGCGACGGTTCCGTGTCCTCGTCGGCGTCTGCCGGGCCGAGGTAGGCGTGCAGATGGGGGAAATCCGATGCGTTCATGGCAAGGCTCCGTGCAGGACAGACGGTAGCCGCCACTCAAAGGTGGCGGACGGAGACGTGGCTCGAAAACCGGGACGCAAGACGAAACCGGTGGACCCGAAAGCCCCCACGCTCCGCCCGCCATGACCGGCAGACGGATTGCCAGCCGGCGCCACGCAAGGTGACGCCGGCTGGCAAGCGTAAACAACATCTTGCGTCGCGGGTTTTCGACACCCGGCCACCCTTTTTCGGCGGCTCACCATCTGTAAACCCGTCGTAGCGGAATGCCAATCAGACAAGTTGCAATGCCCGCAACGTCAGGAGGTTTCCGGCATTTTTGCATGCTGTTAAGCCGCCTCGAACGCAGGTGGCGCCACGGTCGCGATAGACCGAGCAATCTGCGACATGCATCGTGATTCGATAGTCGCCAGCGTGCGCAGGCAAGGTCGATTGCGACGACGGTTCATGACATCGGACAGATAGTGCGGACCAAGGTCCGCACCCACCAACACCCCCGCCCACCCGCCCAGATCCTGAAACCCAGGCAGCCGACGCTCCCAGCTGTTGCCGTTGCCGTTGCCATTGCCGTTGCCGTTGCCGTTGCTGTTGCTGTTGCTGTTGCTCTCAGCGCAACGCGACGCCGCGGCGTCGCAAAAAAAACCTACACCAACACCAGCTCGATGCAATCCACCGGGCACGGTGGAATACACAACTCGCACCCCGTGCACAGATCGGCAATCACCGTGTGCATGTACTTCGCCCCGCCGACGATCGCATCCACCGGGCACGCCTGTATGCACTTGGTGCAACCGATGCAGTCAGCCTCCACGATCAATGCCACCTGCGGCGGCTTGTGCTCGCCCCGGCTGCGATCGAACGGCAACGCCGGCACACCCAGCACCTGCGCCAACGCCCGCGCACCGGCATCGCCGCCGGGCGGACAACGATCCACGCCAGCCTCGCCACGTGCCATCGCCTGCGCATACGGGCGACAGCCGTCGTAACCGCATTGCCCGCATTGGGTCTGCGGTAGCAAGCGGTCCAGGCGTTCGGTCAGGGGCGGAATCAGGCTCATGCGTGGCGAAGGCTGCGCGTTGGGTTACTTCAGGGGTTTGCCGCGGTACCAGCGCTCGTGCGCCAGGGCCAGCATCGGGCGATCCTCCGCGCTGTCACCGTAGGCATGGATGCGTGTGTAACGTGACAGGTCGAACTGGCGGCGGATGTGCTCGACCTTGCGCGGACCACAATCGCCACCCGCGTAGCGGCCGGTCAGGCGTCCGCTTTCGCTTTCCAGCCGATTGCAGATCAGCTGCAGGCCCAGTTGTTCGCACCACGGCCGCAGGTACAGGTCCAGTGAACCGGACACCACCACCACGGTGTGCTGCTGCTCCTTGTGCCAGCGGATCTGCTCCAGCATTTCCGGGCGCACGACTTCGGGCAGGAACTCGCGGGAGAAGCCCGCAGCCAGCGTCTCGATGTCATCGGCGTGGCGCTCGCTGAAGGTCAACCGGGTCACCCGTGCGCGGATGCGCTCGGCGGAGATCAGTTTCAGCTTGTAGGCCAGCAGCCACGGGCCGACTTTCCACCAGGCCTGTGCCAGCTGTTCGGCGGTGGCGACCCGGCGCAGGAAGCGGCCATAGGTGTCGCAGGTGGTGACAGTGTGGTCGAAGTCGAACAGCGCCAGTTCCAACGCAGCATCTCCCATCACGGTACCTCCCTTCGCGGTGCTCAGGACCGGGCGCGGCCAGGGCCGCGCCCGTACTGCATCAACGAACCGGCATGCCCGGCTGCGCGCCGCTGTCGGCGTCCAGCAGCGCCAGCGCGCCGCCATCGAAACCGGCCGACAGGATCATGCCTTCGCTCAGGCCGAAGCGCATTTTGCGCGGTGCCAGGTTGGCGATGAACACCACGCTGCGGCCGATCAGCGCTTCCGGCTCGCCGTAGCTGGCGCGGATGCCGGAGAAGATCTGGCGCTTGCCGAGGTCGCCGGCATCCAGTTCGAAACGCAGCAGCTTGTCCGAGCCTTCCACGAACTCGCACACCAGCACCTTGCCGATGCGCAGGTCGAGCTTGGCGAAGTCGTCGATGCCGATGTAGGCCGGCGCGTCGGCGCTCTTTGCTTCGTCCTTGGCCACCACCGGCGCGGCGGGCTTGCTTGCTTCAACCTTGGCAGCGGGGGCGGCGGTGGTCAGGGTGTCCTTGGAGGCGTCGATCATGGCGTCAATCTTCTTCGGGTCGATACGGGTGAACAGCGGGGTGTAGTCGGTGATGCGGTGGCCCAGCAGCGGCTGCGCCAGCTCGGTCCAGTCATTCACCGGCGCGGCCAGGAAGGCCTCGGCCTGCGCCGCGGTGGCCGGCAGCACCGGCTTCAGGGCGGTGACCAGTACGCGGAACAGGTTCAGGCCCTGGCTGCAGACCGCCTGCAGCTGCGCATCGGCGCCTTCCTGCTTGGCGATCACCCACGGCTTGACGTCGTCGATGTAGCGGTTGGCTTCGTCGGCCAGGGTCATGGTCAGGCGGATTGCCGCGGCCGGGTCGTTGCGCTCGTACGCCTCACGGATCGGCGCCAGGCCATCGACGAAGCGCTGGTACTGCGCCGCGTCGGGCAGCTGCGCGGCCAACTGGCCATCGAAGCGCTTGCTGATGAAACCGGCGCAGCGGCTGGCGAGGTTGACGAACTTGCCGACCAGATCGGCGTTGACGCGCGCGATGAAGTCGCCCAGGTTCAGGTCGAGGTCGTCGACGCCACCACCGGACTTGGCGGCGAAGTAGTAACGCAGTGCCTCCGGCTCCAGGCCGGCATCGAGGAACGTACGCGCCATCACGAAGGTGCCGCGCGACTTGCTCATCTTCGCGCCATCGACGGTCAGGTAGCCGTTGACGTGCAGGCGGGTCGGCGCGCGGTGGCCGGTGCCGTGCAGCACCGCCGGCCAGAACAGGCCGTGGAAATTGACGATGTCCTTGCCGAGGAAATGATGCAGCTCGGTGCTGGTGCCGGCGCGCAGGTGCGCTTCGAAATCCTCGCCGATCCTGCTGCACAGGGTCTGGAAGCTGGACAGGTAGCCGATCGGCGCGTCCAGCCAGACGTAGAAGTACTTGCCCGGCTGGCCGGGAATCTCGAAACCGAAGTACGGCGCATCGCGCGAGATGTCCCACGCACGCAGGCCGCCTTCGGCGTTGAGCCATTCACCCAGCTTGGCCTTCACGCCCGGCAGGGCGACATCGCCGGCCAGCCAGTCGCGCAGGAAGCCGTCGAAGTGGCCGACCTCGAAGAAGAAGTGCTCCGAATCGCGCATTTCCGGGGTGGCCCCGGAGATCACCGAGCGCGGCTCCTTCAGGTCGGTCGGCGCATAGGTGGCGCCGCAGACCTCGCAGTTGTCGCCGTACTGGTCGGCGCTGCCGCAGTTCGGGCAGATGCCCTTGACGTAGCGGTCGGGCAGGAACATGCCCTTGGCCGGGTCGTAGAACTGCGCCACCGAACGGCGGCTGATGTGGCCGGCCGCTTCCAGCTTCAGGTAGAACGCTTCGGTCAGCGCCTTGTTGGCGGCGGAATTGGTCGAGTCGTAATGGTCGAAGGCGACGCCGAAAGCGGCGAAATCGCGCTCGTGGCTGGCCTGGATGTTGGCGATGAAGGTTTCCGGGGTGACCCCGGCCTTTTCCGCAGCCAGCATGATCGGCGTGCCGTGGGTGTCGTCGGCGCACACGAACCAGGCCTTGCCGCCACTCATTCGACGCGCCCGCACCCAGATGTCAGCCTGGATGTAGCCGACCAGGTGGCCCAGATGCAGCGGGCCGTTGGCGTAGGGCAGGGCGGTGGTGACGAGCGCGGTACGGGTCATGGTCACGGGGTGCAGCCAGGGGGAACCGGGGATTATCGCATGCCCGCAACGCGGTGACCCGGCCGGAGCCGGGTCACCAGGGCATTGCCGGGGCCGTGACGCTTACTCGCGGACCCAGGTCTGCGCGCGGCAGATGAAGGCGATGCAGCCGGACACGTCCAGCTTGCCGCCGCCCGGCTGCAGCTCGATCTTCGAGCGGTAGGTCTTGCCGTTGGCCGGGTCGAGGATGGTGCCACCGGACCACTTGCTGGTGGTGCCCTTGTCCTGGCTCAGGTTCCAGAGAATGGTCATGCCCTTCACCGGCTTGTTCTTGTTGGCGCCCTCGCAACCATCGCAGACCGGGTTCGGGCCCTTGTCCGAGTGCAGGATCTCGACCACCTTGCCGGACAGCGTGCCGTTGGCGGCCTGGCTGATCTCGACGATCGACTTCACCTTGCCGGTCTTGTCGTCGATGGTCTTCCAGCGGCCGGCGGCACTGTCGGCGGCCTGCGCGGAGAGCGCGGCCAGGCACAGCGGCAGCGCCAGCAGCAGGGTCTTGAAGGTCTTGCGCATGGTCCCCTCCCAGGGTTCATTCCGGCACGATGCCGGTACGGGTCGACTGTATACCCATTCGGCGGGGTATGGGGAAGGGGGGGGCTTTGGCCGGGCTGCGCCCGGCACCCGCAACGGCAACGGCAACTGCAACTGCAACTGCAACTGCAACTGCAACGGCAACGGCAACAGCGTGCATTCCGTGGGATGGCGGGGTGGGTCCGGTTGCGGGGGACGCCGTAAACCCGTCCATGGGGGCTTGGCCGCGGCATCCATGCCGCGGACACCCCCGCAACCGGACCCACCGCGCCTTCGACAGGTTCCGCGATCGGTTGGAATAGCGTTGCCTGCTCTTGGTGGGTGTCGACCTTGGTCGACACGCAGATCCATGTCATGCGTTGATGAATGCTTGTCGATTGAAAATCGCTCAACCGGTCTCGTACAGCTCCAGCGGCAGGTCGTCGGGGTCGGCGAAGAAGGTGAAGCGGCGGCCGGTGTATTCGTCCACGCGGATCGGTTCGCATTCCACGCCGTGGCGGGCCAGGCGTTCGATGAAGGGTTCCAGCGCGGCTACCCGGAACGCGAGATGGCGCAGGCCCTGGGCTTCGGGGCGGCTGGGCCGTGCGGGGGGCGAGGGGAAGGAGAACAGCTCCAGCTGGCCGCCATCGGGCAGGGCCAGGTCCAGTTTCCACGAGTCGCGTGCCGCGCGGTGGTTCTCGGCCAGTATGCGCAGGCCCAGCACGCGCACGTAGAAGTCTTTCGAGCGGGCGTAGTCGCTGCAGATCAGTGCGGCATGGTGGATGCCCAGCAGGCCGGTGGTCGTGGTGGTCATTGCAGGGTGTCCAGCCAGCGCTGGGCGATCTTCAGCGCCAGCGGATAGGGTTCGGGTGCGTTGCGGTTGCTCAGCACGATGATTGTCAGGTGCTTGTCCGGGTAGCGCAGGATCACGTTGCGGAAGCCGATGCTCTCGCCGCTGTGCCAGTGCATGCGGCCGTTCAGGCGCCAGCCGAAGCCGTAGTGCGGTACGTCCGCTTCGGTGGTGGCGGTGGCCGGGCTGAACATGGCCTTGCGTGATGCGGCCGACAGCAGGCGGTCGTCGTACAAGGCCGCGTCCCAGCGGGCGAGGTCGTCCAGCGAGGAGTAGATGCCACCATCGCCGAGCACGGCGCTGGTGGTGCTCTGGTCGGTACGCTGCCAACGTCCGTCAACTTCGCTGTAGCCATAGGCACGCTGCGCGACCTGGTCGACCCCGTCCTGGTGGGCGACGGTGTGCGCCATGCCCAGCGGCCTGAAAATGCGCTGCTGCAGGAAGCTGGCAAAGTCGCTGCCGGCGGCGCGGCCGACGATCAGCGCCAGCAGTGCGTAGCCGCTGTTGCTGTAGCGGTACTGGCTGCCGGGTGCGAAGGCGAGTCGATCTTTGCGGGCCAACAGCGCCAGCACATCGGTGTCGTGCACCTGCCGGGTGTCGGCAGGGTCCATCAGGTCTTCGTAGTCCAGTAGACCGCTGGTGTGCGACAGCAACTGGCGCAGGGTGATGCCGGCAGCGGCGGGCGGCAGCTCCAGCAGCCAGCGCCGCGCGGGCTGGTCCAGCGCCAGACGGCCGTCCTCGACCAGCAACAGCACCGCCGCAGCGGTGAACTGCTTGCTGACCGAGGCCAGGCGGAAGTTGCTGGCCGGCGTGACTGGGCTGCCATCTTCAACCACGGCCAGGCCGTAGCCGCGACGGAACACCGGCTGCCCGTCGTGCAGCACCAGCACCGCTGCGCCCGGCACCTGGCCGTCGTAGGCCTGCATCAGTCCATCGATGCCTGCATCCGGAGGTGCCAGCGGTGCCGCTGCCAACGCTATCGACGGCAGCAGAGCGAGAACCGTGGCACACAGCAGGGCGGCAGGGCGCATGGCAGCTCCGTGGCGGTCAGGGCGCGGGCGCAGGCGTTGCAGCGGCCGGCTGCGCCAGCCAGCGTTCGATCTTGTGGTCCAGTACATCCAGCGGCATCGAACCGTCCTTCAGCACTTCGGCATGGAAGCGGCGCAGGTCGAACGCAGCGCCCTGGCGCGCCTTGGCCTTGTCGCGCAGGGCGATGATCGTGGTCAGGCCGGCGACGTTGGACAGCGCCTGGCCAGGCTGGGCCATGATCCGTTCCACTTCCGCGTTGGCATCGTCAGCGCTCATGTCCACGGTTTTCTGCAGATAGGTCACGGCTTGCTGCTTGCTCCAGCCCTGCGCATGCACGCCGGTGTCGGCGACCACGCGTGCGGCGCGCAGCAGGCGCGAATACAGATAGCCGATGCGGTCGTACGGATCGGTGTACGCGCCGAGGTCTTCGCCGAGGGTTTCCGCATACAGGCCCCAGCCTTCGACGAAGGCAAGGTCACCGCCGAGGCGGCGGAAGCGCGGCAGCTTGGTCAGTTCCTGCTGCAGCCCCAGCTGCACATGGTGGCCGGGAATGGCTTCGTGCAGGTACTGCACCGGCACGTTCCAGCGCTTGCGGCTGGGCAGGTCGCGGGTGTTGACGAACAGCACGCCAGGTTGTCCCGGCGGCGACGGCTGGTAGGAGGCTGCGGCGGCGGTCATGGCACGCTCCGGTTCCACTGCACGGATCTGCAGCGGCGCCTTCGGCAGGGTGTCCAGTACCTGCGGCAGGCGTGCATCGACCTGCTGCTGCACCTGCCGGTAACGGTTGAGCAGCGCGTTGGCATCGCTGTACTGGAACTGGCGGTCGTTGCGCATGCTGCGCAGCAGCTTGGCCTGCGAACTGCGCAGCTTGCCGTCGCGCATCACCGTGGTGATCTGCGCCTGCAGCTCCTGCACACGCTGCTCGCCCAGCGCATGCAGCTGCGCGGCGGTCTGCTGGCTGGCGGTGGTCTGCACGATCAGGTTGGCGTACCAGGCCTGGCCGTCGGGAAGTGCGCCAAGGCCGCTGCTGCTGCGCGTGGCAGGCAGGTATTCGGTGGCGATGAAGCCACGCAGGGCGCGGTAGGCCGGCATGATGCGCAGTTCGATCATGCGCTTGTACTCGGCGCTGATGCGCGCCTTGTCTTCGGCGGAGATGGACTCGGGCATGGTCCGGATCGGCGACCAGAAGATGCTCTCTTCGGCGGTCGGCTTGATCACCGCGTCCAGCTGCGGCAGTACCTTTTCCATCAGGTCGCGCGGCTGCACCACGCCGGCCTTCATGCCCTGGCGCATGTTGTCGATGGCCTGCTCGAACAGGTCGGGGATGCCCAGCGAGCGTCGCGACCAGGTGTCGTAGTCCTTGGCCGTATTGAACGGCTGTGCGCCAGCACCGGCGCCGAGGATGGCCATGATGCTGCCGACGTTGTAGTACTGGCTGATCGGCATCATCCAGCTCGGATAACGTTCGGCGGCCAGCGAAGCGCGGGCATCACGCACGAAGATCTCGTAGCTGAGCAGGTCCTGCCCCTGCAGGCCGTCGCTGCCGATCTTCTCGACCTTGCCCAGCCATTCGGTGGTGAAGTCGTGCGATTGCTGGCGCCACGCGGCAGAAAGGATGTTGGGCAGCTGGTCGTTGTAGCGCGGCTCGCCCTGGAAGGTGGCCTGCAGCGGGTTCAACCGCATGGAGGCATCCCAGTATTCGTCGTACAGCCGCTCCAGCTGCACCTGCTTGGGCACCGCACGGGCAGGGGCGATCGGGCGCGGCGCGGCGCGGCGCGCCGAACTGCCGCGGGCGGGCGTGGTGGCACGCGTGCCGGCGCGGGCCTTCGGCTTGGCCGCCTGGCGGGTCTGCGCGGCGGCGGGGCGGCTGCCCTTCTTCTTCGCTGCTTCGGCCGGCGGAACGGCGCTGAACAGGAACAACGCGGCGATGGCGGCGGCCAGGACGCGGGGGGAATACGGCATCAAGAAGCTTCCGTGGAACACAGACCGTGGAGCTTGCACGATCCGCGCGCGTACGGCCAGCGTGGGGGCGCAGTCAGCTTGTGCGTCGCTGGGGCTTCAGTCAGCCGCGGCCGCAGCGCGCAGGTCGGCGGCGCGGTGTTCGCCCAGATAGCGGGTGATTGCGCGACGCATCAGGTACAGCAACGGAATCAGGGCGATCGCAAAGCCCATCTTGTAGACGTAGTTGACGCTGCTCACTGCCAGGAACAACGAAGTCGGCCAGTGCTGCGGGCCGAGCACGAAGGCGATCCAGATCACCACGAAGCTGTCCACCAGCTGCGAGACCGCGGTGGAACCCGTGGCACGCAGCCATACATGGCGCTCGCCGGTTGCCTGGCGGATGCGGTGGAACACCGCCACGTCGATCAACTGGCCGAACAGGAACGCCACCAGCGAACCGGCGATGGTCCACATGCCCTGTCCGAACACCGCCGCGAACGCGGCCTGGTAATCGGGCACGCCGTGGGCATCCATCGAGGTTACCCACCAGCTGGCCGGTGCCAGCGAGATCGCCGCGAAGGCGAACAGGAAACCGTAGGCGATCAGCACCACCGCCAGCCACGAGATGAAACGCACCCCGCGCTTGCCGAAGAATTCGTTGATGGTGTCGGTCATGATGAACACCACCGGCCACAGCAGCGTGCCGGCGGTGAAGCTCAACGAGCCGGTCTGGCCGAACAGGTTCCAGTTCAGCGGGTCGATGCCGAGGGTGTCTTCCAGGGCGAAGATCTTCACCCCGATCAGTTCGGCCAGCACCGCGTTGCCGCAGAAGAACGCAGCCAGCACGATGAACAGCAGGACCGCGCGGTCCTGCAGCGGGCGCGCGTGCGACGCCTCGCTCATTCGGAACGATCGCCGGCGCGGGTGAACGGAACGCTGGCTGGTGCCACTGCACCGCCGGAAATGATGAAGCTCATTGCCTGGTCCACCGTCCAGTCGGTCGGGGTGAGCAGTTCGACAGGCACGATCTCCAGATAGCCGGAGGTCGGGTTCGGCGTGGTCGGCACATAGACGGCCGCCAGTTCGCGGTCGGTGCCCTGTTCCTTGATGACCCGGGTGACCAGGCCCACCGACTTCATGTCGCGGTGCGGGAAGTCGATCAACACCACGCGCTGGGTACTGCCCGGTTCGGTCTGCAGCATGTCCAGCAGCTTCTTGGCGCTGTCATAGATGATGCTGGCCAGCGGAATGCGCTTGATGACCGCGCCGACCCAGCGCAGCAGGCGCTGGCCGACCACGCGGCGGCTGGCCACGCCCACCGCCAGGATCACCAGCAGAGTGGCCAGCAGGGCAATGGTGTTCTGGATCCATTCGGCGCGGACCCAGCCGAGGTAATGCGGGAAGCTGGTCGCGATCTGTTCGGACAGCGGCACCACCAGCGGGCTGGAGATGCCCGACAGCAGCACGAACACGAATTTGACCACCACCCAGGTCAGCCAGATCGGCAACAGGGTCAGCAGGCCGGTCAGGAACAGGCGCTGCAGGGAGGGACGGGGAACCAGGGCGGGGGCATCGAGCGACATGCGCGCATTGTAGCGGTCGCGGCCGCTCGTTTACGCTGCCCGTTGGCGGCGCTGGCCATGCAGGGAAGGGATGCTGTGTTGAGGATGCTGCGGTGGTTGGGCTGGGCAATGCTGGGTCTGCTGGTGATCGCCATCGCGGCATGGCTGCTGTCGAGGTTCTGGCCGTTGTCGGCCGCCCAGCGGGAGGATGTCCGCCTGCTTGAAGCCGCGCATCGCAGCGAGGGCAGGAACGGCTTCGCCCTGCTGTGGACGCTGCCCTTCGATGGGCTGGACCTGGCCCAGCGTGAGGCGGCATTGGCCGAAGATCTGCAGCGCTGGCAGGCGGCGCCCACGCAGGCGTCGCAAGCGTCGGTGCTGGCCGCCAGGCACGCACCGTTGAATCCGGGCCGCTCAGGTCGTTGTGCAGTCGGGCCGGTCGGCTGCCTGGCACAGGTACGCGCTGATCCGCAGCGCTTCGCTGACGCCCACGCGGGGCATGCCGGCCTGCACGAGCGACTGGCCCGGATGGCGGACTACGATCGCTTCGATTCCCCGTTCAGGCCCCGCGGAAGCGAGCTCCTGCCTCTGCCGGCCTACGCGCCGCTGCTGGATGGGGCAAGTGCACAGGCACTGGCCTATCTGCAGGGCGATGTTGCCGGTGCCATCGAGGGCAGCTGCAGCGCGGTGCGGTTTGGTCGGCGGTTGATGCGGACCGGCAGCACGCTGGTGGACAGCATGATGGGCGCCGCCGTGGTGCGGACCCATGCCGCACTGCTTGGCGAGATGCTGGTCGAGCAATCGCCGGATTACGCGCTGCCCGTCCCCTGCGAGGCGGCGCTGCAGCCACTGGACGCGAACGAACAGAGCCTGTGCCAGGCAATGCAGGGCGAATTTGCGATGAACAAGGCGGCGGTGGAGGCGTCCACGCAGACGGCAGGCAGCCGTCTGTTGCTGGATCGCGACCACACCCTGGCCCGGATCGCCGGCAATTTCGGCTGGGCATGCCGGCCTGCTGCAGCCACGGCGCTGGCGGCCGACGTCCCGCTCCCTGTGTCGCCACCACTCGGATGGGATGTGCGCTGCATGGCCAACCCGTTGGGATGCACATTGAGCGCCATCGCCGGGCCGTCCTATGCGCCGTACGCGGCGCGCAGCCAGGACACGGCGGCGATGATCCGCCTGCTCGGCGCGCAGCGCTGGCTGCGGCAGCAGCCCGGGCCCGCCGACGAGGCGCTGGCGCGGTTGCCGGCGCAATGGCGTTCGCACGCCCGCACGCCCGAGGTGTCTGCCGATGGCCGCTACCTGCAGGTGCTGCGGCGCGGACCTGCGCGCGAAGGCGAAGGCCCGCATCTGTCGATGCCGTTGCGGGCGGATTGACCCGCGCTCAGCCGCCGTCGCCGAGCGGATTGAACGCCCAGCCATCACCGACGCTGTCCAGCGTCCAGGGCTTGCGGTCACGCAGGGTCTGCCAGCGCACCTGTTCCTTGTCGTCCTGCATGCTGCCTTCGGTCAGCTTCACCTTGCCGGTGGAGTAGTTCACGCTGAGGCCCTCGGTCTGCCCGGAATTGCGCATCATCGTGTCGCGGTCGTAGCCGATCAGCGCGAAGTTGCCTTCCTGCCAGCGGAACGTGAACGTGGTGGTGCCCATCGACCAGCTGCCCGCGCTGGAGAACGAGTACAACCCAACCCGCAGTGCGCCGCGCTGGATCGACACGCCGGTGCCTTCGGCCAGCGCATCGCTGAGAACGGGCGAGTCCGGCCGTGGAATGAGCGTGTGGTTCTGCGCGGCCAGCACGTAACCGGACGGTCGCGCGAAGGCGATGGCGAGGATGCGCGGGTTGCTGTCATACGGCGAAGGGCCAAACCCATCGTGCTCGATGATGTTGCGCGGGTCCTGCTGGCGCAGCACCAGCGCGAGGTCTGCGCGCCCGTCCTGGTCGAGGTCGCCTTCGATCCTGTATTCCAGCGTCCAGCCGGCAGGTACGAAACCCTCGGCCGTGGCGGCGTGCGCGGGCACGGCGGGATAGCGCACCGGCGGCACGTCCAGTGCAGTGGCGGCGAAGGGCAGGGCGGTCAGTGCCGCAGCAAGGAAGAAAAGGCGCATTGCAGCCTCCATGGCAGGGCTGCAGAGGATAGCCGGGCGTGCGCCGGCCCGCTTTACCGTGCGTGTGGCTTCAGGCGCACATAGACCTGCTTGCGTACCTGCGCGACCACCTCGCCGGCTTCGTCGACCACGTCGTTGCTGAACCAGCGCAGCACTTTTTCGCCACCGGCCGCCGCCGTGCGCAGTTCATCCAGCAGTGCATCGTCGATGCGGAAAGACGTGCGCACCGTTCCACGACCGGGCTTGAGGAAATCGATCGCACCGGCGCGATCCCAGACGTAATAGTCGCGGCCCAGGGTGTGCATCAGGCCCAGCATCCAGAACGGATCGGTCATCGCAAACAGGCTGCCACCGAAGTGGGTGCCGACGTAGTTGCGGTTCCAGGGGCGCAGGCGCAGTTCCACGTCGATCTGCCGGTAGTCCGGGGTGATCCGGGTGACATGGATGCCGGTGAACAGGAACGGTGGCCACAGGTTGATGCCGAAGCGGAACGTGCTGGCTTTCATGCGGGAACCGGGCAGGGGACGGGGCGCCCAGTCTAACCATTCGCATGCGTATGTTGTAGCCCGCAGCGCGCCGACAGGCCTGCCGGGCGTTAGGGTCCGGGCGTGCCGCCGTCGATCACGTAGCCGTCGCGGCCATTGTCCTTGGCCCGGTACAGCGCGTTGTCGGCGCCTTCGACGAAATGATGCGGTTGCAGGTCGCCGTCAGGCACACGGGTGTAGACGCCGATGGTCAGGGTGACGCCTGTGTCGCTGCCATCGCCGGGCGGCGGCAGGGCGCGGATGCAGGAGATCAGGTCTTCGATCACCTGCCGCGCGCCTTCAACCGGGGTGTCGGGCAACACCAGTGCGAACTCGTCGCCGCCGTAGCGGGCAGCCATGTCGCGGGGGCGCCGGGCATGCGCCTGGATCAGGCGGGCCACTTCGCACAGCACGCGATCGCCGACCTGGTGGCCATGACGATCGTTGTGGTGCTTGAAGTGGTCGACGTCGATCAGGGCCAGGGTCAGTGGCTTGCCACTGCGGCGTGCCGCATCGCATTCCTGTTGCAGTGACTGTTCGAAGCGCAGGCGGTTGCCCAGTCCGGTCAGCGCATCACGGTTGGCCTGGCGGTGCCAGGAGGCGATGCGCCAGGTCGCCCACGCCGTCAGCACCAGCACGACGCCGAGCAGAGCGCTGGCCGGCGCCCACCAGAGGCTGCCGGTGCGCAGCAGCAGCCAGCTCAGCAGCGGCGCGGCCGGCAGCGAGCACAGCGCAACCACCCAGGGCAGGCGCAGCCCGAGCAGCAGCACGCACATGGCCACCAGCAGGCCGGCCATGGCGTCCTGCCAGGCGCGGGGCAACACGTTGATCTGCTTGTCCTGCAGCAGCATCGAGGCGATGTTGGCCTGGTACTCGCTGCCACTCATCCAGTATTCGCGGGTGGTGGGTGTCAACAGGCGGAGGGCGATGCCGCTGGCGGTCATGCCCACCACGATGCGCCTGCCACGCAGCATCGAGGCATCCACGCGCCCTTCCAGCACATCGGCGTAGGACACCTGCGGCAAGCGTTCCGGTGGCCCGGCATAACGCACGCGCACGTAATCATTGCGGCGCCATTGATAGGGCGAGTCCAGCGCCGGGTCGGGATCGGGCAGGCCCTGTGCGCGTTGCGGCGGCAGGCCGGTCAACGCCAGGCCGAGTGCCGGCCAGTGCGCCTGGCCGATGCCGGCGTGCAGGTAGGCCCCGCGGGCGACACCATCGCCGTCGACTTCAACGTCGCTGTGGCCGATGGCGGCAGCGCTGGCGGCAATCAGCGGGATCGGCAGCATCTCCTCGGCCATGCGGTCGCCGGCGGCCGGCGCGGCCAGCACCGGCAGTACCACACGGCCGTTGCGACGGATCGCCGCTGCCAGCTCGGCATCCTGGCGCGCATCGCGACGGTCGGGCTCGGACAGCATGAGGTCCAGCGCGACGCGCTCGGCACCGGCGTCGGTCAAGCGGTCCAGCAGGCGGGCATGCATCGAGCGCGGCCACGGCCACTGGCCCAACCGCTGCAGGCTGCCTTCGTCGATGGCCACGATCAGCACGCTGGGGTCGGGGCGGTAATCCCAGCTGCCGACCATCAGGTCGTACGCGCTTTCGTCCTGCCGCCACAGCCACTGGCCATGGCTGACCACCGCCGTCGCTACACCCGCCAGCAGGGCCAGCAGGATCCGTCGCGACCACGGCAGCGGCGAGCGCCTCACAGCAACAGCCACAGCAGCAGGGCACCACCGCTGGCGCCGTAGCACAGGCGACACGGCAGCTTGACCTGCTGGGCGGGCGAGAACGGTCCAGCATGGCCGTCGTCATCAATGTACTGCACGCGGATGTGCAGCGTGCCGCGCCACGGGCGCTTGAAACTGACCTGCGGTTGGTCGACGGTGGTATCGAGCAGCGGCGCGCTGAAGTCGCCGCGGCGATCGACCTGCACGCGGTAGCGCTGCCCGTCGCTTCCCGCCTGCCAGCGCAGGGTCAGCTCGCCATCGACGGCTTCGGGCGGCTGCAGTGCCGGGTCCACCGGTTCATCGGTCAGTTGCAGCGTCACTGCCTGGCCATAGCGACCCTGGTGGCCTTGGTCATCACGCGAAGCGACCCGCCAGTAGTACTGGCCGGGAGGCAGCGGCTGGCCCAGGCGCAGGTCGGTGCCGCCGGTGCTCTGCTCGCGCAGCGGCTGCAGGAACTGCGGCTCGTCGGCCACCTGCAGCACGCTGCTGCTGGCACCGGGCGCCTGGCTCCAGTGGAAGCGGGGACGGTCGCTGTTGACCGTCTGTCCCTGCAGCGGGGAAATGGTCAGCGGCGGTGGCGGCTGGTCGTCGAGGACGAAATCCTCGCTGGCATCCAGGCCTTCCACACCCTGTGCATCCACTGCGCGCAGCAGCAGGCGCAGCGTTCCTGGCGGCAGCTCGCCGATCAGCAGCCGGGTGTCGGCGGTGTCGGCGGCAAACAACAGGATTTCCGGGGTGGCGGCCTGCACCACTTCGACCCGGTAGTGATCGGCGCCGGTCACCGGCTCCCACGCGAGCTGGGCCGGCAGGGCTCCCAGGCGGGTCGCATCGGCACGCAGGCGCGGTGCCGGCAGCAAACCGGAAACCGCTTCGGGCGCCGTTCCGCTGCCCGCGCTGCGGCTGGCCTGGCCGGGGTGCACCAGACGCTGGCCATGCGGGTTGCCGACCTGCACTTTGCCTTCCAGTACTTCGGTGGCACCGGCATGGGCATCATCGCCGGCGCTGACCCGGAACACGGTGCCGCGCACGCTGCTGGTGGCCGTGGGGGCATCGATGATGTAGCGCGAGGCCGGCCCGCGCGCAGGGGTTACCCGGTTGCTGGCGCGCCCCTGCTGCAGGCGCAGGCGGGTATCGACCATGCCGGTGCGGCCATAGCGGCTGAGCTGGTCCAGGCGCAGGCGTGAGTATTCGCGCAGCTGCAAGCGCGACGCATCGGCGAACTCAAGGGTGATGCTGGAATCGGCCTTGGTCTGGATCGCGTCGCCGATGTGCAGCTGTTCGCCTGCGCGCACGGCGCGGCTGCTGCTGCCATCGGCCGCGCTCAGTTCAACCTGCCCACGCACGGCCAGTACCCGCGCCGGGGCGGGCTCAACGCGCAGCCAGCCGATCGGGAAGCGCAGCAGTTCACCCGGCGGCAGCCGGTACGGGTTGTCGATGCGGTTGTGCTGCTGCAGCTGCTGCCAGCCGACGCTGGGCTTGAGGTAGGCCGCGCCGAGATCCCACAGGGTATCGCCGGGCCGGACCCGGTAGTTCCAGTCCTGCGCGCCGGCGAGCGCCGGCCACAGGCAGAGGGCACACAGCAGTGTGCGCAGGAAATACTTGATGAAAGACGACGAGCGGCCAACGGTCACGGATAGCTGTCCCGGCAAAGCGGGGGCGCAGCAGCAAGACCCCATGGCCCCGACCTCATCCCCCCGAACGGATCGTGGCGGCCCTGGGGGCCACCATCGCGGGCATTATTGCCCGCGTTCAGTGCAGGGATTCTGAACGATGCCGGTGCCGTTCAGAACAGCAGGGAGGCCATCCGGCGCCGCGAACGGCCGACCAGGTCTTCATCGGCGATGACGTTGAACGCATCGATCAGGGCCTTGCGCGGCAGTCCTTCCTGGAAACTGCGGTCGATCCGCAGCATCTCCAGGAACTGTTCCAGCGCAGCTTCGTCCTCGCCGGCCAGCAGCAGCTGCACACCCCGCAGGTGGCGTGCCTGCAGATCCTTGCCGTCGGCGGCGATGCGCGCATCCAGCTCCTCGGCGGGAGGGGCATCCTTCAGCGCGGCGGCGAAGGAGAGCCGGGCGCGGCCACGCACGGCGCGGTCGTCGGTGGCCAGGTTGGCGGGCAGGGCATCGATCAGGGTAGCGGCCTCGTCCACGCCGCCGACCTGCAGCAGGGCCAGGGCCAGGTCGAGCTTCAGCTCATCCTTGTCCGGCTCGGCGGCGATCTGCGCGCGCAGCACGTCCACCTCTGCCTGCGGGTCCAGCGGCGCTTCGTCCTCGGCGATGGTGTCGCCGACATCAGCCGGCACAACGCCGTGCTGGGCCAGGAATTCACGCAGCTGGCCTTCCGGCAGGGCGCCGGGGAAGCCGTCCACCAGCTGTCCACCCTTGACCAGGAACACGGTGGGCACCGAACGGATCTGGAAGGCCGCCGCGATCTGCTGTTCCTTGTCCACGTCGACCTTGGCCAGCTCGAACGCGCCGTTGTATTCGCCGGCCAGCTTCTCCAGCATCGGGCCGAGGGTCTTGCACGGTTCGCACCAGGTCGCCCAGAAATCCACCAGGACCGGCGTCTGCAGCGACTTCTGCAGCACTTCCGCCTCGAAGGTGGCAGTGGTGGCATCGAATACGTAGGTCGTCTCGGTCATGGGGCATCGTTCGGCATCTGGAGACCGATTCTATGGTGACGAACCTTGCCGGTCTCAACCCTGCGGTCACGCCCACCATGAAATCGCGGACGGCTTGGCGCAGGTGCCGGCTGCCGTGACAATGGCCTGATGTTCTCCTGAAGAGTGGCTGCAATGTCCGTGGTTCGGCTGGATCGTTGGGTAGGCATGCTCGCTGCAGCCCTGTTCGTGCTGTCGGTGGCCGGCTTCGGTGCGGCCCTGCCGGACTATTCGCAGGCGATGCATCCGGTGACCTGGCTGGGCGCGCACGGCATCCCCCATGCGCTGGGCTTCAACCTGCTGGGCCTGGTGCTGCCGGGTGCACTGGCGGTGGTCGTGGCCGAGCGCCTGCGCCGGCAGCTGCCGGTGGACGCCGCCTGGACGGCACGCGTGGGCAGCCAGATGCTGCTGCTGGCCGGTCTCGCCTTCATCGCGATGGGCCTGCTGCCGCTGGATTTCGAAGACCAGATGGGCATGCAGGGCCCTGCCAGCAAGCTGCACGCCAGCGTGTGGATGGTCTGGGCACTGGCCTTTGTCGCCGGCAGCGTGATGCTGGGCGCGGCGCGGCTGCGGCATTCCGGCGGGCGCAGGCTGGGCCTGCTGACGCTGGCCTGCGGAATCGGTGCCGGTCTGCTGGCGTTCGGCCTGCCGGGGGTACTGCCGGCGGCGCTGGCGCAGCGGTTGGCCTTTGCCTGCTGGGCGCTCTGGCTGGCCCTGGCCCTGCCTCTGTCGCGCGGGCGCTGAGATGCTTCCCGCAGCCGCGCCGCGCGCCGGTCCGGCAGGCAGGATTGGAGCCATTTGCCGCACTGCGGTACGCTGTACCGCTTTGCCGCCGCAACCGCGTGTTACATGACCAGCGTCGAACCCAACGTTTACGATCCGCAGCAGGTTGAATCCGCCGCCCAGCAGTACTGGGATGCTACCCGTGCCTTCGAGGTCGATGAAGCCTCGGACAAGCCGAAGTACTACTGCCTGTCGATGCTTCCGTATCCGTCCGGTGCGCTGCACATGGGCCACGTGCGCAACTACACGATCGGCGACGTGATCAGCCGCTACAAGCGCATGACCGGCCACAACGTCCTGCAGCCGATGGGCTGGGACGCGTTCGGCCTGCCAGCGGAAAACGCCGCGATCAAGAACAAGACCGCGCCGGCCGCCTGGACCTACAAGAACATCGACCACATGCGCAGCCAGCTGAAGTCGCTGGGCTATGCCATCGACTGGTCGCGCGAGTTCGCCACCTGCCGCCCGGACTATTACGTCCACGAGCAGCGCATGTTCACCCGGCTGATGCGCAAGGGCCTGGCCTACCGCCGCAACGCGGTGGTGAACTGGGACCCGGTCGACCAGACCGTGCTGGCCAACGAACAGGTCATCGACGGCCGTGGCTGGCGCTCCGGCGCGTTGGTGGAAAAGCGTGAGATCCCGCAGTGGTTCCTGCGCATCACCGACTACGCCCAGGAACTGCTGGACGGCCTGGATGAACTGGACGGCTGGCCGGACTCGGTCAAGACCATGCAGCGCAACTGGATCGGTCGTTCCGAAGGCCTGGAAATCCAGTTCGATGTGCGCGACGTCGATGGCGCCGCACTGGATCCGCTGCGCGTGTTCACCACCCGCCCGGATACCGTGATGGGCGTGACCTTCGTGTCGATCGCCGGCGAACACCCGCTGGCGCTGCATGCCGCGAAGAACAATCCGGAACTGGCTGCGCTGCTGTCGGAAATGAAGCAGGGCGGCGTGTCCGAGGCCGAGCTGGAGACCCAGGAAAAGCGCGGCATGGATACCGGCCTGCGCGCCGTGCATCCGGTTACTGGTGCCCAGGTGCCGGTGTGGGTCGCCAACTTCGTGCTGATGGGCTATGGCACCGGCGCGGTGATGGCCGTACCGGGCCACGACCAGCGCGACAATGAATTCGCCAACAAGTACAACCTGCCGATCCGCCAGGTCATCGCGCTGAAGTCGCTGCGCAAGGACGAGAGCGCCTACGACGCGACGCGCTGGCAGGACTGGTACGGCGACAAGACCCGCGAGACCGAACTGGTCAACTCCGACGAGTTCGACGGCCTGGACTTCCAGGGCGCCTTCGAAGCGCTGGCCGAGCGTTTCGAGCGCAAGGCCCAGGGCCAGCGCCGGGTGAACTACCGTCTGCGCGACTGGGGCGTGAGCCGCCAGCGCTACTGGGGTTGCCCGATCCCGGTGATCTACTGCGACAAGTGTGGCGCGGTGCCGGTGCCGGAAGACCAGTTGCCGGTGGTGCTGCCTGAAGACGTCAACTTCGTCGGCACCGGTTCGCCGATCAAGGCCGATCCAGAATGGCGCAAGACCACCTGCCCGGACTGCGGCGGCGCGGCCGAGCGTGAGACCGACACCTTCGACACCTTCATGGAGTCGAGCTGGTACTACGCCCGCTACACCTCGCCGGGCGCCCGCGATGCGGTCGACAAGCGTGGCAACTACTGGCTGCCGGTGGACCAGTACATCGGTGGCATCGAGCACGCGATCCTGCACCTGATGTATTTCCGCTTCTACCACAAGCTGCTGCGCGACGCGCGGATGGTGGACAGCAACGAGCCGGCGCGGAACCTGCTGTGCCAGGGCATGGTGATCGCCGAGACCTACTACCGCCCGAACCCGGACGGCTCGAAGGACTGGATCAACCCGGCCGATGTGGAAGTGCAGCGCGACGAGCGCGGCCGCATCACCGGCGCCACCCTGATCGCCGATGGTCAGCCGGTGGTGGTCGGTGGTACCGAGAAGATGTCCAAGTCGAAGAACAACGGCGTGGACCCGCAGGCGATGGTCGGCAAGTACGGTGCCGACACCGTGCGCCTGTTCTCGATGTTCGCGGCACCGCCGGAACAGTCGCTGGAATGGAACGAAGCCGGCGTGGACGGCATGGCCCGTTTCCTGCGCCGCCTGTGGGCACAGGTGCAGAAGCACGCTGCCGACGGCGCCGCACCGGCGCTCGACGCGGCTGCACTGGATGCCAGCCAGAAGGCCCTGCGCCGCAAGACCCACGAGACCATCGGCAAGGTCGGTGACGACTACGGCCGTCGTCACAGCTTCAACACCGCCATTGCCGCGGTGATGGAGCTGATGAACGCGTTGGCCAAGTTCGAGGACGGCAGCGAGCAGGGGCGCGCCGTGCGCCAGGAAGCGCTGCAGGCCATCGTGCTGCTGCTCAACCCGATCACCCCGCACGCCAGCCACGCCCTGTGGCAGGTGCTGGGCCATGGCGAAACGCTGCTGGAAGACCAGCCGTTCCCGCAGGCCGACAGCAGTGCGCTGGTTCGCGACGCGCTGACCCTGGCCGTACAGGTCAATGGCAAGCTGCGCGGCACGATCGAGGTCGCCGCCGATGCCGCGCGCGAACAGGTTGAAGCGCTGGCGCTGGCCGAGCCGAACGCGGCCAAGTTCCTGGAAGGCCTGACGGTGCGCAAGATCATCATCGTCCCCGGCAAGATCGTGAACATCGTCGCTGCCTGATGTACCTGGCACCGGCCGCCATCGTGGCGGTCGGTGCGTTGTCGCCACGCCGGGCACGCCCGGCCGATGGCCCTGCGTTCACGCGGCCTCGGGCACCCTGTCTGTTGCCGTGATCGCCCGGCTCCGCCAGACTGTCTCCATGACCCGAATCCTGCTTGCCCTCGTTCTCGTCCTCGGCCTCGCCGGCTGCGGTTTCCACCTGCGCAACAAGCTGATGCTGCCGACCGACACGGCGCCGGTGAAGGTGGTCTCCACCGCGCCCTACAGCGAGTTGGTCAAGCTGTTGAACCGCAGCCTGCTGGCATCCGGTGCGCGCTTGGCCGATGAGGACAGCGAGGGCCCCAATGCCCAGCTGCAGGTGCTGTCCGAACGCTGGGGCGACCTGCCCATCGCGATCGACTCGCAGGGCCGCGCGCAGGAATACAGCCTGCGCTATGCGGTGATCTTCATCTTCCGTCGCGAAGACGGCAGCGAGCTGGTGCCGCAGCAGGTGATCGAACTGTCGCGCGACTACGTGTCGCCGCCGACCGACGCCACCGGTACCACCACCGAACGCGAGATCCTGGCCGATGAACTGCGCCGGGAAATGTCGGCCTCGATCATCCGCCGCATCGACAGCGTGGTCCGCGCCGAACTGGAAAAGGGCGGCAGCCTGTCGGCGCCGAAGCCGGTCGAGCGCGATCCGGTCGAGCCCGCACCCGCCGTCCAGCACTGAGCCGGGCGCCTGATGGAACTGCGACCGGAACAGCTGGCCGGGCAGGGCGCTGACACGGCGCTGGCGCCGGTCTACCTGATCGCCGGTCCGGAAACGCTGCGTGTGCTGGAGGCAGCTGATGCCGTACGTGCCCGTGCACGTGCGGCCGGCATCGACGAGCGCGAAGTGTTCGATGCCGATGGCCGTGATTTCGACTGGAACCAGCTCGACGCCAGCTTCAATGCCCCCAGTCTGTTCAGCGCCCGCCGCCTGGTGGAAGTGCGCCTGCCCAGCGGCAAGCCGGGCAAGGACGGCGGTGAGGTGATCAGCCGGTTCTGCGCCAACCCGGCGCCGGACGTGATCCTGATGATCACCGCCAACGAATGGAGCAAGGCCCACCAGGGCAAATGGGCCGAGGCGGTGAACCGCGTCGGCGTGCTGTCGGTGGCCTGGGCCATCAAGCCGCATGAGCTGTCGGACTGGATCGAACGGCGCCTGCGCAGCAGGGGCCTGCGCGCCGAACCGGCGGCCGTGCAGCGCTTGGCCGAACGCGTGGAAGGCAACCTGCTGGCGGCTGCGCAGGAGATCGACAAGCTCGTATTGCTGGCCGACGGCCAGACCCTGGACGTGGAACGGATGGAATCGCTGGTGGCCGATGCTGCCCGCTACGACGTGTTCCGACTGGTGGAAGCCACCTTCTCCGGCCAGCCCCAGGCGGTACTGAGGATGCTGGCCGGGTTGCGCGGCGAAGGCGAGGCCGTGGCCGCGCTGATGCCGATCGTGATCCGCGAGCTGTTGGCCGGTGCCGGCCTGGCACGGGTACAGGCACGTGGCGGCAATCTGGCGGCGGAGATGAAATCCCGGGGTATCTGGGAATCGCGGCAGGCGCCCTACAAGCGCGCTCTGCAGCGGCACCCGGAAGGCAAGCGCTGGGAGCGTTTCGTGGCCGAAGCAGGGCTGGTTGACCGCATCGCCAAGGGCCGCGCAGACGGCGATGCCTGGCTTGCACTTGAGCGCCTGCTGGTGGCGGTGGCCGAAGCGCGTGCGGTGCGGCTGCTCGCCCGGGCCTGATCCATGAGCCTGCGGATCTATTACGGGGGCACCTTCGACCCGGTGCATCTGGGCCATCTGGCGATCGCTCGCGCTGCGCGCGATGAACTGCAGGTGGCGGTGCGCATGCTGCCTGCCGCCGACCCGCCGCATCGCGCGGTACCGGGCGCGACCGCCGAGCAACGCTGCAGCATGCTCGGCCTGGCCATCGGCGATGAGCCGGGCCTGCTGCTGGACCGTCATGAGCTGGATCGGGCCGAGCGCTTCCCTGGCCGACCTTCCTATACCGTCGATACCCTGCGCGAACTGCGGGCCGAACTTGGCCCCAGCCGCCCGCTGGCGTGGCTGGTGGGGGCCGACAGCCTGCTGGGCCTGCCCAGCTGGCACGAGTGGCAGGCGCTGTTCGGTCTGGCCCATTTCATCGTTGCCGAACGGCCCGGCAGCCCGCTGCGGGCCAGTGTCGACGGCGCGCTGGGCCAGGCCACCGAGGGGCGCTGGGCCGACAACGAGCAGGCCCTGTTCACCAGCCCAGCCGGCCGCATCCTGCGCCTGCACCACCCGCTGCGGGTGGAATCGGCCAGTGCCGTGCGCGCCCAGATCGCCGCAGGCGGCCCCTGGCGGGCCATGCTGGCACCAGCGGTGGCCGACTACGTTTCTGGCCACGGCCTGTACCGCCCCGCCACCTCGTGAATACGGTTGCTGCGCTGTGCCCGTATAATCGCCCCCACGTTTATCGAGTCGACCCGCTTTGAGCAACCAGACCCAGCCCCAGACCATCAAGGTCGATCTGCCCAGCCCGCCGCCCTCCGTGCCGGAACTGCTGGCCAGCGTTCGTCAAGCCACCGAAGACCTGAAGGCCAAGGACCCGGTCGAGATCGACGTACGCGGCAAGTCCAGCGTCGCCGACTACATGGTGGTCGTATCGGGTACTTCGACCCGCCATGTGAAGTCCATCGCCGACGAAGTCGTGCGCTTCGCCAAGAACATCGACGTCATGCCCCTGGGTGTTGAAGGCGAGCGTGAAGCCGAATGGGTGCTGGTCGACCTGGGCGACGTCATCGTGCACGTGATGCTGCCGCGCGTGCGCGAGTTCTACGCGCTCGAGCGCCTGTGGACCGTTGGCGACCAGCCGCCGTCCTACGACGACGACGAAGTGGCCTGAGCCATTCGTTGATGCGGTTTTCGACGGCGCCGATGGCGCCGTCGACGTTTTGGAGGAATGTTGATGAAAGCCTGCCTGATCGCCACCGGCGAACGCGCGCCCAGTTGGGTGGCGCAAGGGTTTGCCGAGTACCAGAAGCGGCTCTCGCACTGGCTGCCGTTCGAGCTGGTGGAGATCGAGCCCGGCCTGCGTGGCAAAGGGCGCGACGCACGTCGCGCCACCGAGGACGAGGGCAAGCGGGTGATCGCTGCGTTGCCGAAGAATGCCTATGTCGTTGCACTGGACGTACCGGGCCGCCAGCTCAGTTCCGAACAGCTGGCGCAGCGCCTGGAGCACTGGCGTGGACAGGGCAGGGACCTGGCGTTCCTGATCGGTGGCCCGGAAGGGCATTCGCCGGAAGTGTCTGCGCTGGCCGATGAAAAGTGGTCGATCGGCCCGCTGACGCTGCCGCACATGCTGGTGCGGCTGGTGGTGGCCGAGCAGTTGTATCGCGCTGCTGCGATGTTGGCCAATCACCCCTACCATCGCGCGTGAAGAGTCGTTATACTGGCGGTCTGCCCGAATAGCTCAGCCGGTTAGAGCACTTGACTGTTAATCAGGGGGTCGTTGGTTCGAGTCCAACTTCGGGCGCCACATTCAAGAGGCCTGCATCGCAAGATGCAGGCCTTTTTTGTTGTGTCGCGCCGTGCAGTCGCGTGCGGCGGTGGATCCACCCCATGCGTGGATGCATCGCGCGCGATCTTTCGAGCGGACTCGACTCTACACTGCAGGTCCATCACGTGGATGTTGACGATGCGCGCTCGCTTTGCATTTCGCCTGCTGATGGTCCTGCTGCCATTTACCGCATCGGCCGCCGCGCCTGCTACCTGGCACCCGCCAGCCGGTACCACCGAACTCCCTCTGTGGCCGGATGGGAAGGTGATGGCACCGCCGAAGCTGAAAGGCCGCGAGCAGGTCAGCGAAACCGTCTCCAAGGCCAGTGGCGAGCGCTGGATGATGCTGCAGAACGTGGCCGTGCCCACGCTCACCGTGTTCCCGGCGAAAGGCTCGCCCAACGGCACGGCAGTGATGGTGATACCGGGTGGTGGCTACAACGTGCTGGCGATCGACCTGGAAGGCAGCGAGATCTGCGATTGGCTGACCGCGCAGGGCGTCACCTGCGCACTGCTGAAGTATCGCGTACCGGCCTCGGGGCCGAACTGGGACCGCGAATGCAACTGCCGCGACATTCCGGCCGTGCCGATGGCCTTGCAGGATGCGCAGCGGGCAATGGGCCTGCTGCGTGCGCAGGCCGCGCGCTGGAAGATCGATCCACAACGGTTGGGCGTGATCGGCTTCTCGGCCGGCGGCCATGTGGTGGCCGGGCTGAGCACGCATGCGCAGCGCAGCTATCCACCGCTGGATGCGGCCGATGTGCAGTCCAGCCGGCCGGATTTCGCGATGCTGCTGTATCCAGGGCATCTCTGGGTACGCAAGGATGATTCGCTGGAAAAAGACATCGTGGTCGATGCAAAGGCGCCGCCGACGTTCATCGTACAGGCTGCCGATGACCCGACGGACGATGTCCGTCATGCATTGGTCTATCACCGCGCACTGATCGAGGCCGGCGTGCCGGTTGAAATGCATCTGTTCGCGCACGGCGGCCACGCCTTCGGCCTGCGACTGAAGGATGCGCCGGTGTCGGCATGGCCCAGCCTGGCAGAACGCTGGATGCATGACATCGGCATGCTGACGAAGCACTAGCGTCGGGCGTGGCTCGGCCTTACAAGGTCAGCGCGCCACGGGCGAACGCCACCAGCGTAGCGATCGCCACCACCAGGATCGCGCCGAACAGCACCCATTCCCAGCGCGTGAACACCCGCTCGCCGCGCTGGCGCCGGGTCAACGCGTACAGCACTACGCCCGGCACATACAGCAGTACCGACAGCAGCAGGTTGTCCAGGCCACCGGCATACACCAGCCACAACGCATAGGCGCTGGCCAGCAGCGCGACGATGAAGTCGCGCCAGCGGGCGCCGGCCGCGCTGGCGTAGGCCTCGCCCTGCCAGGCCAGCTTCACGCCGAATGCGCTGGACAGGAAGTACGGCACCAGGCTCATCGACGCCGCAAGCAGCACCAGGCTGGTGTAGCTGCCCGAATTGAACAGCACCAGCAGCAGGAACAACTGGATCAGGCCATTACTCAACCACAGCGCATTGGCGGGCACGCCGCGCGCGTTCTCGCGGCCGAGAAAGGCCGGCATCGTGCCATCGCCAGCGGCGGCAAACAGCACTTCGGCGCACAGCAGCACCCACGCCAGCAGCGCGCCCAGCACCGAGATGATCGAGCCGATGATGATCACCGTCGCACCCCATTCGCCAACGATCGCGCGCAGCACATAGGCCATCGAGGGATTGGGCAGGCCGGCCAGTTCGGCCTGCGACAGCACGCCCATCGACAGCAGGCTGACCAGCACCAGCAGCAGCCACACGCCGATGAAGCCGATCACGGTGGCGCGGCCGACATCGGCGCGTCGTGCCGCGCGCCGCGAATAGATGCTGGCACCTTCAATACCGATGAACACCCACACGGTGACCAGCATCATCCCGCGCAGCTGCTGGCCCATGTCGCCCAGCGCGGGAGCGCCGAAGAAGTCGGCACGGAACACGTCCATGCGGAATGCACCGGCTGCCAGGATCAGGAACAGCGCGATCGGCACCAGCTTGGCCACGGTGACCAGGCCATTGATGATCGCCGCGGTACGCAGGCCGCGCAGCACCAGCAGGTGCACGGTCCACAGCAGCACGGACGATGCGGCGATGGCGGCCGGTGTATTGCCTTCGCCGAACACCGGTGCGAAGTGGCCGAGACCGCTGAAGATCAGTACGAAGAAACTGGCGTTGCCGAGTACCGAAGCGACCCAGTAGCCCCACGCGGCGGAGAAGCCGATGTAGTTGCCGAAGCCTTCGCGCGCGTACGCATAGATGCCGGTGTCCAGGTCGGGGCGACGATTGGCCAGGGCCTGGAACACGAAGGCAAGCATCAGCATGCCGGCACCGCTCACCGCCCAGCCGATCAGCGCGGCGGCCGGGCCGGCGCTGCGCGCCACGTTCTGCGGCAGCGAGAAGATGCCGGCGCCCACCATCGAACCAACCACCAGCGCGGTCAGTGCGGCCAGGCCAAGGCGTTGGTTGGATGAGGGCATCAGGCGCGGCGCAGGTGTCGGGATGCCCATGATGGACGCTGTCGCGTGTGGAAAAAAGCAAAGGCCCAGGCGTGAGCCCGGGCCTTTGCAGGTGAAGCGGCAGCGGTATTACTTGAAGGTGTACTTGAAGCCGACGGTGTAATAACGACCCAGCGCACCGGAGAAGTGCATCGGGTTGTAGTTCACGCCGCCGTAGGTGGTCGGGTCGAGCGGGGCGATGCGGTCGAACACGTTCGCCACCGAGGCGTTGAGTTCGAACGAATCGTTGATGCTCCAGCGACCGGACAGGTCCATCGTGGTGAACGAAGAGATCTTCTTCACCGGCTCGCCATCGGCGTAGAAGGCCAGGTAGTCGCCGCCACGCTTGTCTTTGTTCTCCATCTTGCTGATGTAGTTGGCAACGGCGCTGACGCTCCACGGCCCCTGCTTCCAGGTGGTGCCGAAGTTCACCTTGTCCTTCGGCGTGCCGATGCAGTTGGTGACATCGCAGTTGCCGTGGGTGCCCACGTAGTCAACGGTGTCCCCACCCTCGGTACGCTCGAACTTCAGGATGTGGCTCCACTGCAGGTCCAGCTCCAGCTGGCCCGGGCCGATATCGAAGGTCTGGCGGATATCGGTATCGATACCGCGCACGCGCGAGGAGCTGGCATTCACGTAGGCGGTGTTGACTGCCAGGATGGTGCCGCTGTTGGCCACGCCATTGAGATCGTTGCTGTCACGCAGGACGTTGCCGGCGAGGATCGCTGCCGAGGTGCTGCCCTGCACGATTTCGTTGGTGCGCTTGATCTGCCAGGCATCGACGGTCATCGAGGTGGACGAGGTCGGCTGCAGCACGATGCCGACCGAGTAGCTCTTGGACTCTTCCGGCTTCAGCAGCTTGTTTGGCTTGGTGATGATCGCCACCGAGTTTGCGCCGCACTCTGCCGCGTTGTTGCCGCTGATCTGGCAACGAATCGGGTCGACTGCGGTGGAGAAGGCGGCCAGGCCACCGTCACCGTTCTCGGCCGGGTTCGGCGCGCGGAAGCCTTCGGCGTAGCTGGCGCGCAGGGCGATCCAGTCGGCCGGGGTCCACTTCACGCCCAGCTTCGGCGTGGCCTTGCCTTCACCGCTCTCGTACTTGTCGTAGCGCATGGCGGCCGACAGCTCCAACTGCTCCAGCACCGGTGCGGACAGTTCGACGTAGCCTGCGTACACGTTCTGGGTGCCGTCGTAGGCCGAATAGCCCAGGCCGATGATGTCGCCGGTGTCGGTGAAGGTCTGCGGGGTCAGGCTGTTGCTGGTCTTGCGCCATTCGGTGCCGAACGCCAGGCCGAGCGGGCCACCCTTCAGGTCCATCAGGCTGCGCGACATGGTGAAGTCGAACATGTCCAGGCTGGACTTGGCGCGTGCACTGATCATAGGCGAGATGAAGTCGTACAGCGCCTGCGAGTTCTGGCCGGCGTTGTCGCCGATGCGCCACACGCCACCGGCGCAGTTCGGGTTGGCCAGTGCGCAACGCACGTTGTCGTAGTTCAGGAAGCCGGTGCGCTTGTTGGTCAGGTCGGTGCCCGAATGCAGGTAGGCGGTGTCGTAGCTCCAGTCACCCCAGTTGCCCTTCACGCCAACCAGGAAACGGTTGAACTCGTTGGTGTTGTCGGTAACGCGCGGGCCGACGTCCCAGGCCGAGTAGCGCAGGCGCACCGGCGCACCGGTCGGGTTGTCCGGGTGGGTGGCACCGAGCGTGGTGGCGCCCGAGCCGCTGTTGGCATTGACCGGGCCGCCGGGGTAACCCCAGCCGCCGGATACGCCGGACGGGGTGTTGCTGAAGATCGTCTGCTTCTTCGAGTAGCCGATCTCGGTGTAGACCTCGCCGCCTTCACCGAAGGCGAAGCTGGCGCGACCGAACACGTTGACGTATTTCTCTTCCGGAATCAGGTCGCGGTACTGCTGCGCCGGATCGAACAGGCAGCCGTCGGCGGCGATGCTGGCCGGGGTCTGGCCACCAATGGTGGTCAGGCCCGCGCAGCCGGGCAGGGGAACCAGGTGACCGGTGGCATCCAGGTAGGAGCCGTTGGGGCCGGAGCCGCCCGAGGTGCCGCCACGGGTGTACGCGCCGCCCAGGAACTGTGCGGTCTTGTCATAGCCCCACTGGCGGGTGTCGCCGGTGCCGATCCACTTGCGGTTCTTGCGGTCGCTGATCTTGATGGCGTCGGTCTTGCCGACGTCCAGGCTGAAGAATGCATTCCAGCCGTCGCTGGCCAGGTCGCCGGTACCCGCGGTCAGGGTCGCCTTCTTGGCGTCGCCGTCGCTGTCGCCGGACAGGCCGTAGGAACCACGCAGGATCACGCCCTGGAAGTCGCTGCGCAGGATGATGTTGACCACGCCGGCGATGGCGTCGGAGCCGTAGATTGCCGAGGCGCCGTCCTTCAGCACTTCCACGCGCTCGACGGCGTCGAGCGGGATGGTGCTGAGGTCGGTAAACACCTTCTGGCCGTCATCGGCCAGGCCATAGGTGGCCATGCGGCGGCCGTTCAACAGCACCAGCGTGGAGCCGGCACCCAGGCCGCGCAGCGAAATGCCGGCGCCGCCACCGGCGAAGCCGTTGCCGAAGGTCTTGGGAATGGAGCCGGCACCATCAGCGGTGATGGTCTGCAGGTACTCGGCCAGCGAGGTCTTGCCGGTGCGATCGATTTCCTGGCGGGTCACCACCTGCACCGGCGACGGTGTTTCGGTGTTGGTGCGCGGGATGTTCGAACCGGTGACGGTGATCCGGTCAAGGTTGGTGGCCTGTTCCTGCGCGAATGCAGAAGAGGAAGCCACGGCCCCGGCGAGCAGCAGGGCGCCGCCGGTGAGGATATGGGTGATGGACGTTGCCAGGTGGTTGCGGCGGCGGCTGGCGGGCCGTTGGATCGGGTGTTTCACAGCTTCTCTCCTGACTGGAAAACTCGAGCATTGAGGGCTGTCTCCGGTGTGTCCCGGGACGCGTCAATCTAGGTTTCCGGCAGGTGACGGAGGTGTGAAGTTTTACTAAATTCGTAACGGTTTTCCAACGAAGTTCAAATAACCGGGCAGATTGGCCCTGTTCCGGCCCATTCACCGTTGTGACCGGCCCGGCGTGCGGCCGGGCCGGTCCGTGGCTCAGTCGGGCAGGGAGAACTGCACGGGCACCATGCCGATGGCCGGAACGGCCATGCCATCACGCTCGGCCGGCACGAAACGCCAGTGGCGCAGCACCTGCTGGCGGGCGGCCTGGTCCAGGCTGCGCGAGCCGCTGCTGCGTTCGATGCTGACGTTCACCGGCTGGCCACTGGGGTCCACTTCCACCCGCAGCAGCACCGTGCCCTGTTCGTGATTGCGCAGGGCCTGGATCGGGTAGCTGGGCGGCGGGTTGCTGCGGTACTGCAGCTGGGCGCCGGCCAGCGGCGTGGACGGGGCAATGGTCGGCGCAGCCTGCACCGCGGTCGGCTCGGCCGCCGGCAGGATGATGCCCTGGGCCTCCTCGACGGTCGCGGTGGGCGTCGGCAGCGGTGCGGGCACCGGCGTGGCCTGCCGCTTGTGCACCACCTCCACCTTTTCAGGCTCGGTCGGCACCGGCAGCGGCTCGATCGGCTTGGGCTCTTCCCTGGGAATGAACCGTACCGTGGTCTGATCGCGCGGCAGCGCGGTGATGGCCTGGTAGGTCGCCGGGATCAGCAACAACAGGAACGCGAGCAGATGCAGGGCGATGGCCGCACTCCAGGCGGCAACGCGGGCGGGATCGAAGTGCAGGGGTACTACGGGATACGTACGAACCATGGTCCACCTCCATGCCAGTGTCGAAGTCCTCAACGCACCAGGGCCGCCATCGGGGTTGCCGCACGCGGCTGGCAGTCAATCATTAGCGCGCCGCCTCCACCACTGCCTAGAGGCAGGGGCGGCAGCGTTGAGCTGGCCTTCATGTAACGCTGCCGGAACGGCGGCGGTGGAAACGAAAACGGCGCCCCGCAGGGCGCCGTCGGTTGAACGGAAGGAGCCTCAGCGGCCCAGTTCGAACACCACGTCCAGGTTCACCGAGACGGTCGACTCACCCGGGGCGACCGGGGTGGCCTTGTCCATTGCCATGCCGGCGGCCTGCGCACGCATCATCGGCATCGGGCGGAAACCGCCACCGGCGTTCTCGGAAATGCTGACAATGCGGCGCACCTGCAGGCCAAGCGACTTGGCATAGGTCTGGGCACGGGCCTGGGCCTTCTTCAGTGCCGCCAGGCGCGCTTCGTCATAGACCGGCTCGGGCTGGTCGATCTCAAACTGCGGGCCGTTGATCTGGTTGGCGCCCTGCGCGGCCAGCGCGTCCAGCACCTTGCCCAGCTTGGCGATGTCGCGGACCTTCAGGCTGACGGTGTTGCTGGCCTGGTAGCCGGTGATCTTCGGGGCTTCGTTGTCGGCATAGCGGTACTGCGGGTTGAGGCTGACGCCGCTGGTCTGCACGTCGCGCTCGGCAATGCCGGCGGCCTTGATCGCAGCCAGGACCTTGTCCATCTGCTGGGCGTTCTGGCGCATGGCGCTGTTGCCGTCGGCGGCCTGGGTGACCACGCCGGCCGACAGCGTGGCCACGTCCGGCACGCGGGTGGCTTCGGCGTTGGCCGAGATGTTCAGCAGGGTGCCTTCGGCCGCGGCGGCGATCGACGGCGACGACGGGTCGGCATGGGCGGTCATCGAAGCTCCAAGAGCGAGGGACAGGGCAAGCAGCAGCGGGGTGGCGGTGCGGCGCATGGGATCTCCTTGTTGTGGCGGTGAGGGTGGTGTCGTAGCGATGAACGCGTTGTGAGTCCGTTCGGGGTTGCAGGCGCCGGGGAAGGATTGTCCGACGATTCAGGTACCGGCGTCAGGTTATGCTGTGTCGATGCTCTATCTTGCTTCCCGCTCCCCCCGACGCAACCAGCTGCTGGCCCGACTCGGACACCCTTTCCAGGCGTTGGACCTGGAGGTCGTCGAGCAGCGCGCGGCCTCTGAAAGTGCCCAGGACTATGTCTGCCGGGTCGCCGCCGACAAGGCGCGCGCCGGCCTGGCACGGGTGCTGGCCGATGACCCGCAGGCGCGGGTGCTGGGCTCGGATACCGAAGTGGTGCTCGATGGCGAAGTATTCGGCAAGCCGGCCAACGCGGCCGACGCGCGGGCGATGCTGGCACGGCTGGCCGGGCGCACCCATCAGGTGATGACCGCCGTGGTGGTGGTGGACGCGCGCGGGCTGGACAGCGAACTGGTTGTTTCCGAGGTCACCTTCGCCGCCATCGAGTCCGCCGACATCGCTGCCTACGTCGCCACCGGCGAGCCGCTGGACAAGGCGGGTGCCTATGCCATCCAGGGCGGTGCCGAGCGCTGGATCGAACACCTTTCCGGCAGCTACTCCGGTGTCATGGGGCTGCCGTTGCTGCATACCGATCGTCTGCTGGCACGCTGCGGCGTGCTGGCCCCAACTGCTGATGCCGCCAGGGAGGCTGCCGATGTCTGAGGAAATCCTGGTCAATGTGACCCCGCGCGAAACCCGGGTCGCGGTGATCGAGAACGGCATGCTGCAGGAACTGCACATCGAGCGCGGTTGGCGCCGGGGTGTGGTCGGCAACATCTACAAGGGCAAGGTGCAGCGGGTCATGCCGGGCATGCAGGCGGCGTTCGTCGAAGTGGGGCTGGAGCGTGCCGCGTTCCTGCACGCCAACGACGTGGTGCGGCCGGCGCCGGTGGCCAGCGCCGATACCGAGAACACGACCCTGCCGCCGCCGTCCAGCGTGCCGATCGTGGAGCTGCTGCGCGACGGCCAGGACATCGTGGTGCAGGTGGTGAAGGATCCGATCGGGACCAAGGGCGCACGCCTGACCACCCAGATCAGCATTCCCTCGCGCTACATGGTGCTGCTGCCGCAGTCGAAGGTGGTGGGCGTGTCGGCGCGCATCGAGGACGAAGGCGAGCGCGCGCGGCTGAAAGCGCTGGTGACCGAACTGTCGGCCCAGCACGGCGGCTACGGCTACATCGTGCGCACCAATGCCGAGGGCCAGCCGGCCGAGGCCATCGCCGAAGACATCGCCTACCTGTCACGGGTGTGGAACGTGGTCGAGCGCCGCGGCCGCGAGGCGGCGTCGTGCAGCAACATCTATGAAGACCTGAGCCTGCCGCTGCGTTCGGTGCGCGACCTGATCCGCAAGGACGTGGACAAGGTAAAGGTGGACTCGAAGGAGACCTTCGCCCAGCTGCAGGCGTTCGTGGCCAAGTACATGCCGGTGCTGGCGGAGAAGATCGAGCTGTACAGCGGCGATCGTCCGATCTTCGACATGTTCGGGGTCGAGGACGAGATCGGCCGTGCGCTGGACAAGCAGGTACCGCTGAAATCCGGTGGCTACCTGGTGATCGACCAGACCGAGGCGATGACCACCATCGATGTCAATACCGGCTCGTTCCTCGGCCAGCGCAACCTGGAAGAGACGGTGTTCCGCACCAACCTGGAGGCCGCGCAGGCGGTGGCCAGGCAGCTGCGCCTGCGCAACCTGGGCGGCATCATCATCATCGACTTCATCGACATGGATGACGCCGAACATCGCCGCCAGGTGCTGCGTACCCTGGAAAAGGCGCTGGCCCGCGACCATGCCAAGACCACGGTGTACGACTTCTCGCCGCTGGGCCTGGTGGAGATGACGCGCAAGCGCACGGTGGAAAGCCTGGAGCGCCAGCTGTCGGAAACCTGCCCGCAGTGCAGTGGCCGCGGCACCATCAAGACCACCGAAACGGTGACCTACGAGATCTTCCGCGAGATCACCCGCGCGGTGCGCCAGTTCGATGCCGCGCGCCTGCTGGTTATCGCGTCCAGCAAGGTGGTGGCGCGGATCACCGATGAGGAATCCACGGCCGTGGCCGAGCTGGAGGAGTTCCTCGGCAAGAGCATCCGCTTCCAGGCGGACGAGCAGTACCTGCAGGAGCAGTTCGATGTTGTTCTGCTCTGATCCAGGCCGACTGTCTGCCTTCGGTGGCCGATGAGCGCGCCGCCGCGCCTGCGACTGCGAAGGATCCGCCGTCATTTCATCGCCGCATGCGCGGTTGGCCTGGTCGGGCTTGCCCTGCTGGTCGGCACCCTCAGCCAGCTGTTGCCGCTGGCTGAGCGCCATCCGGACCGGATCGCGGCCTGGCTGAGCACGCGCGCCGGGCAACCGGTGCGCTTCGAACGCCTGGACACCGCCTGGACCCGACGTGGTCCACTGCTGCAGTTGAAGGGCCTGCGCATCGGCGCGGGCCAGGGCCTGGCCATCGGCGATGCCGAGGTGCTGGTGTCGATGTACAGCGGCCTGTTGCCGGGCCGCTCTCTGACCGAACTGCGCCTGCGCGGCCTGGCGCTGGACCTGCAGCAGGCCGCCGATGGCCGCTGGTCGGTGCGCGGCCTGCCGCAGTCCAGCGCTGGCGGCGATCCGTTGGATGCGTTGCGCCGGCTGGGCGAACTGCAGGTGATTGGTGGCCGCCTCGGCGTGCATGCGCCAGCACTGGGTGTCGACGCCACCCTGCCACGTATCGACCTGCGCCTGCGCGTGGATGGCGACCGCCTGCGGGTGGGCGTGCGTGCCTGGGCACAGACCGACGCCTTGCCGCTGACGGCGGTGCTGGACCTGGATCGCCAGCGCGGCAACGGCGAGGCCTGGGTAGGCGCCGATCCGATCGATTTCCGTGCCTGGGCGCCGTTGCTGGCGGCCGGCGGCATGCGCCTGCGCGAGGGCAAGGGCGAGCTCAACCTGTGGCTGACCCTGCGTGATTTCGCCCCGGTGGCGCTGACCACCGATTCGGACCTGCGTGATCTGCGTGTCGAAGGCGCGCCGATGCCTGGCGTGGCGCGCCCGGAAATTCAATTGCAACGGCTGCAGGCGCGCCTGCGTTGGCAGCGGACGGCAGAAGGCTGGGCGCTGCAGGTGCCGCGCCTGCGGCTGCAGGCCGATGGCAGCCAGCAGCAGCTGGACGGGTTGCAACTGCGGGTGGGCAAGCAGATGCAGGTGCAGGCCGCAGCAGCGCAGGCGGGTACCGCGTTGCGCGCGCTGGCGCTCAGCGACCGCCTGGACGCGGGCCTGCGGCATTGGCTGTACCTGGCCAAGCCGCAGCTGGACGTGGCGCAGCTGCAGTTGCGCGGCCAGCAGGATGGCCCGTTGTGGATGCAGGGCGAACTGCAGTCGCTGGGCTTTGCCAGTGTTGGCAACTCGCCGGGCCTGCGCGGCCTGGGCGGCCGCTTCGAGGGCGATGCCAATGGTTTCAGCCTGCAGCTGCAACCCCAGCGCCAGCTGCAGTTCGATTGGCCGACCGGTTTCGGCGTGCGTCACGACCTGCATCTTGCCGGGCAGATCGTCGGTTGGCGCGACGAGGCCGGTGGCTGGCGCATCGGCACCCCGGCGATGCGTGTGGAAGGCACCGACTACGCTGCCGACGTGCGCGGTGGTCTCTGGTTCCAGGGCGATGGCACCCGGCCGTGGATGCAGCTGGCGGCCAAGCTGGACGACGTACCGATGACCGCGGCCAAGCGTTTCTGGATCCATTCCAGGATGAGCAAGGGCGCCACCGACTGGCTGGACATGGCCTTGGCCGGTGGCCAGGTGCGCAACGGCATCGGCCTGGTCAGTGGTGACCTGGACGACTGGCCGTTCGACAACAACGATGGCCGCTTCGAGGCCACCGGCCACATCAGCAACGGTGACATCCGCTTCCAGCACGATTGGCCGTTGATGGGCCAGGTCGATGCCGATGTCGCCTTCATTGGGCCCGGTTTCCACATGCAGGGCCGCGGCGATCTGGCTGGCGTGGCGGTGCAGACGTTCGAAGCCGGGATCCAGGATTTCGGCCAGCAGCCACTGTACGTCCGCGCCGACAGCCAGGGCGATGCCGGCAAGCTGCTGGCGATGCTGCGGCAGAGCCCGCTGCACAAGGACTACGGCGACACCCTGGACAACCTCGCGGCAAGCGGGCCGGCCAACGTGCATTTCGACCTGTTGCAGCCCCTGCGTCATGACCAGGGCGGTGGCCACCTGCAGGGCACGGTGGACCTGGCCGGGCTGAAGCTGGTCGACAAGCGCTTCCAGCTGGAATTCGACAACATGCGTGGGCAGGCCCGCTACAGCAACGCCGGCTTCGCCGCCGAGGAACTGGCCGTGCGCCACCTCGGCCAGGACGGCCGGCTGAGCCTGCGCGCCGGTGGTTTCGTGCGTGACCCCAAGCTGGCCTTCGAATCGGAACTGGCCGCCACGCTCGATGCGGGCGTGCTGATCGACCGCGCACCGGAAATGGCCTGGCTGAAGCCCTACATCAACGGCACCTCGCCGTGGACCATCGCGGTGAACCTGCCGAAGGTCGCGCCGGGTACACCAGCGCCGCCCAGCGAGCTGCGCCTGCGCTCGGATCTGCTGGGCACCCGCCTGGACCTGCCGGCACCGCTGCAGAAGCCGGCCAACGAACCGCTGCCGACCACCGTGGCCGCACAGCTGCCGATGGGCGCCGGCCGCATCGACGTGGCGTTCGGCCAGCGCCTGGCGCTGGCCGCGCGCAGCCACAACAACCAGACCGGCGTGCAGGTCACCCTGGGCAGCGACCACGTTGACCGCGAACCACCGCCCAGCGGGCTGACCATCAATGGCCGCAGCCCGACCCTGGATGCGCTGGAATGGATCGGCCTGGCCCGTGGCGCCGGTGGCGATGGCGACCCGATGCCGCTGCGCGCCGTGGACGTGCAGGTCGGCCAGCTGATGCTGATCGGCGGCGTGTTCGAGCAGACCCGCCTGCAGCTGCGCCCTGGCCCGCAGGCGCTGGACGTGCGCCTGGATGGCCCCTCGCTGGCCGGCAAGTTGAATGTGCCCAACGCCGATGGCGGCACCATCAGCGGCCAGCTCGAGCGCGTGTACTGGCAATCGCTGCCGACCCTTCCCGGAGCCACGGCGGCACCGGCGCGGGTGCAGGCCGGTGCCGACGACATGGACCCGGCCAAGCTGCCGCCGTTCGCACTGGACATCGCCGACCTGAAGTTCGGCAAGGTCGTGCTGGGCCAGGCCGTGCTGCGTACGCGGCCGATCGCCAATGGCCTGAGCGTGGAACAACTGCAGTTCCGCGCCCCCAGCCAGGAGATTGACATCCGTGGCCGTTGGCTTGGCAAGGGTGGCGGTTCGCGAACCGCGCTTGATGCGCAGGTGCGCAGTGAAGACCTGGGCGGGTTGCTGCAGAACCTCGACTACGGCGGCCAGCTGCGCGGCGGCTCCGGCCACGCCCAGCTGCAGGCCTCGTGGCCCGGCGGTCCGTCGGACTTCCAGCTTGGCAACCTGCAGGGTCAGCTCGATGTGAATGCCCGCAATGGCCAGCTGCTGGAGCTGGAGCCGGGTGCCGGCCGCGTGCTGGGCCTGCTCAGCGTCGCCCAGCTGCCGCGGCGGCTGATGTTCGACTTCCGCGACTTCTTCTCCAAGGGCTTCGCGTTCAACCAGGTCGAGGGCAGCGTGCAGTTCGGCGAGGGCATGGCCCGTACCGACAAGGTGTTGATCGAAGGGCCGGCAGCGAACATCACCATCCGTGGCCAGGCCGACCTGCGGAAACAGCAGTTCGACCAGACCATCGACGTCAACCCGCGCGCCGGCAATCTGCTGACCGTGGTCGGCGCGGTGGCCGGCGGCCCGGTGGGCGCAGCGCTGGGTGCAGCCACCAATGCGGTATTGTCCAAGCCATTGGGCGAGATCGGTGCCCGCACCTACAAGGTGACCGGCCCCTGGAAGGAGCCCAAGGTGGAGGTGATCGAGCGCAGCCGCGAACGTGCGCCAGTACCCGCACCGCCGCCGCGCCTGCCGCCGATGCCGGCCGTGCCGCCGACCGTCACCGAACCACCGCCACCGCGCTGAGCGCGGCCCCCGTTTCCCCAGGGCGGCCTTGCCTGACCGCCTTCACACCCCCAGATCGAGACCATGACTGACAACGCCCTGACGCTTGCCCAAGATCGCCTGTTGCGCCCCGGTGGCCTGGATACCGCTGGCCTGGAGCGCACCTTCGGCCAACTGCTCGGCCCCGGTGTCGACTTCGGCGACCTGTACTTCCAGCATGCCCGGCGCGAAAGCTGGAGCGTGGAAGATGGCATCGTCAAGGACGGCGCCCATTCCATCGAGCAGGGCGTGGGCGTGCGCGCGATTGCCGGCGAGAAGACCGGCTTTGCCTATTCCGATGACATCCATGCCGGTGCATTGCTGACCGCAGCGCAGTCGGCACGTGCGATCTCGCGCGAAGGCGGCGCACAGACCGGACGCTCGCTGCTGCGCGGCGATGCGCGCGTGCTGTATCCAGCGCTGGACCCGATCGACGGCATCGGCAACGAAGCCAAGGTCGAGGTGCTCAAGCGCCTGGACGGCTACCTGCGCGCGGCCGACCCGCGCGTGAAGCAGGTGATGGTCAGCCTGTCCGGTGGCGTCGATACCGTGCTGGTTGCCCGCACCGATGGTGTGCTGGGCGCCGACGTGCGCCCGCTGGTGCGGTTGAACGTGCAGGTGATCGTCGAGCAGAACGGCCGCCGTGAGTCGGGTTATGCCGGCGGCGGCGGTCGCTATGGCTATGAAGCGCTGTTTGCCGATGGCCGCCCGGAAGCCTTTGCGCGCGAGGCGCTGCGGCAGGCCCTGGTGAACCTGGAAGCGGTGCCGGCGCCGGCCGGGGTGATGCCGGTGGTGCTGGGCCCGGGCTGGCCGGGCGTACTGCTGCACGAGGCGGTCGGCCATGGCCTGGAAGGTGACTTCAACCGCAAGGGCACCAGTGTCTACGCCGGCAGGATCGGCGAGCGCGTGGCTGCCCCGGGCGTGACCATCGTCGACGACGGCACCCTGGATGGGCGCCGTGGTTCACTCAACATCGACGACGAAGGCCACCCGACCCAGTGCACCACGCTGATCGAGGACGGCATCCTGGTCGGCTACATGCAGGACAGCCTCAACGCGCGGCTGATGGGCGTGGCGCCGACCGGCAACGGCCGTCGCGAATCGTTCGCGCACATGACCATGCCGCGCATGACCAACACCTACATGCGCGCCGGCCAGCATGACCCGCAGGAAATGATCCGTTCGGTGAAGAAGGGCCTGTACGCGGTCAATTTCGGCGGCGGCCAGGTCGACATCACCAGCGGCAAGTACGTGTTCTCGGCCACCGAGGCCTACCTGATCGAGGACGGCCGGATCACCGCTCCAGTGAAGGGCGCGACCCTGATCGGCAATGGCCCGGAAACCATGCAGAAGGTGCGCATGGTCGGCAACGACCTGGCCCTGGACGAGGGCGTGGGCATCTGTGGCAAGGACGGGCAGAGTGTGCCGGTCGGTGTCGGCCAGCCGTCGCTGCTGATCGAGGGCATCACCGTCGGCGGTACCCAGGCCTGAGCACGGCGATGGCCACAGCCACCGCCATGCCCGACGGGGACTCAGTCCTCGTCGGCGTCGTCGACCGGTTCGTCTGCCTCGACGTCCTCAGCGGACACCTTAAGGCCCAGCGCGGCCGGCAGCATCAGCGTGCGCAGCACCTGGAAGATCTCGCGGTAGGCACGCGGCGGCTTGTTTTTCGCCTTCTCGGCCTGGGCGTTGCGCACCAGCGTGCGCAACTGCTGGCGGTCGGCCTGCGGATGGTCATCCAGCAGCGCGGCCAGCGCCTTGTCGCCTTCATTCATGAGGCGTTCGCGCCAGTCTTCGACACGGTGCATCATCGCCACTTCGCGGCGCCCGGTTTCGCTGTTGGCATCCAGCGCATCGCGGATCGCGTCCAGCGCGGCATCGTCCTCGCGGCGCATGTGCTTGGCGAGGAACGCCAGCTGCCGCTTGTGCGCGATATGGGCGGTGATGCGCTTGCACTCGGCAATGTGCGGCAGCAGGTCCTCCGGGATCGGCAGGCGCGCCAGCTGGGCCGGGGTCAGCGACACCAGCTTCTCGCCCAGGGCCAGGACGTCCAGCGCATCGCGCCGGTTCTGGCTGCGGCTCTTGTCGTGGAATTCACCGGTTTCTTCGTCGCGTCCGCGCATCGTCCATACCTGATTTCAAAAAAAGTCGCCCGGCGTGATGCCGGGCCCAACCCGCACAGGATAAAGCATTGAACGTGATCGCCCCTGAAGTCGCCGTCGGCGACGACAGCCCGGCCCGGCTGGAACGGCTGGCCGACATCTCCCAGCAGCTGCTGCAGCGTGCCCGCGCGCTGGGCGCCAGCCAGGCCGAGGTCAGCTGCAGCGAAGACCGTGGGCTGGAGGTCAATGTCCGTCTCGGCGAGGTCGAGACCGTGCAGTCCACCCGTGACCGCGGCATTGCCGTGACCGTCTACTTCGGCCAGCGCAAGGGCAGTGCCAGCACCGCCGACCTGCATGAGGCCAGCCTGCTGGCCACCGTAGAGCAGGCCTGCGCGATCGCCCGCCATACCGAGGACGATCCGGCCGCCGGCCTGGCCGAGGCCGACCTGATGGCCCGCGACTTCCCCGAACTGGATGGCTGGCACCCCTGGGAGCTGCAGGCCGACGAGGCGGTGGACCTGGCACTGGCCTGCGAGGCGGCGGGCCGCCAAGCCGATGCGCAGATCCGCAATTCCGATGGCGCCTCGGTGTCGAGCATGCAGAGCGTGTCGGTCTACGCCAATTCGCATGGGTTCATCGGCCGCGAGCGCGGAACCCATCATTCGATCGGCTGTGCGCTGATCGCCGGCACCGGCGATGGCATGCAGCGCGACGGCTGGTACACCGGCGCACTGGCCCGCGAGGACCTGGAAGATCCGGCCAGCGTCGGTCGTCGCGCCGCAGAGCGCACGATCGCCCGCCTGCAGCCGCGTTCGCTGCCGACCGGCAGCATGCCGGTGCTGTACGCGCCGGAAGTGGCGCGCAGCCTGGTGGGTCACCTGCTGTCGGCAGTCTCCGGCGGCGCGCTGTACCGCCAGGCGAGCTTCCTGCTGGACAGCGTCGACCAGCAGCTGTTCCCCGACTGGATGCAGATCGAGGAGCTGCCGCACCTGCGCCGTGGCCTGCGCTCGGCTGCCTTCGACGGCGACGGCGTGGCCACGCGTGCCTCGGCCCTGGTGCGTGACGGCGTGCTGCAGCGTTACGTGCTGGGCAGCTATTCGGCGCGCAAGCTGGGCCTGCAGACCACCGCCAATGCCGGCGGCGTGCACAACCTGCAGCTGGCGGCCAATGCCGGTTCGCTGCAGGACATCGCCGCGCAGATGGGCAACGGCCTGCTGGTGACCGAGCTGATGGGGCAGGGGGTGAACGGGGTGACCGGCGACTACTCGCGCGGCGCTGGCGGCTTCCGCGTGGAGAACGGCCAGATCCAGTATCCGGTGGATGGCATCACCATCGCCGGCAACCTGCGGGACATGTTCATGGCCATCGAGGCGGTCGGCAGCGATGTCGATCCGCGCTCGCATATCCGCACCGGCTCGATCCTGGTGGGACGGATGACGATCGCCGGCAATGATTGATGCCATTGATGGCGTAAGCTAGGCCCGCCTGACGCGACCGGCTTGCCGCCGGTCGGTCAAGACCACCCAATAAAAAAGGAGTTTTGTCGTGAGCGAATTCGAGAACGTCCCGGCGGCGAGCAGCGTACCCGCTGACCAGCGCACCATGGCCCTGGTGGCGCACCTGCTGGGCATCTTCACCGGTTTCATTGGTGCCCTGGTCATCTGGCTGATCAACAAGGATGACGCCAGCAAGGCCTTCGTCACTGACCAGGCCAAGGAAGCGCTGAACTTCCAGATCACCGTCGCCATCGCGATGTTCGTCTGCATCATCCTGACCTTCGTGGTCATCGGTGTGTTCCTGGCGCCGATCGTCGGCCTGCTCAGCCTGGTCTTCAGCATCATCGCTGCGGTGAAGGCGAACAATGGCGAAGCCTACCGTTACCCGTTCGCACTGCGCCTGATCAAGTAAGCGGCAACGATCAACGACGTAAAAAGAAACGCCCGGCATTGCCGGGCGTTTCCGTGTATGGCGCGTAGGGTAGCGCCGGGCCATGCCCGGCGAACGCGCAGCGCGGCAGATCCATGCCTGCAATCAGTGATCGCGTTCCACGGCCAGCGTGGCCAGCGCGCGCAGCGCATCGGCTTCTTCGTGATAGCCCGCCAGTGCCTGCTGCATGCGCGTGGAAAGTTCGCGCAGCTGCGCCTTGGCACCGTCCATGCCGAGCAGGGCAGGGAAGGTGCTCTTGTCCTGGGCCTGGTCCTTGCCGGCGGTCTTGCCCAGCTGTTCGGAACTGGCTTCGACATCGAGGATGTCATCGCGGACCTGGAAGGCCAGGCCGAGCGCATCGGCGAAACCGTCGAGCTGGGCCAGCACGGGTTCGGGTGCATCACCGCACAACGCGCCCATGCGCACCGCAGCGCGGATCAGCGCACCGGTCTTCAGCGCATGCATGCGGGTGAGGGCTGCCAGCGACTGCTGCTGGCCGGTGGCATCGATGTCCAGCGCCTGGCCGCCGCACATGCCGGCCGCGCCGGAGGCATGGGCCAGGGTCTGCAGGCACGCCACGCGCAATGCCGCCGGCAGCGGTGCATCGGCCAGCAGGCCGAACGCACGGGTCTGCAGGGCGTCGCCGGCGAGGATCGCGGTGGCTTCGTCGAAGGCGATGTGGGTGGTGGGCTTGCCACGGCGCAGGGCATCGTCGTCCATCGCCGGCAGGTCGTCGTGCACCAGCGAGTAGGCGTGGATCAGTTCCACCGCCATCGCCGCGGCATCAAGCCTGTCCAGGGGCGCGCCGAACACCTGGCCGGCGGCATAGACCAGCAAGGGGCGCATGCGCTTGCCGCCACCGAGCACGGAATGGCGCATCGCCTGGTGCAGGCGTTGCGGGGCTTCGGCCGGTGAGGGCAGGGCGGCGTCGAGCTGGCTTTCGATACGGTCGCGCCAGCGCGCGAACAACGCCTCAGCCGTCATGGCTGGGCGGATCGAAGGGTTCGGCGGTTTCGGGCTGGGCCGGATCGCTGAGCAGGCGCACGCGCAGTTCGGCCTGCTCCAGCGCCTGCTGGCACTGGCGGTACAGACCAACACCACGTTCGTAAGCACTGAGCGAGGCTTCCAGGCTCAGCTCGCCGGTTTCCATCTGCTCCACCAGCTGTTCCAGCGATTCGAGCGACTGCTCGAACTGGGCGACCGGGGAGGCGTTTTCGGGGGACTTCTTGGCCATGCGACAAGTGTGGACGGCGCGCGCGCAAGGGTCAATTCACCAGCCGCCCGGATGCCACTGCAACTGCGCATTGCGTGCCTGCAGCCAGGCCTGCAGCGGTGCGGCAGTGACTACATCGGCGGCCGCCAGCAGCTGCCCCTGGTCGAACAGCAGGGGCAGCTGTGCGCGTCGCCAGGGCGCCAGATGCTCGCGCTGCAGGCAATCCTTCAACGCGGATGAATGCGTACGGCCGGGCAGCACGATGCGCTCGCCGCCCTGGCGGGCACGCAGGTCCAGCGGGTGTTCGAAGCGGTCCGTGCCGAGCAGGCGCAGCTGGCCGCCGTCGGGCAGCTGCAGCGGTGCACGGCCGTCCCAGGCCGCGTGCCAGTCCTTCGGCAGGACCGGCAGCGCTGCCGGCAGCAGGTAGGCGTGCTGGCGCCACTGGCGGATGGCGTGCTGCTGCCAACGCACCTGCGACTGCCGATCGGCGCCTGCGGCCATCAATTCGTTCTGTACTTGCCGCAGCACATGCGCCGGCAACGGGGCTGCGCCATGGCGGCGCACCCACGCACGCAGCACGCGCGCAGCACGCTCCGGTGCAACCTGGCGCAGCAGCTCCAGCGACAGCACCCGGGGTGCCACTTCCAGGTGAGCGAGCAGTTCGGCGTCTTCTCCATCGAGCAATGCACGGGTCTGCGCGCAATGCGCGGCGCTGCCGGCCAATGCGGCGGTGGCATGCGGCCAGCGCTGGCGCAGCAGTGGCAGTACCCGCAGGCGCAGGAAATTGCGGTCGGCGTGGTCTTCGCCGTTGCTGGGGTCTTCGATCCACTGCAGGCCGTGTGTCGCCGCGTAAGCCTGCAGCGCGCTGCGCGGCACATCGAGCAGTGGCCGCCACAGCCGATGGCCATCGAGGCGGCTGTCAGCGGTCATCGCCGCCAGCCCATCGATGCCCGAACCGCGCAACGCACGCAGCAGGAAGGTCTCGGCCTGGTCGTCCTGGTGCTGGGCCAGCGCCAGGGTTTCCCCGGCCTGCAGCTCGGCGCTGAATGCAGCGCGACGTGCCAGCCGGGCGGCCCCTTCGATGCCATGGCCGTCATCACGGCTGACCTGCACGTGGTGCACGGCCAGTTCGATGCCCAGCACCGCGCATTGCTGCTGGCAGTGCTGCACCCAGTCATCGGCAACCGGTTGCAGGCCATGGTGTACGTGCATGGCACGCAGCGGCGTGCCGGCCGCCTGTGCCGATCGCCACAGCCAGTGCAGCAGCACGGTGGAATCCAGGCCGCCGCTGTAGCCGACCAGCAGCGGTGCATCAAGCGGAACGAGGGCGGGGAAGGCGGTCACGGCGGCAAGTATAGGGTGGGTGGGTGAGTCGGCAGGGCTGCGCCCTGCACCTGCCAGATCAAATGCAACAGCCGAAGCAACTGCAACAGCGGGCATTCCGTGGGATGGCGGGGTGGGTCCGGTTGCGGGGGCCGCTGCAAGTACGTCCATGTAAGCTCGGTCGCCGCATCCATGCGGCTCACG
>NZ_JBYTEK010000026.1:0-59647 GCF_058783335.1 Stenotrophomonas sp. FW305-C-20-S1 | reverse complement strand
GTGGGATGGCGGGGTGGGTCCGGTTGCGGGGGACGCCGTAAACCCGTCCTTGGGGGCTTGGCCGCGGCATCCATGCCGCGGACACCCCCGCAACCGGACCCACCCCGCCTTCGACAGTTTTCCGCGATCTGTCGAAATGGCAGGGCCTGCTCCTGGTGGGTGTCACCTTGGTCGACACGGTAGATCCACGCCATGCGTGGATGCTCTTCGTTCAATTGTCGAAATATTCGATTTCGTTGGAAATTCATCCACGCATGGCGTGGATCTACCACCGTCATCGGGAAACTGTCGAGGGCGGGGCGGTATGGGGCTTCAGGACCGTTGGCGCCATGGATGGCGCCATCGAGCCCCCATGGATGGGTTTACGGCGTGTCCTGCAGCCCCATACCGCCCCGCCCAACCCACAGAAAACCCAGAGCCGGCTGTTGCAGTTGCTCCGGCAGTTGCTCCGGCCGTTGCTCTGGCTTGAAGCAGGTGGAGGGTGCAACCCTGCCGCCCCCCTCCTGCGGTAGGGTGAGGCGATGCCGCGCTGCAGCTTGGCTACGCTGCTTATTTGATTACACTTGAAACTTGTTTGCCCACGACTCCGGACACCCACCATGAAGCTTGGTTCCTTGAAGGAAGGCGGCCGCGACGGCACCCTCATCGTCGTCTCGCGTGACCTGCGCCACGGCGTGCGCGCCACCGGCATCGCCGCCACCCTGCAGTTGGCCCTGGAGGACTGGAGCCATCTGGCCCCGCGTCTGAATGCGCTGTATGAGTCGCTCAATGCCGGTGACGCCGATGGCGTGTTCGACCTGGACCCGCAGGCCCTGGCCGCGCCGATGCCGCGCGCCTATGAATTCGTTGATGGCAGCGCCTACCTGCCACACGTCGAGCGCGTACGTCGCGCCCGCGGCGCCGAAGTGCCGGAGAGCTTCTACAGTGATCCGCTGATGTACCAGGCCACCAGCGCCGGTTTCCATGGCCCGCGCGATGCGGTCAAGGTGGTCAGCGAGGACTACGGCATCGACCTGGAAGCGGAGATCGTGGTGATCACCGACGACGTGCCGATGGCCGCCACCCCGGAGCAGGCCGCCGGCCACATCCAGCTGATCGGCCTGGTCAACGACGTCTCGCTGCGCAACCTGATCCCGGGCGAACTGGCCAAGGGCTTCGGCTTCCTGCAGTCCAAGCCGCGCTCGGCGTTGTCGCCGGTGTTCGTCACTCCCGATGAGCTGGGCGCTGCCTGGCAGGACAGCAAGGTGCACCTGCCGCTGCTGACCCACATCAACGGGACGTGGTTCGGTGCGCCGGAAGCGGGTGTCGACATGCAGTTCAACTTCGCCCAGTTGGTCGCGCACGCGGCGAAGACGCGGCCGCTCAGTGCCGGCACCATCGTCGGCTCGGGCACCATCGCCAACGAAGACACCAGCAAGGGTGCTTCGTGCTTCGCCGAACAGCGCGTGGTGGAAACCCTGCGCGACGGCAAGCCGAGCACGCCGTTCATGTCCTTCGGCGACGTGGTGCGCATCGAGATGCTCGATGCCGCCGGCAACAGCATCTTCGGTGCGATCGAGCAGCGCATCGAACAGGCGGCCAAGCCCTGAGCATGGAGGCGGCGATGGAGATTCCGGTCGACGACGGCATCGTGCTGTACACCTACTGGCGATCCAGCGCCGCCTACCGCGTGCGCATCGGCCTGGCCTTGAAAGGCGTGGCTTTCGAAGCACGACCGGTGCATCTGGTGCGCGATGGCGGCGAGCAGCACCATGACGCCTATCGCGGGCTCAACCCGCAGCAGCTGGTGCCCACGCTGCTGCATGACGGCCACGTGCTGACCCAGTCGCTGGCGATCCTGGAGTATCTGGAAGAGCGGTTCCCGCAGGTGCCGTTGCTGCCGGCCGATGCCGCTGGCCGCGCACGGGTGCGGGCGCTGGCGCAGCTGGTGGCCTGCGACATCCACCCGATCAACAACCTGCGGGTGATGCAGTACCTCGAGCGCGATCTGCAGCTTCCCGCCGATGCACGCACGCAGTGGACCCTGCACTGGATGGCCGAGGGCTTCGCGGCGATGGAAACGATGCTGGCCGACAGTGCTGACACCGGTACGTTCTGCCACGGTGACCGTCCGGGTCTGGCCGACATCTGCCTGTTGCCGCAGCTGTACAACGCCCATCGCTTCGGCCTGGACCTGGCGGCATACCCCACACTGCGCCGCATTGAAGCGGCCTGCCAGCAGCTGGATGCCTTCATCGCTGCACGCCCCGAAAACCAGGTCGACGCCGCCTGACGTCCCGCTGTGCTCGCCGGGCATGGCCTGGCGCTACCGGTCTCCGGCGCGCGGTAGCGCCGGGCCATGCCCGGTGGGCGCGGAATCGGCCGCCAGCAGTTGCCGCAGGTCATCGCGGAACAACCGGTAGGCGTCCTCGCGCCGCGTATCATCCTTCTGCCGCAGTACCCAGGCAGGATGCACGGTGGCGTATCCCCGGGTGCCATCCTCGAGCGTGAGCCAGCGGCCACGGTCGCGCGTCAGGTTGAAATCGCGACCGAATACGGACGAGGCCGCCGTGGCACCCAGACAGACGATCGCCTGCGGCTTCACCCGTGCGATCTCGCCCTGCAGCCACGGCCGGCAGGCATGCACATGGCGGCTCTCAGGGCGCTTATGCAGGCGCACCTTGCCTCGCCGCTCGTGATGGAAGTGCTTCACCGCGTTGGTCAGGTACAGGGCACTGCGTTCGATGCCCAGCTCCTGCAGCGCACGGTCCAGCAGCTTGCCCGCCGGCCCGGCGAAGGGGCGACCACTCAGGTCCTCGACATCACCGGGCTGTTCGCCCACCAGCATGATGCGTGCATCGGCACGACCGTCGCCGAACACGGTCTGGGTCGACGCTTCCCACAGCGGACACTGCCGACAGACGGCAGCCTGCTGGCGCAACGCCTGCAGGCTGCCATTGTCCGCACCGGCACCGGTTGCATCGTTCGGCCGTGCGGGAATACGTCGCTGCGGTGCCTGTGCCGGTCGATCATGCATCTCCTGCACGCGGCCGGCTGCGTCGCGCACAAGACCCGGCAACAGGTGCGCTTCGGGAAGATGCTTCCAGTAACGGGCGGGCATTTCCTGCTGCATCATCCGCGTGTTGAGCCGGGCCGGATTGAAGATGCTGGCGTAATAGGTCTGCCACAGCGTCTCACGGGCGTCTTCGGCGGGTGCATCGCGACGGCTGCCGCCATCACCGAATGAGAGCGCGCTGCCATCCCAGCGGACACTGCGCGCGGGTGTCAGGATCGCCCAGCGCATACCGGCAAAACGGCGGGCGAAAAACGGCGCGACCCGGTCGACGATGTTGTGGTCGGGTTCGAACCAGGCGATGAACGCGTCGGTCTCGCCGGGCACCTCCCGGAAGCGTACGAAGGCCTTCATCTTGTGCGTGTCGCGGCGCACCGCCTGCGCCATCGCCATCAACCGCAGCACATCGGCGTCGGCCGGATTGGACAGCACCGTGCGTTCGCCATGCGCGATGCGCCACAGCAGGCGGTACAGCAGCGGCAGGCGCTGCGGATCGCGATGGCACAGGCAGGTAGCGGCCAGTTCGACGAAGTCGCGCGGCACGTTCGGGACGGTGGCGCCGTCGGGCAGTGGCGCCTGCTGCACCGCCGGCGCGTCCAGCAGCGACGCTTCGCTGCCCGTGATCCAGTCCAGCTGTTCCGGCAGCACCCCGCGCAGCAAGGCCTCACGCGCCGCACCGCGCCAGGCATCCAGCGACCACGGCGGGTCTACGCGCAGCGACCAGCGCTGCAGCTCAGGCAGCGGGCGTGGCATCGAACAGCGAGCCCTGGCGGGGTGGTGGCGCCAGCTTCGCGCGCAGCGCCGCCGGATCATCCAGCGCACTGCGCGGATGGTGGTCGGCCAGCTGCACGAACGGCAGCAGTTTGCTCATCGGCGCCTTCAGTCGTGCAACGTCGGCCACCCGCAGGCGACCGTGGCGGCGTGCCATCAGCACGCGCTTGACGTTGCGCACTCCCAGGCCTGGCACCCGCAGCAGCAGCTCCTTCGGCGCAAGGTTCAGGTCAACCGGGAAGCGTTCGGGATGGCGGATCGCCCAGGCCATCTTCGGATCGATGTCCAGATCCAGCATGCCGCCCTGGGTGGTGTCGGTGATCTCCTCCACGCCGTAGCCGTAGAAACGCAGCAGCCAGTCGGCCTGGTACAGACGGTGCTCGCGCTGCAGCGGAGGTGGCTGCAGCGGCAGCTGGCGGCTCGCATCAGGAATCGGGCTGAAAGCGGAGTAGTACACCCGGCGCATGCGGTAGTTGCCGTAGAGGCTGTCGGCACTGGTCAGGATCTGCTGGTCGCTGGCACCGTCGGCGCCGACGATCATCTGCGTGCTCTGCCCGGCGGGTGCAAAGCGGGGAGGGCGAGGACGCGCGCCGCGGCTGGAAACCGGTGCGATCACTGCCGGCGCCTTGCGGGCCTCCTTGGCTTCTTCGATGCGCCAGCGCAGTTCACCCATCGCGCCGCGGATCGATGTGCTGGTCTTTTCCGGGGCGAGGGTGGCCAGGCCCGCCTCGGTGGGCAGTTCGACATTGATCGACAGGCGATCGGCGTAACGACCCGCAGCGGCCAGAAGTTCTGGCGATGCCTCGGGGATCGTCTTCAGGTGGATGTAGCCGGCGTATCGGTGCTCCTCGCGCAGCCGGCGTGCCACCTCCACCATGCGCTCCATCGTGTAGTCCGCGTTGCGGATGATGCCGCTGGAAAGAAACAGCCCTTCGATGTAATTGCGCTTGTAGAAGTCCAGGGTGAGCGTGACCACCTCGTCCACGCTGAAACGCGCGCGCGGCACGTTGCTGGACACCCGGTTCACGCAATAGGCGCAGTCGTACACGCAGAAGTTGGTCAGCAGGATCTTCAGCAGCGACACGCAGCGGCCATCGGGCGTGTAGCTGTGGCAGATGCCCATGCCCTCGGTACTGCCGATGCCGCCGGAGGCGCGCGAATCGCGCTTGCCCGCACCACTGGAGGCGCAGGAGGCATCGTACTTGGCGGCATCTGCAAGGATGGCCAGCTTGCGTATGGTTTCCATTGAAGAAACCTACGCACGAGGGGTCTCATTGGATGAGACCGCCCCTTAACTCTTCAGGATTCCGCCGGGCATGGACCGGCGCTGCCACCACGCGTCCGGTAGCGCCGGGCCATGCCTGGCGGGCGCGCCGTCAGAACCCGTGGGTAATGCTCGGCGCGCCGGCCGAGAAGTCCGCATACGGATCGTGCTCGCCGCTGCCGCCTTCTGACAGGCGGAACTTCAGCGCCAGGCCATCGCGCGAGTCGGCCGCGCGCAGTGCTTCTTCCTGATCGATGGTGCCGTTCTTGGCCAACCGGAACAGGCACTGGTCGAAGCTCTCCATGCCTTCTTCCAGCGAAGCCTCCATCGCCGCCTTGATCTCGTGTACCTGGCCGCGACGCAGCAGGTCGCGGATCATCGGCGTGTTGATCAGTACTTCGGTGGCCGGCAGGCGGCGCCCCTCCTTGTTCTTCACCAGGCGCTGGCTGATCACCGCACGCAGGTTCAGCGCCAGGTTCATCAGCACGTTCTTGTGCGCGCTTTCCGGGAAGAAGTTGAGGATGCGCTCGATGGTCTGGTCGGCGTTGTTGGAGTGCAGGGTGGCCAGGCACAGGTGCCCGGTTTCGGCGAAGGCGATCGCCGCCTCCATCGTTTCGGCATCCAGGATCTCGCCGATCAGGATCACGTCCGGCGCTTCACGCATCGCGTTCTTCAGCGCATTGTGGAAGGCATGGGTATCGAGCCCGACCTCGCGCTGGTTGACGATGGACATCTTGTGCTTGTGCAGGTACTCGATCGGGTCCTCGATGGTGAGGATGTGACCGGTGGTGGTGCTGTTGCGATGGTCGATCATCGACGCCAGCGAGGTGGACTTGCCCGACCCGGTGGACCCCACCACCAGCACCAGCCCACGCGGGGTCATGATGACGTCTTTCAGCACCTGCGGCAGGTTGAGCTCTTCGATGCTCGGAATCCGGCTGCGGATGGCGCGGATGACCATGCCCACTTCACCGCGCTGCTTGAACACGTTGACGCGGAAACGCCCGGCATCGGCCAGGGCGATGGCCATGTTGAGTTCCAGCTCGCGCTCGAACTGCGGCACCTGGCCCTCGTCCATCAGCGAGTAGGCGATCTTCTTCACCATTCCCGGCGGCAGGCCGGTATTGCCGAGCGGATACAGCTTGCCCTCGATCTTGATGTACACCGGCGCGCCGGTGGTCAAGAACATGTCCGAAGCGTTCTTTTCGGTCATCAGCTTCAGGAAGTAGCCGATATCCATTGCGAATTTTCCCCAACGAAACTGCCGGTGCCCGTTGCAAGCACGGTACCGGCTTGACGACAATGGCCGCGAACCGACAACCGGTACGGCCTCCCCAATGAAACGACTTAGCTTCGCACGAATGCGCCACAGCCTGTATGTGATGGCGTTTGCATTCGCACTCTCTGCTCCCGCCTGGGCGCAGGATGGCGCGTTGGAACTGGCCCAGGCCCGGCAGGCGGTGGACAAGGCCACCCAGGCCGACGCCGACCAGTACGCCCCGGACCTGATCGGGTTGGCCCGCCAAGGGCTGGAGCAGGCCCAGCGTGCCGCTGGCGACCGCCGCGAGCGCAAGAACGCACCGGCCCTGGCCCTGCGTGCCACCGTTGACGCCGATCTGGCCCGTGCCCGCAGCGAGGAAGCCACGGCGACCGCACAGCTGCAGCTGCGCCGCGACGAGGTCAACCAGCTGCAGCGCCAGTTGTCGACCGGGGAGGACCGCCGATGAAGACGATTTCCGCGCTGACCCTGGCTACGCTGCTGGCCCTGCCGACGCTGGCACTGGCGGCTGACAACCCGATGGTGGGCCAGCTGAGCCAGCGCCTGATGGCGATCCAGGCCAATCCGGACACCGCCGAACTGGGCGCCTTCGAGCGCATGCAGGCGCAGCAGGCCATCGCCACCCTGGAGAAGGCCAAGCGCCGTGACCAAGAGCTGGCCACCTACCTGGCCGAGCGCCGGGTCGAGATCGCCGAGACCGCCGTGCGGGCTGCGCTGGCCGCGCGCGAGGTCGACCGCCTGGAGCGCACCCGCGGCGATCTGCTGATCGAGGCCAGCCGCCGCGATGCCGCCCGCGCCCGCCAGGAGGCCGAACAGCTGCGCATGCAGGCGCAGATGCAGGCAGAAGAGGCCGAACGCCTGCGCCAGGCGGCCGAGGCCGAGACCCTGGCCCGCCAGGATGCCGAGAACGCCCTGACCAGCGTGGCCGGCAAGCAGCAGCAGCGCCTCAGCTCGGCCCAGCAGAACGCGGCCAAGCTGGCCCGTGAGGAAGCCGAGCTGGTGTCCGGGCAGAAACTGCCGGGCTCGAAGTTCGATGGCCGCGGCGAGGTCTTCACCTTTGCCGGTGACGCGTTTGCGGCCGGGGCCTCGAGCCTGTCCGGTGGCGCCCGCAACCAGGCCAAGGCCCTGGCCGAGTACGTGAACATCGGCAAGAAGGGCAGGATCCGCATCGAAGCCTATGACAGTGCCAATGGCGTCGGCCAGAAGCGCGCCGAGGCACTGCGCGACGCGCTGGTGTCGGCCGGTGTCGCCAGCAGCCGGATCCAGGTGGCTGGGAAGAAGGCCGCCTCCACCCGGGCCCGCTCGGCCGAGGTCGTCATCGCGCCGTAATTGATTGATATTGTTTGTTTTTCGTTGTGTTGAGTATTCAGCCTGAACCCCGCCTCGGCGGGGTTCGGTCTTTTTGCCGCAGGGGCTTGAACCCCGTCCAGAGCAAGCGTAGGGTCAATTGTCCGGGACGCAATAACGCGGACCGGACGATGGGAGGGCCGGGCCGATGCAAGCAGGGCGCGAACCGCAGCAGATCGAAGTGCGCAGGCCAGTGCCGCACGTCGTTGTGGGCACCCATGTGGGCATCGACCGGCACTCCTCCATGAACAACGCCCCGTGCCTTGCGGCCGGGGCGTTCGTGTATCTGTCGAAGGAGGTCCATCATGTTTGAAGATCAGCCCCAGAGCGAGATCGACGCCCGTCGCGCGCGCGATCCGGAGTTCCGGGCACTCCATGACCAGCACCGCAAGTTGAACAAGAAGTGCATGGATGCGGAGTTGGGTGTACTCCCGATCGATGATGTCACCCTGGGTCGAATGAAGCGCGAGAAGCTGCTGGCCAAGCAACGCCTTCTGCGAATGTACGAAACACCGCTCGCAACCTCGTCCCCCACGCATTGACGCACCCCCTGTCGTGCCCGGAATGGCATGACCTGGCCATCGATGGCCCTGCCAGGCTCTCCTGACCTGGCAACGCGGCGCCGCTGAACGCAGGCGTCGCGCCAAGGCACCACACGCGGTGGTGCCTTGGCCCCGCAGGCACGTCCCCCGATGCGGGCGGTACCGGTCTCCTCGTCGATCCGGGGCCGTCCGCATCCCCTTGGGCCGCCAGCCGAGCTGGTGGGTGCCGACCGTGGGTCAGCACGCCTCCCGCCGGGCATGGCCCGGCGCTACAGAAACGGCTCCTGACTTTCGTCGCCATCCGTCGGATAATCACCGGTCCGGCCCTGTGTGGCGCGAACCGAAGTCCCCCGAATGCCCATCCATTCTTCCGTCCTCGAACTCATCGGCCAGACCCCTATCGTCAAGGCCCAGCGCCTGGATGCTGGCGTCTGCGAGCTCTACCTGAAGCTCGAAAGCGCCAACCCGGGCGGATCGATCAAGGATCGCATCGGCTTGTCGATGATCGAAGCGGCAGAGAAGCGCGGCGACCTCAAGCCCGGCGCCACCCTGGTGGAAGGCACCGCCGGCAATACCGGCCTGGGCCTGGCGCTGGTGGCCCAGCAGAAGGGCTACAAGCTGATCCTGGTGGTCCCGGACAAGATGAGCCGGGAAAAGATCTTCAACCTGAAGGCGATGGGTGCCGAAGTGCGCCTGACCCGCTCGGACGTGGCCAAGGGCCACCCGGAGTACTACCAGGACCTGGCCAAGACCATCGCCGAGCAGACCCCGGGCGCCTACTTCGTCAACCAGTTCGGCAACCCGGACAACCCGGCCGCGCATGAATTCGGCACCGGCCCGGAGATCCTCGAGCAGATGGATGGCGATCTGGATGCCATCGTGTTCGGCTGCGGCAGCTCCGGCACCATGACCGGCCTCTCGCGCGCCTTCGCCACGCTGTCGCCGAAGACCGAGCTGGTGCTGGCCGACCCGGTCGGCTCCATCCTGGCCGAGTACATCAACGACGGCGTGCTCAACGACAAGTCGGGCAGCTGGCTGGTGGAAGGCATCGGCGAGGATTTCCTGCCCTCGATCTCCGATTTCAGCCGTGTGAAGAAGGCCTACGCCATCACCGACGCGGAGAGCTTCCATACCGCGCGTGAGCTGCTGGGCAAGGAAGGCATCCTCGGTGGCTCCTCGACCGGCACCCTGCTGGCGGCGGCGCTGAAGTACTGCAAGGAGCAGACCACGCCGAAGAAGGTGCTGGTGCTGGTCTGCGACACCGGCAACAAGTACCTGTCGAAGATGTACAACGACTACTGGATGCTGGACAACGGCTTCCTTGAGCGCCCGCAGCACGGCGACCTGCGCGACCTGATCCTGCGCCCGTACGGCCAGCGCGACACCGTCGTGATCGGCCCGAACGACCTGCTGACCACCGCCTATCAGCGCATGAAGCTGTATGACGTGTCGCAGCTGCCGGTGCTGGACGGTGACCAGCTGGTCGGCATCGTCGACGAAAGCGACGTGCTGCTGCACGTCTACGGCGACGAAGCACGCTTCCGTGACCCGGTGGCCACCGCGATGGTCAGCAAGCTGGATCGCCTGGATGTGAAATCGCCGATCGAGGCGCTGCTGCCGGTATTCGACCGCGGCCAGGTGGCCATCGTGATGGACGGTGACACCTTCCTCGGCCTGATCACCCGCATCGACCTGCTGAATTACCTGCGTCGGCGCGTTCAGTAAGGCGTTTATCGCCGCAGATCGCTGCTGAATCCCGGTTTATCCGCGTCAAAGCTCGTTAAGGCCGCGCTGATAGACTCCCGCTCCTTCGACGGCGCCGGTCATCGGCGCCAATCAGGAAACGACATGTCCAATGCTTCTTCCCCGGACCGCGCGCTGGCGCTGGCCACCCTGGCCATCCATGGCGGCCAGTCGCCCGACCCGAGCACCGGCGCGGTGATGCCGCCGATCTACGCCACCTCGACCTATGCGCAGTCCAGCCCGGGCGAGCACCAGGGCTTCGAGTATTCGCGTACCCACAACCCGACCCGCTTCGCCTACGAGCGTTGCGTGGCCTCGCTGGAAGGCGGCACCCGCGGCTTCGCCTTCGCCTCGGGCATGGCCGCCAGCTCCACCGTGATCGAGCTGCTGGATGCCGGCAGCCACGTGGTGGCGATGGACGACATCTATGGCGGCAGCTTCCGCCTGTTCGAGCGCGTGCGCCGCCGCACCGCTGCGCTGGACTTCAGCTTCGTCGACCTGACCGATCTGGCGGCCTTCGAAGCGGCAATCACCCCGAAGACCAAGATGGTGTGGATTGAAACCCCCACCAATCCGATGCTGAAGATCGTGGACATCGCCGCGGTCGCCGCCATCGCCAAGCGGCATGGCCTGATCGTAGTGGTCGACAACACCTTCGCCTCGCCGATGCTGCAGCGTCCGCTGGAGCTGGGCGCGGACCTGGTGCTGCATTCGGCCACCAAGTACCTCAACGGCCATTCGGACATGGTCGGTGGCATGGTCGTGGTCGGCGACAACGCCGAACTGGCCGAGCAGATGGCCTTCCTGCAGAACTCGGTGGGTGGCGTGCAGGGCCCGTTCGACAGCTTCCTCGCATTGCGTGGCCTGAAGACCCTGCCGCTGCGCATGAAGGCGCACTGCGCCAACGCGATGGCGCTTGCACAGTGGCTGGAAAAGCACCCGGCGGTGGAGAAGGTGATCTACCCGGGCCTGGCCTCGCACCCGCAGCATGAGCTGGCGGGCAAGCAGATGGCCGGCTACGGCGGCATCGTCTCGATCGTGCTGAAGGGTGGTTTCGAGGCGGCCAAGCGCTTCTGCGAGAAGACCGAACTGTTCACCCTGGCCGAGTCGCTGGGCGGGGTGGAAAGCCTGGTGAACCACCCGGCGGTGATGACCCATGCGTCGATCCCGGTGGCACGCCGCGAGCAGCTGGGCATCAGTGATGCACTGGTAAGGCTGAGCGTGGGTGTTGAGGACCTGGGGGATCTGCAGGTGGATCTTGAGCGGGCGCTGGAAGCAGGGAATCGCTGATCCATGCAGAAGCATGCCAATCTCCTGTTCCTGTTCCGCCAGCTGCTGGGGCGCGAGTTGGCAGCGCGGTATCGCACCACCGTGCTCGGTGTGTTGTGGCTGGTGTTGCAGCCGCTGCTGATGCTGAGCGTCTATACGTTGGTCTTCAGTGGCGTCTTCAAGGCCCGATGGGCTGGCGCCGAATCCACCGGTGATTTCGCGTTGATGTTGTTTGCCGGCCTCGTACCGTTCACGTTGTTGTCAGAAGTACTGATCACTGCGCCGGGCATCATCGCCGGTCAACCCAACTTCGTTAAGAAGGTGGTGTTCCCGCTTCCAGTCCTGTCAATGGTGAAGGTCGCGGCCGCGCTGACCACTTCGGGCATCGGCTTGGCCATTCTGCTGATTGTGTTGACCTGGCAGTCGGGTCCGCCATCTCCGTGGGCACTGGTCTCGCCGCTGATCCTTCTGGAAATGACCCCCATGCTGCTGGCCATCGCCTGGTCGCTGTCGGCATTGGGTGTTTACCTGCGCGACATCGGCCAGTTCGTCGGTATCCTCAGTAGTGTGCTGCTGTTCCTTAGTCCGATCTTCTTTCCGGCACATGCGATGCCGGAAGCTGCGAAGGGGCTGGTGTACTTCAATCCGCTGGTGACTCCAATCGAACAGTTGCGAGCGGTGACCTTGCAGAACACGGCCCCCGACCTGGCCGTGCTGCTGCCGCATTTCCTGCTGTCGATTGTGGCGGCAATGGTTGCCTACGCTCTATTCCGTCGCTTGTCGCGCGGTTTTTCGGACGTCCTATGAACAATACGCAGCCTGTCCCGACGCAGGGCAACGCCGATGCGGCCATCGAAGTGCGGGGCGTGACCAAGGATTACCCGGTCTACGCCAGCCCACGTGATCGCTTGCTTTCGCTGCTCAAACCTTCAGGTGACCGCGCCAGCCGGACGTTCCGCGCCTTGGACGGTGTCAACCTGGTGGTACCCAGAGGCGAAACCGTCGGCATCATCGGTCGCAATGGCGCCGGTAAATCCACCTTGCTGCAGATTCTGTGCGGCACCGTTCGTCCGACCTCCGGCACGGTCGCCATCCATGGCCGTTTTGCGGCCTTGCTCGAACTCGGTGCAGGATTCAATCCGGATTTCTCGGGTCGAGACAATGTCTACCTGAGTGCTTCCCTGCTTGGCTTGAGCCGCAAGGAAGTGGACGACAAGCTGGAGTCGATCATCGCCTTCGCCGACATCGGCGATTTCTTCGATCGGCCGGTCAAGACCTATTCCAGCGGCATGTACGTGCGCCTGGCATTCTCCGTGGCCATCCATACCGAGCCGGACGTGTTGATCATTGATGAAGCGCTGTCGGTGGGAGACATCCGCTTCCAGATGAAGTGCCTGGCAAGGATCGAGCAGATCCGCGCGCGGGGCGCCACGATTCTGTTCGTCTCCCATTCGTTGGAGCAGGTCAAGCGTTTCTGCCAGACAGCGCTGTGGCTGGAAGGTGGCAAGGTCAAGCTCCATGGTGAGGCGAGTTTTGTCGCCGACCGTTTCCGCGATTACGAGCTGGGGCGCGAACAGGCCAGCGAGGCGGCGACCGAGTCGTGCCGCACACCGCGTCCGGACAGCATCCCCGCGCATCTGGAGACGGTTGCGTTGAGCACTGACATGCTTGCGCCGTTCGAGCCGCTGAGCGTTGACATCAGCTATACGGTGGTCGACGAGGCAGTGCAGGGGCTGTTGCTGGGGGTGGCCATCAAGGGTATGGATGGCCTGCACATCTTCGGACCCAATACCTATCTCGAGCGCGTGCAGATCCCGACTTCACGCGGGTCTCATCGGGTTACCTACCACATCCCGTCGATGACCCTGCTCACCGGTACCTATCGTATCGATGTTGGCCTGTTCACCGACAAAGGGCTGGTATGCCTGGACTATCTGTCCGAAGCCAGCGTGTTCACCGTGGCCGCGCCGTATTTCAGTGAAGGCGTGGTCTATATCCCCCATGAGTGGAAGGTCCATGACGTCGACGCTTCTTGATATTCCGTTCGACCACTACCAGCGTTACGGTGCGGCCGCGTACCTGCTGAACGCTCTGGACCTGGCCGCACCGCGCGTTCTCGAGGTCGGTGCCAACCGCCAGCGATTGCTGGGTCAGTTCCTGCCGGAAGCTTCGTTCCTTTACACCGATCTGCACGCCGAAGGCGACGAGAAGGATTTCATTGTTGCCGACGCGACGGCCCTGCCGTTCCCGGACCAGGGTTTTGACGCGGTAGTCTCGCTGGACGTGCTCGAGCACATCCCTGCGCCACTGCGGGCACGTGCTGCCGCCGAAATGGCGCGCGTGGCCGGTCGGGCTGTCATCGTCGGATTCCCGCCGGAGCAGGCTTGGGTCAAGGACGCCGAGCTGGATGCGAACAACCGCTGGTTCGAGCTGTTCGGCGAGGATTACGTCTGGTTGCAGGAGCACAAGGAATTCGGCCTGGTCGATACTGCCGAGATCGTGGCCACATTCGAGGCCGCAGGCTTGACCGTGCTGCGTTTCGGTCAGGGCAATGCCGAGCTGTGGTCCAGCCTGATGGGGGCACATTTCATCAAGGTGAAGTTCCCCGAGCTGGAACCGCTGGTGAGCGCAGCCGATCGCCTGTACAACAGCCGCGTGTTCGCTGGCGACCATAGCGACCAGCCCTATCGCGAGTACTGCGTGGCACTGCGTCTTGACAGCGATGTCGATCGGTTGCGGGCGGACCCGCCCTTCCAGGCTGGGCAGGACGAAGAGGCCACCTCGCTGCTGAAGGGCTTGGCCCGTGGCCTGCGCGACCTCGCCGTGCGTACGCGCAATTCGGAAGCCGAATGGGAGTCGACCGCGCGCGCACTGGATGCCTACATCGTGGACCTGGACTCTGCCAAGCGCGAATGGGGCGGCACGGCCCGATATGCGCTGGAGCTGCAGGCGGCCAAGGACGCAGGCGATGCTGATTGGTTGGCGCGGCAGCAGCAATGGGAGCAGCGGGACCGGGAAGGCGCAGAGGAGCTGGCGCTGCTCAGGAAACGCAGCGAGGAGGAACTGGCACTGGCAAAGGAGCGCAACGAGCAGTTGATCGCGGAGGCATCAGCCATCGAGCAGCGTGCCGAGCAGGCCCGGCAGAAGAGCGCTGATGAGTTCGAATACCAGGCCGCCGCCTACGCGCGTTCGCGCAGGAAGTGGAAGGTCGCAATGCTGCTGGTAGGTATTGCTGGCGCCGCTGCTGGGATCCTGCTGGGCTGGGCGGTCCTTTGAGCCACTACCAATTCTGCAGCGTGTACCTGCTGAACAAGAGAGGAAACACTTGATGTCCAAGCTGCGCAACCTGACCAGAGGAATCTACTGGGGCCTGCGCCGGGCAAAGAGCCAGGGCATTCCCTTGCGTTCGATCTTTTCCGCCCTGGTGCGCGCTTCGCGCAAAGGGCCGCGTCATCTGGTGCGCTCCATCTTGGCTTATGCCAACGGGGGCCATCCGATGGCGGTTACAGCAACCACGATCGATGCCTATGAGCAGTGGTTCACGGCGCAGCCTCCGTTGCCGGTGCCGGCCGATGCCGGCCTGATCAGCATCGTGATGCCGGTCTGCAACACGCCGGAGGCGTTCCTGCGTGAAGCAGTGGCCAGCGTTGAGGCGCAGACCTATCGCAACTGGGAGCTGTGTGTCCATGATGATGCCTCCGACAAGCCGCACGTCGCGCGTGTGCTGGAGGAACTTGGCGAGCGGCTGCCGAACCTGCGGATCTCGCGCTCGTCCACGCGCCAAGGCATCGCCGCGACCACCAATGCAGCGGTGTCGCTGGCCGAGGGTCGCTGGATCACGTTCCTTGATCACGACGACCTGCTGGAGCCGGACGCGCTGGCGGCCGTTGTCGCCTGCCATCTGGAAACGTCCGCCGACGTGGTCTACACCGACCACGACGTGCTGGGCGAAGATGGCCGGCTGCGCAATCCTTATTTCAAGCCCGACTGGAATCCTGACCTGTTCCTTTCGCAGATGTATCTGGGCCATCTTGTGAGTTTCGAGTCCGGCCTCGTCCGCCGGATGGGAGGCCTGCGCAGTGATTGCGACGGTGCCCAGGACTATGACCTGGTGCTGCGCTGTGTGGCAGCAGGTGCGCGCGTGGCACATGTGCCGCGGGTGCTCTACCACTGGCGCGCGCATGCCGGGTCGACCGCGGCCAACGCCGCTTCCAAGCCCTACGCGCATCACGCCGGCCAGTTGGCGTTGCAACAGCACGTGCAGATCGGCCACCCGGGTGCCCGGGTTGAAGAGGGCGAGCAGCTGTTCTGCTATGACGTGCGCTATTCCTATGCCGATGAGGGCCCGCTGGCCAGCATCATCATTCCCACACGCGATGGGCTTGACCTGCTGCGGACCTGTGTCGAATCGCTGTATGCCAAGACCCAGTACCGCGATTTCGAGATCATCGTCGTCGACAACGGATCGACCCAGCCCGAGACCCTGCAGTGGCTGCAGGCCATGTCACGGCGACGCAACTTCCGGGTGATCGATGCCGACGTGCCGTTCAACTGGTCGGCGCTGAACAACCTGGCCGCGCGTGAAGCGCGTGGTGAGGTCCTGGTCTTTCTCAATAACGATACCGAAGTGATCGACGGTGAATGGCTGCAGCGGCTGGCCGAGAACGCGTTGCGGCCGGACGTTGGGGTGTGTGGTCCGCTGCTGTTGTACGGGGACCGCACCATCCAGCATGCTGGCGTGGTGATCGGCATGGGTGGCTGGGCCGACCACGTGTTCAAGGGCGAGCCCCCGATCCACTTCCAGAATCTGTTCGTGTCGCCAGTGCTGCAGCGGCAGGTTCTCGCTGTCACCGGTGCCTGCATGGTGGTGGCACGCGATACGTTCGAGTTGCTCGGCGGTTTCGATGAGAGCTTCATCGTCTGCGGAAGTGACGTCGAGCTGTGCCTGCGTGCGCACGCGCGTGGCCTTGCAACGGTCTACGTGGCGCGGTCGGTGATGATCCACCACGAATCCAAGACTCGCGACCCGCGTGCGATTCCTGAAAGTGATTTCGTGCGCTCGGCGCAGGCATATTCACCTTATCGCGAAGAGGGCGATCCGTTCTTCAGCCCGAACCTGGATTACATGGCCTCATCGCCGCGTCTGCGTGGGGGCGTGCAATGAGCCGTATCGGCCAACTCCTGCGACGCATCGCCGCTCGTCTGGAAGCCAGCGCGCCAGGGACCCCCACCCCCAGCACCAATGTCGCCGAGATCACCCCTTGCACGCCACGCCACGACCCGTGGGTAGGCCAGCGGCTGAATCTGGTGCTGCCCTCGATCAACAAGCAGCATTACTTCGGTGGCATCCATACGGCGGTGCTGATCTACCGAGAACTGTGCAGGCACTTTCCGGCATCGCGGATCATCCTGGTAGACAGTTCGCCGGATGAAGAGGCGCTTTCGCGCTTCTCCGACCATGTGCTGGTGCCTGCGGACCAGGCCTCATCGGCGCTGCGCCAGATCGTGCCGTTCAGCGATCGCTACCAAAAGACGCTGCCGGTTGCCGACGAGGACATCTGGGTCGCCACTGCCTGGTGGACTGCGTACGCGGCCCAGCGCATGTCGCAGTGGCAGGGGGAAAATGGTGGCGTTGATCGGCCGATGGTCTACCTGATCCAGGATTTCGAGCCGGGCTTCTATGCCTGGTCAAGTCAGTACGCACTGGCATTGAGCACCTATCGCCGTGATCGGGATATCGGCATCTTCAATACCGGCCTGCTGGCTGACTTCTTTGAACAGCATGGCCTGCGTTACACGCAGCGTTCGGTGTTCGAGCCCGTGCTGCATGATGGCCTGCGTCCGGCACTGCAGCAGGTTCGACAGGCACCGGCCCCGCGCAAGCGTCGCATTGTTGTCTACGCACGCCCGGGCACGCCGCGCAACGCGTTCGAGCTGATCTGCGAAGGCTTGCGCCTGTGGGGCTGGAAGGATCCGCGCGCTGCGCAGTGGGAGGTGGCGGCGCCGGGTGAACTGCAGGCGGACCTCGACCTGGGACCATTCGCGCTGAAGGCTCTGGGCAAGCTGGACATCGACGCCTATGCAGAACTGCTTTCCAGCTCTGCCATCGGCCTGTCGTTGATGGTTTCTCCCCACCCGAGTTATCCCCCGCTGGAAATGGCGGCGTTCGGCATGGGCGTGGTGACCAATCGCTATGACAACAAGCGTCTCGATGAAACCATGGCGAATGTGGTCTCGCTGGAGTCCATGACGCCTGAGTCCATCTCTGCGGCGCTCACTGCGCAGGTTGATGCATATGAGGCCCGTGGAATGATGCCGGGCGACATTGCCGGTGTTGACCATCCTTTGTTGCAGGCGGGGAGCTTCAATCGAGTTGCTGATGTTGTAGTGGATGCCCTGCGCCTTCGGGCCTAATGCCATGGATGGAAATGTGATCCCGATGGGTACTCTTGCTGGGCGGGAGAATTTCCGCAATCGACGCAGGTTGGTCCTGCCGATATTAAGCGCAGTACTGCTCGCAGCGCCTTTCCTGCACAGCGTCGCACAGGTTCATTTCCTGCTGTTGCTTGCGATCAGCTTTACCGGAATGGCGTGGTTGGGTGAGATCTGTGCTCGCCTGTTCCGGCTCGAGACGGTGGTGCAGTCGCCGGCAGTGTTCACACGTGTGCTGCTGGGGCAGGCAGGCATGGTGATATTGTGGCTTGTATTGTCGCCACTTACGTGGGGCTGGAGGGTTGGGCTGGGTTTGTCTTCGGGCTTGCCGCTGATCGTCCTGATTTTGCTATGCGTCACCCTTTGGACGCGCCGCCGGTTCCTGTACAAGGCGCTCGTCCCCCGCACTGGTGATGCTGCCTGGACGCTGTTGGCACTGCTGGGCGGTCTGCTCCTGATCAAGGCGGCAACCCATTACTCCTTCAGGGCCGGTGCCCTCGGCCTGGATACACACCAGCACATCGCTTTCACCCTTGACCTGTTCAATGCGGGCTACCCCAAGTTGACAGCCGGCCATAGCGACTGGCTGGAAAAGTACCCCAAGATGCTGCATCTGATCTCGGCATTGTGGGCGTGGCCTGGATTTGGCGCGCACATTGGACCTTTCGTGAAGATCCAGCCTGTGCTTCAGGCCACCTTGGCGGTGTTCGCGTTCGCGGAAGTCACGCTTCTCTGGATGCAGCAGCGCGCAGTATCCGTCTCGGCGCAGCGGATATGGGCGGCGGCGCTTGTCGTGTTGCTGGGTTACGCCATCCTGCGCGGTACCTTGTTCCTGTACCCGGTAGATGATCTCAACAGCACCGGACGACTGGCAGCATTCTCCACTCTGCTGTTGCCTGCGCTGTGCGCCATGCTTGCATGGCTGGAGCCTAATCATTCCCGTCGCCCATGGCTGCTTGCCTGGTTGAGCATGCCGCTTGCAGCTGCCATGGCGGCCAAGTTGAACCCGTCTTTGGCCATCGGCTTTGTCAGCTTCAGTGCACCCGCTTGGGCATTGTTGGTAGTTCCGTTGTGGTGGCGTGCGCCAGCCGTAGCCGGGAAGGTAGTTGTCCCGATGCTGGGAATCGCTGTCGGTGGCGTGCTGGGTGGCCTGTTGTTGTTCACCGATCCCTACTACCTCCAGCTGCTGGCAGAAGCGTTGCCGCCGGTGCGCCGGATCGTCGAGCAGACATTGGGCCTGCACATGCTGGCCACTCCGGCCGAGCTCAGCCAAACATCCGACGCTTTCCTCGCCCATATCGCGCAGGTGCTTCGCTGGGAACTGTGGTACGGTCCGCAACCTGTTTTCAGCGCGCAGTATCTGCCAGAATCGCAGCAGCTGCTGGGGCAGCGCCTATTGCCGATAACGCGGTTGATGGTGGCTCTTACTGTTGTGCTTGGTATTGCGATGTTGACCATCGCGCCGGAAACCATCCGCCGTCGGCGTGCGTTCGCACTGCTGGTGGTCGCGCAGTTTGCGTTGATCGTGGCAGTGGCAGTGGCGCTGCGCATTTCAAATATCACTACGCTCGCGCTCGGTCACGAGACGCTGGAAGCCAGCCTGCTCAGTACCTACACACAGCGCTACATCGGGCTGCTGAGCATGTATGCCGTGATGCTCCATTGGATTCTGTTGCTCGCCAGCTTGGTGACCGCCGCCGACGCTATGCTGCAGTGGCGCCTTCCTCAGTGGTCGGCTGGGCGAGTAGTATCCAGGTCAGTCTCCACCCTGGTGGTGATGGCGGCCCTGACAGTCGTCGTTGGATTCATCACGATAGACATCAAGGGTGTGACTCCCGCGGATCAAGGGTGGACGTTTCCCATCACTGAGGCAAAGGTCAGGGCATTCCAGCGTGCTGAAAGTCAGCTGCCTCAAGATGCGGTGGTGCTGGCACCGGCCTACGCCATCGTCTTGAATGGCCGCGAAGACTGGGTGCTGCCCTCCATGTACGTAACACCCTATCTGCCGTTCGCTCAGCGCGACTATCTGTTCAATGTCCGTCTCGGCTCGGGATATGGATACTTTGCGAAGGATCTGCGCGCGATGTTCTGCCGTTCGCAGGTCGAGCAGACACGCGCCGAGCTCCACCGCGCTGGGGTGACCCATCTGCTCGTGCATCGATGGAATGGGCAGAGCGACGAACGCGCGCTGGATGGGCAGTACTGCCTTACCGGTTACCGCCAGTTGGGCGCCGGTGGCAAGCCGGTCGCGACTGGCCCCGATGGGCTGGTGTTTTACCGCTTGGACCCTTGAGATGGGTGGCAGCGAACAGGAGAAGGCAATGTTCGGAAACAGGCACAACCTGGGTGATGACCAATCGCAGGCGATTGCCGTGGTTGTGCCCAGCTACAAAGTCACGCGGCACATCCTGGGAGTGATCGCCGCCATTGGTTCGGAGGTCGCCGCAATCTATTGCGTGGACGACGCCTGCCCGGATAAGTCTGGAGAGTTCATCGAGACCAACAACACTGATCCTCGCGTGCGGGTGCTCTACAACGAAGTCAACCAAGGTGTGGGCGGGGCCACCATGACCGGCTACCGCCAAGCCGTTGCCGACGGCATGACAGTCGTCGTGAAGATCGATGGCGATGGCCAGATGGACCCGGCGCTGCTCCCCCTGTTTGTTGCGCCGATTCTCAATGGCGAAGCCGACTACACCAAGGGAAACCGCTTCTGGGATCTATCACACATCAGCCGCATGCCGCTGCTGCGACGCGTTGGCAATCTGGGGCTTTCCTTCCTCGCCAAGGCATCCAGTGGCTACTGGAGCCTGTTCGATCCGACCAACGGTTACACCGCCATTCATGCGGCGGTCGCACAGCGGTTACCCATGGAGGCGATCAGTACCCGGTACTTCTTCGAGACTGACCTGCTGTTCCGTCTCAATGCAATGCAGGCCGTGGTGCAGGACGTTCCCATGGATGCACGCTATGGTGAAGAAGTAAGTAACCTGAAGATCAGCCAGGTGCTGGGCGAGTTTGCGCTCAAGCACGCCCGCAACTTCTGCAAGCGGATCGCATATCGGTACTACCTGCGCGACCTGACCATCGCCTCACTGGAATTGATCGCGGCACTGATGCTGCTCAGCGGGGGCGTGCTGTACGGAGGCTGGAACTGGATCGTGGCTGCCGGAGAGGGCGTCTCCGCGCCGGTGGGTACTGTGGTGCTGCCGTCGATCGCCATTGTCAGTGGCCTTCAGTTCCTGCTGGCCTTCCTCAGCTACGACATCGCCAATCAGCCTCGTACACCGTTGCATCGCGCATTGGCGCGCCTGCGCCGTTGAAGTAGGCGCCCCGCCGGGTACGAAACCGGGCGGGGCCGATAGGCTCAAGGGGTGTAGGTGAATGCCCCGCTGCAGATGCCAGGCACGACCACCAGCATCGGGCCGGGCTGCAGGCTGTTGCTGCGCAGGTACAGCTTGAATGGCGAGCCCACGTTGTCCGAACCCTGCTGGCGCTCGGGCACGGCGAGAATTCCGCGACCTATGATCGTGCCATGCTCGTCCAGCAGGTACAGGGCGCTCAGACCGTCGCCCAGATAGGTATCAACCAGCCCGCCCTGCATACGGGACCAGCCCTCCGAACCGGGCAGTGCCTTGGTGACTGGTGGCACCACGCCACAACTCTTGGTGGGCACCTTGCCATAGACATGGCCGAGACTCTCGCGCGCGCCTTTCAGCCAAGTGCTGGCAAAGATCGACAGGTCCTGTGCGGACGCGTCCCGGGCGATCTCCAGAGCACGAGGACTGTCTGGATAAGTCCAGAGAATCTGCTCGTCGTCGCGGGCGCCCATCTCCAGCGCCATGGCCGCAGTGGTCTTCTCGAAATCAGCAAGCGCGTTGTGCTTGACGGCGTTCCATTGCAATGGCAGGAACAAAAGTGGAATGATCAACAGCGCTGCTGCCGACTGCCCGCGGGCCCAGCGGAAACGTACGGAAAGCCGGGCGACACCCAGGATCATCACAGAGGCGATCACCAACAGGGCGGGCGTGGTGTATCGGCTGGCTACTGCGCTTTCCAGACCGAAGACAATGCGGCTGCCGGCCACTGCGAATGCCGAGGTGCCCAGATACCCCAGGAACAACGACAGCGTCAGTTCCAGGTCCACGTTGTTGCGCTTGCGGACCAGCGCCCGACCTGCCAGATAGATGGCCAGCAATGTGATGATCGCTCCGCAGCCAACCGCTGCGTAGAGATTGGGCTTGCCCTCTGCCAGGTGCGCGAAAGGGCTCCCCAGATAGGCAAAGAGGAACCACACCACTCCGCGTGGAGAGTCGCGAAGCGTGTTGGACAGCGAGCCATGGCTACCGGGAGATACATAACCATGGAAGTAGAGCCCCGTGACGACGATGGCGGCCACTGCAACCAAAGCAATCCGCTTGGAGCCTTGGCGGCCGAAGATGCAACCGGCAAGCAGGAGCCACGTCGCCAGAAGTCCATTGGCCATGCTGCCAGCGGCCAGTACCGCCAGCAGCAGGGCAAAAGCAAACCACGCGTTGCGCCACCGCGAGCTCCGGCTGGAGCGCCATAGCGACAACAGGCTAGCAAGCGGCAGCAACTGCGCCAGGAAGAACTGGCTCTGGAAGCCCCAGGTCAGGTTGTTCTCCTGAGTCCACAACAATGCCAGGCTCAAGATCACTACTGCCACTACGCCCATGGCGGCGGGGGGCGAAGGAATGATGCGCATGGCGCACCAGGCCAGTAGCCCGAAGGTGATGATTGCCAGGATGTAGTTGACCACCAGCAGGAAAACGGCGTGGCCACCGAAGTATTTCAAATCAATGAAGAACAGAAGCCTGGCGAGAATGATTCGGTGTTCATTGTGCTGTGCCCACCAAGCCGAAAGGTCACTTTGCTGGCGGAGGTAGAAGCCCAGCGTGCCGTCCCACATGTCCCAGAACGGAACCGGGCTGTAACCATGTGTGCCGGCCAGAATGGCCAGTACGGCATAAAACAACGCCAAAGCCAATCCGAAGGCCACGACGGGTTGTCCCAAGAGCGAACGCATGCCAGCGTGCCGTGGCGACGAGGCAGGAGGGAAGGTGGACATGCCTAGGATTTCCTGAAGGTGAAGTGCTTGTGCCCGAAGTAGCTCACCACCGCTGGCGCGATGACGCCCAACGCGTGTGCGAGCGTTTCAGGGTGAAAGGTCAGGCCCATCCATGGGAATATGTAATGACTGAACAGCAGGCTGACGATCAGGGTCTGCAGGAGTGCCAACGCGTTGACTGCGATGAACCACATGACCTGCGATGCCAGAGGCTTGTCCGCGTCCTTGAACACGTATGCGCGGTTGAGCATGAAGGCGGTGGCCATGCCGACGAGGTAGGCCAAAACGATCGCCGGCACATAACTCATCAATTGGCTCAAGGCAATGCGCGAACCAAAGTTTGCGACCGCTGCCAAGCCGCTTGCGATGATGAAAAGAATGAAGCGGCGTTCGATCATGACTGTGGGCGCCCGTGGTTGGGAACGATCATCTGGGCGCTTCCGTGATGTAGGTGGAAGCGCCGTCGGAGGGCGGCAAGTCCTGCGGGTCAAGGGTGTTGTCAAATAGGCTATTGCTCACCAGTTGTCTGCACTGCTCAGCCGTCAGCGGGGCATTCCATAGATTCTCCAGCCGCCCGGTCCAATGCACGAAGGGGCCGGCCGAGGAGCGTCCGCTTGTGCATTCCTGCAATTGCTGTCGCCAATCAAGCGTTGCATGTGTACGGGTTCCGTACTGCACGGTCTGGGTTATCGGTACAAGCAACAACACAGTGATCATCGCCCGTGCCAGTGCTCGCGATTCGCTGATCAGGTGGATGAGAATCCAAGCCAGGAAAATATAAGGGTAGAAGAAGTAGCGGGGGCCACCGTTGAATGGATCAAGCGGGTCGACGGGGACCCTTGCTGCGGCGGCCGCGACTGAAAGAAGGAAGCAGGCAATGAGCCCGGGCAGTACCCAGCCCTCGCGCCGCTGCGCCCATGCGCCAATCAGAATGACGATCAGCAGACCCAACCCCATTCCAGCAATGAGCGCCGGCTGAGTCATCTCGGGTCGCCAGAGCAGGAAATGGCCCAGGAAGCGCTCCAGCAGCGCAGGGATACCGGGAACAGAACGATGCTCCTGCGAAGCAACGGGGTTCAGCACTACGAGGGTCGCCTGGATTGCCCCAAGGACGCACGCAGCGCCAAACATGCACCATTCAGTACGTCGACGTAGAAGCAGTGCACGCGCACCGTATAGCGGAGTCATCATCACGATGAGCGGCGATGACAAGGCGCCCAACAACAGCATGGGCATGCGCCAGCGCAGGCTGGGGGCGCGTCGTTCGTCCCAGAACAGAGGCATCAGCACGAGGAAGCCACCCCACCACAGCGCATAGGCTGACGTGGAGAAGACCTCCGGATCGGTCGGGACGGCCAGCACCGCCAGCGCACATGCCCAAGGGGCCTTCAGCCGCGTCGGCGCCAAGGCAAGCATCACCATGACGCCGACGGTCATCATCGCCGCCAGCGCCAAGCTGATTTCCGGCAGCCAGCGGAATGACAACGTGACTGATATGGCGTTGATCAGTTTGTTGGGGATCAGGATGTAGCCGGCGACGGGGTGCAGCAGCGTACTCCACCCGTACTGCAGGAACTGCGGCAGGAGATCCTTCCCGTCCTCCACCCATACGTACGGATTACTCCATTGCGAGGGTCGACGTAGAACGAGCGCAAGTAATGTCGCAGCTCCGATTGCGATGCCCAGCCACGTGCGTTTACGCCAACCAGTTGGCGCAGCTGGTTCTTGGGTGGCTTTGGGATTACCCAGCCAAGGGTAAAGCAGCGCTGTCAATAGCAGCGCGATGCTGACGGGTAGCCAGCCGCCGTAACCTGATACAAGTCCCACGCCGATCCAGCCAAATCCCTCTTGTGTCTGATCGCGAACGATCAGACGACTCTGTTGCCCTTGCAGTGCTGGTGGAATCTGAATGGTCCAGCGGACCCAACGGTCTCCCGCTCTCGGCAACGGAACGGGTATCTGCGCCTCATCTGGTCCAGCCAAGACGGCGCTGATGCCAGCAGTATCGCCATAGCCCGCGATCTCCAACGTGATCGATGTGGTGCCGGGGGCAATGGGTTCGACGACAATCTCTGCGGTGTCCGCATTCTGCAGATTGCAGAAAGAAATCGCGCGTGGGCTGGACGACGTTGCCTGTTTCAGAAATGGAGATAGCGCCTGTGAGCATCCGCCACTGACGCGTCCCTGGTACTCGCGATCGGTCAGACCCAGTACTGCCGATGCTGCCGCGAGTAGCAGCAGCACGATACGCAGAATCGAGGCATTACCAGGCTGCAGGAGCTTCAGCATGTAGGTGGCCGGCATGGAAAGTGGCGGAGATGGCTGAAGTGGCATCTCAACGACTGGCTACGTCTGCCAATGCCGAGCCGACCGCAATACTCTCATTGATCGAGCGATCTTCCGGGTAGTAATACGCCGTATCGGCCATGAAGAAGCCCTGCAGCGGTGTCTTCATTGGCGGCAGCATGTCCTGGAAGCCGGGCGGGCAGATCGTCTGTGCGTACTCATAGCGATGGCAATGCGTGGCCTTGATCCATTCCTGCTTGAATGCAGGATTGATCATCGGCAGGTAACTGATGACTTCGTCGATCAGTTGCTGGTTGCTCCACTGCCACTTGGGGTGCGATTTGGGCATGTAGTAAGGCGCGTACACGATGTGTTCGCCCGGACCCTTGCCTGGGTTGAGGTTGCTGTACTCGATCAGCCCTGGAATCTCGATGCGGTCGTCGCTGATATTCATCCAGAAGTTCTCGCTGACTGGCCGCGAGAGCTTCAGGATGACGCAGGCCACCGGGATGTTGTCGATGGCACCAACCTTATCGGCGAATGCCTTCGGCAGGCCAGGAACCAGCTTCGGTACGTACTGGATGGGGGCGGTGGACACCACCGCATCATAGGTGTGGTGTCCGACCGGAGTGCGGATGCCGGTCACCTTGCCGTCTGCAGAGGTCACTTCATCGATCGGCTGTGAGAGCAGGATGCGGCCGCCACGACGCTGGACGTCGGCGGCCATCTTCTCCAGTAGCACGGCGGAGCCGCCTTCCAGATAGCCCATGCTCTCGTTCAGCAGGTTGCGTCGGGACAGCGCCACACGCTTGATGCGGGTGCCGATCCATGACGCGGACAGGCGATCCTGATATTCGAAGAACTTCAATGCGAACGCTTTTTCCCACATCACCTTGTAGGCCTTCGGGCCGATCCAGCGGGTGATCCAGTCGCGTGCGTTTTCCTTGTCCAGTGCTGTCCAGTCCTGGATGCCCTTGGTGTGCATTACATGAAGGGCATAGCGCACCTTGTCGATGATGCCGAGGTGCGGGAAGCCCAGCAGGGCGAACGGCGTGCCCCACTTGTGCAGCTTGCCCTGGTAGTAATAGCCCATCTTCGTGTCCGTCCAGTGCAGGCGGTCGGACAGCTGCATCTCATCGAGCAGCTTGAAGAGCGGATAGTCGGTCTTGCAGATGAAGTGGTAGTAACGCTCGATGCGCAGGCCGTCGAAATCGAAGTCTGCCGACATGCCGCCGATGCGATCGTCGCGCTCGTACACGTCGACCTGGTGGCCCTGCTTCAGCAGCTCCAGGGCTGCCATGAGGCCCATCGGGCCACTGCCGATGATGGCGAAAGTGCTCATTTGAATGGATTCCCGTGTGATCTTCTGGGTCAGCGCTGCAGCACGATATGGCTGTAGCGCGGGTCGGTGTAGCTCTCGCGGATCGCATCCTCGAAAGGAGTCTGCCTCACCCCGAACACCGCCTCGGTATCAATGCCCTTGAAGTCATCACCGGCGCTGAGCGCTTTGAGCTGGTCTGCGGTGAACGGCGGCTTGCTGCTGAACAGGCTGTAGACCTTCAGCAGGAAGGCAAAGAAGCCGATCGGAATGTGCACGATCCAGGTGCGCAGGTTCTTCACCCGCTTGATGGTACGGATGATGTCCACATAGTCCACGCGGGTATCGCCAACGATGTCGAACACTTCGCCGTCGGGCTCGGTCTCGATGCACTTGGCAATGCAGCGGCAGAAATCGCGTTCGTACAGCGGCTGACGCATGAATCTGCCGTCGCCGGGAATCGGGAATACCGGCGTGCGCGCCATGAAGCGCGACAACCAGCCCAGATGCTTGGGATCGAACCAGCCGAACATCAGCGTCGGCCGCAGCACGCAGTGGCGCTGGCCGCTGGCCACGACCATTTCTTCCTGCTCGCGCTTGGTGTTGGTGTAGTCATCCTTGGCCACCGAGTTCACTACCGAGGAACTGATGTGAACCATGTACGGCACGGCGGCATCCTGGGTTGCCTTCAGCACTTGTCCAGTAGCGGTGATGTTGTTGCGCACGAACAGGTCGGTGGTCTTGCCGGTGATCTGCGCGTGCAGTTGTACAACCAGTCGCGCACCGGCAAAGCGTTCGGCCCAGTCGCCGGGCTCGGCCAGATCAGCCAGCACTGTCTCGACCTCCGGGTGCAGCTGGCGAAGGATCTCCAAGTTGTGCGCATGCTTGTCGATCGCCACCAGCCGGGTGTAGCCCTGCTGCTTCATTTCCACGATGAGGTTCTGCCCCACCAGGCCGGCTGCGCCGGTAATGACGATCTTGTCGTTCTTCTGTGCCATGGACCAACTCGACTGCTAAGGGAATGGGGTCAGCGCGGCTTGTACGCCACAACCAGCGCCTGCTTGCCCAGGATGTGCCACGCCAGCGGGATCTTCAGGTACAGCGACACCAGCCAAGGCGCCTGTGGCAGACGGCTTTTGGTGGTGTAGGGCAGGAACTTCGGGATAACGACCCTTGGCTCCAGGCCTGCCATCAGCACACCTTCCACAAGGCTGCGATCACTCAGGGCGGTGTGATGGTCGAAGTAGTCCCAGTATTCGTCGTACAAGAAGCGGATATTCGGCTGCAGGATGATCGCTCGGCCACCGGGCTTGAGCATGCGCGCGCTCTCCCGCAACGTCTGCAGCACCAGGTCCTTGCTTGGCAGGTGTTCCAGGAAATTACTCATGAACACCGCATCGACGCTGGCGTCGGGGATGGAGGCCACCGCAGTGCAGCTTTCGTTGATGATGCGGACACCGTCAGAGGCGAATTGGCGGACGTCTGGATTAAGATCCACCGCAATCTTTCCGGCTGCCGGAATGTTGTTGATGAACTCGCAGTAGCCCGCACCGATATCGACCACGGTGTCGGATGGATTCACGAACCGGCTGAAGTACTGGCTGCACAGGACCTGCCAGATCCGGTTCTTGTTTGCGAGCTCTTCCTTGGGAAAACGGTGTTGATACAGTACGTCGAGGTCGCGATCGATATCCGGCATGTGGAGCGTCCAGGTTCTGGTTCGGGTCAGAGGGAGATTCGGCGGAACACAAATTCGGGAATGTTCTTGATGATCATCATGATCGCCCACCAGAAGCCAGGCAGGTAGGCCACGGCTTTACGCTTGTCGATGGCCGTGAGGATACCGGCAGCTACCCTGTCCGGCGTCGCCCACAGGGCGCCCTTCTTGAATGCGGCGGTCATCGGGGTGTCGACGAAACCGGGCTTGATGACCAGAACGTTGATGCCGGCCGGGCGCAGGCGTTGGCCGAGACCGCTCAGGTAGGTGGTGACGGCGGCCTTTGCGCTCCCGTACAGGTAGTTGCTGGCACGGCCGCGGTCACCGGCCACCGAGGAGATGACCGCCAGGCTGGCACCGGACTGCAAGCGCTGCGCAAGCGCCGCGGACAGGGCGATGGTGGAGGTACCATTGGTCGCGAATTCCCGCAGGGACAGGTCGACCGAGGCATCGCAGGCGGCCTGGTCAGGCAGGGTGCCGTGGGCGATCAGGACGGTGTCCACACCGCCCAGCGCAGCCCAGGCATTGTCCAGCAGGGCACCATGGGCAGCCACATCGTTCACGTCCAGCACGCCGGTGTGCACGTGCTGGGCACCGCGTACGCGCAGGTCGGCAGCGATGGCATCCAGCTTGGCGGCACTGCGGCCCACCAGGTAGAGCGCGGCACCGCGTGCGGCGTATAGACGCGCTACCGACTCGGCAATGGCCGAGGTGGCGCCGATGATCAGGATCTTCTGCATGATTACTCCATCACCCGGCGCCAGAAGCCGGATGAGAATCGAGGGTCGATGAAGCGGGAGAATGCTTCCCAGGCCGGGTAGGCCTGGCGGAACAGGGCACCGGACATCCGCGCATCCTTGGCGGGATACACTGCGCCGCCGGCGTCACTGACGATGCGATCAAGTCGATCGAGCATTTTCAGCAGGTCCGGCCCGTCATTGGGGAAGTCAAGCGCCAGGGTCGTGCCCGGACGCGGGAACGACATCAGGCCCGGTGAGGGACGGTCGCCAAATTCCTTCAGCACTGCCAGAAACGAGCCACGTCCGCTGCGGGCGATTTCCGCCAGCAGTGCTGCAGTGGCATCGCGGGCGGTTGCCGGAGGCAGCACGCATTGGTGCTGCAGGAAACCGCGCGGGCCATACATCCGGTTCCAGTGGTTGATGCCATCCAGCGGATAGAAATAGCTCTGGTAGTGCGATATTTGGCGGGCGTGGCGCGCCGGCTGCCGCCAGTAGTACAGCGTATTGAAAGGACGCAGGGTCAACCGGTTGACCAGCGACACTGGCGGTACCAGTGGCATGCTGCGTCGCGGTGCCGAACTGGGCGTGGCGGCCTGTGCATCGCCGGGTGCATGGTCGCCCCGGAGGAAGTGGCCGCGGCCGAGGTTGGCGCCCTTGGCCAGGCAGTCGATCCAGGCCACCGTGTACTCGAATCCTTCGGCCGAGTCGCGCGACAATTCGAAGAATTCATCGAGATTGTCGAAGCGGATCGACTCGGTTTCGATCCACGGGCCAGGCACACGGCGAAGCTGCAATTCGACCCAGGTGATGAATCCGGTCAGGCCCAGCCCGCCAGCGGTGGCCGCGAACAGGCCGCTGCTGTCGGCAGGCGTGAGTTGCTGGCGCGAACCATCGCTGCGCAGCAGTTCGATGCAGCGCACGTGATGGCAGAACGTACCTGCACGGTGATGATTCTTGCCATGCACGTCATTGCCGATGGCGCCGCCAACCGTGGCGTAGCGCGTACCGGGGGTGACCGGCAGGAACCAGCCACGGGGCAGGGCGATATCCAGGATGTCGGCCAAGGTGACGCCTGCCTCGCAGCTTACGATGCCGGTGGCGGGATCGAAATCGATGAACCGGTCCAGTCCACGACTGGTCAGCAGCGTGGCACCTGGGTTCAGGCAGCTGTCACCGTAGCTGCGGCCATTGCCATGCGCCAATACCGTACCCCCGTCTGAGGGCAGCGGCAGGGCGCCATTGCGGTCGAGCACCGGGATGATCCGTTGCTCCACGCGCGGGTAGCGCCCCCAGGATTGGCCGATCGCCCGACTCATATCGCCAGCAGGACGATGAGCACACACAGGCCGATGACGATCTGGCTGCTGCGGTCCATGGCCGCGAACACGATCGGGTCGTCATGCATGTCGCCGCGGTGGGACACGATCCACATGCGGCTGATCCAGTACAGCAGGATGGGGCACAGCAGCCAGAGCAGTTTGGGGCTCCTGTAGAGCTCCAGGCTCTCCGGGCTGTTGATGTACAGCGCGAAGACCAGTACACCGATGTAGCCGGCGGCTGCGCCCAGCGACTGCACCAGCGGCAGGTCGGCGACGGAGTAGCCGCGACCGATCGCCATTTCCTTGCCGTTTGCCAGTGCCGAGGCCAGTTCGGTATATCGCTTGAGCATGGCCAGGCTGAGGAACACAAACATTGAGAACGCCAGCAGCCAGAACGACAGTTCGGAGTTGATCGCAACCGCGCCGCCGATGATGCGCACGGTATAAAGCGCAGCGAGCATCACCACATCGATCATCACGATGCGCTTGAGCTTGAGCGAGTAGCTCAGGGTCATTACGTAGTAGCACAGCAGGACGCCGGCAAAGGCCGGGCTGCAGAGCAGTGCCAGTGCGAAACCGGCCAGGGTGATCAGTGGTGCCACCAGCAGGCCATGCAGCAGCGGCAGTGTGCCGGCCGCGAACGGCCGCCTGCGCTTGCGCGGATGCATGCGGTCCGGGGTCAGGTCCAGCAGGTCGTTGAGCAGGTAGACGCCCGACGCGCACAGGCCGAATGCCAGGAAGGCCACGCCGGCATCAATGATGGATCCGATGTCGAAGAACCGGTGAGCTGTCAGCAGCGGCACCAGCACCAGCAGGTTCTTCAGCCACTGGTAGACGCGCAGGGCCTTGACCCAGGTCAGCAGACCGCCGTTCTGCGAGGGCAGGTGGGCCAGAACTTCGGTCTGACGGGCGGCATCCCGGGCCAGCGCCGTGCCGTTGTTCACCACGATCGCGCCGCCGGCGTGGGCCCAGACCTTCAGGTCGACGCGGCCGTTGCCCATGTAATCGAAGCCGCGCTCACCGAAACGCTCGGCCAGCGCCGCGCCCTTGTTGTTGCCCGACAGGTTGGTGTGGCCATCGCTGGCCATCACTTCTTCGAACAGGCCCAGGTGGTCTGCAATCGGCTGCACCAGCAGGCGGTCCGACGCCGTGCACAGCACGCGCGGACGTTGCGTAGTGGTGCGCAGGATCTCCAGCACCCGCTCGTCGTAGGGCAGCGTTTCGGCGGGCAGCTGCACGCGCGAGGCCAACTGGCGCTTCACGTAGGCTTTGCCACGGAGCAGCCAGAACGGCACCAGGAACAGGTACAGCGGATTGTGCGCCAGCAGGGCCAGCAGCGATTCGTACAGGATGTCCGAACGCAGCAAGGTGCCATCCAGGTCAATGCACAGGGCACGGTGTTCAATAGCCAAAATTCTGCGCTCCGGTGTGCAGTAGGTGCATGGCGGGTCAATAGGGGCGGGAAGATGGAAGCGGCGAGCGGGTCGATTGCAGTTCGAGGTTGGTCATGGCCAGCATGCCCACGACCACCGCCAGCCACAGGCTGGTCAATCGAATACCGACGGCAACCGCCAAAGCAGCGTCCAAGGACGCGCCCGTGGTGGTCAGCATCAGGACGATGGCGGCTTCGGTTGTGCCAACGCCGCCGGGGATGAAAGAAACCGCGCCCGCCAACATGGCGATGGGGTAGATCCCCAGCGCCTGGTGCCAGTCCAGATCCAGGCCAACGGCAGCGCAGAGCATGGCAAATGCCACGGCTGTCAGGAGCCAGGCCATCGTTCCCCATGCCAGTCCTGGCAGCGCAGCATTCGGCTTCCACAACGGACCGGCGGTGATCAGGCCATCGACCAGAAAGGTTAGGAGGCGTTTGAGTGGCGCGCCGGGGATCACGCTGGCCAGCCCCAGAAGACGCGTCCGCAGCCAGCGGTTGCAGCTGGTAACAATGACCAGCATCAACAAGGCCAGAACAACGCCCAGCACCGCGCCAAGTGCCGGCACCAGCGTGGCCGCGCTCATGCCCAGCACTGTGAGGATCAACAGGTCCTGGCTTCGCTCATGGATGAAGGTGCCAAGCACCGCACGCGGCGGTACGCCCATATCCGCGAAGTAGCGGATGCGCAGCAGTTCGCCAGCCTTTCCGGGGGAGGCTGTGAACGCAAAACCGGCCAAGTAGGCGCGTAGTCCCCGCCATCGAGCGACAGGGTGCCCCTGCCGGCGCAGTGCGCCGTGCCATCGCCCGTAGCGCAGTGCAAAGCTGGCCAGCACCAGTGCCGTACAGGCCAGCAACGGTCCACCCAGAGCGGTCAGCTGTTCCAGCGCATGGGTATCCCGGTCCACATACACCAGCACGGCCAGATATCCCGCAGTCACGAGGGACAGCAGGAATACGCTACGCCATCGGGGCGGTCTGGGCTGCGAAAAGCCGTCATGGGGCGGGAGCAGGCGCAAGTTGGAGGGCTCCGCGCAGGTCAGTTAGGGGGCGACTCATCATTCTAACGGCATTGTCTGACGATTTTGACTTCTTCATGCCGTAATCAGCGTGGCTTCTCGGTGTCTTGGCGCTTACCGTGATATCCTCCCCCGCGCGGCCGGCGGGGAGGTATTGTCAAGTTATAGCTTGGCGCTTGCCGGACAGGGGGGGTTAGGGGGCTACGCGCTTGATGGCGACCCCGGAACCTCGAGCGGGCTTCCCGGAAAGGGGGCTGTGTCACTCAAGGAAAAAGTAATGGGCCTGTTGGATTTCATCTGGGGTTCGCGCGGCAAGGATGGTAAGCACCCGCCGCACACCGCGGTCTCGGCGGCTGCCAATCTGCATGAGCAGGGATTCGTGCACCTGCCTGGCGTACTGACGGCCCAGGAGTGCGACCGAATCTGCGAAGCATTCAATGATTACGTCGACCAGCACCGCGAGGAGGCTGATCGGTTCGTCATGCAGACTGGTAGGCATTCGCGCTTGACCAACATGCATCTTGTCAGCGAGGAGGCCCAACTTGCGATCAGCAAGCCCTTGGTGATGGACACGCTGGACGTGTTTTTCTCGGATCGCGCATTCGTGGCGACGTCACTCTTCTTCGAGCAGTCCAGCGAGCAGGCGATCCATCGCGATACCCCGTTCTTCCATACCCGTCCGAACAACATGTTCGCGGGAATCTGGTTCGCGCTTGAAGACGTGCATGCCGATGCCGGTCCGCTGCAGTACTTCCCGGGCGGCCACAAGATCGAGATCGAGCCGATCCAGGCGGCTGGCACCGCGCCGTCTGAGCTTGGCGATGCGTTCAATCGCTACATCGGACGGGTGGCAGAGGAAGTGAACCGTCGCGGTATTCCGCCGCACATCGCCCTGATCAAGAAAGGTGACTGTTTCATCTGGCACCCGGAACTGCCGCATGGCGGAACGCCCATCCGCTCGCCGGGCATGACCCGCAAGAGCATGGTGTTCCACTGTGCGCCGGAGCAGGAAACCATGTACGGCATCGAGGAGTACTTTGGCGCGGTACCCTTCGCACCCAAGGAGATCCGCAAGGTGCCGATGATGGCGGGGCGCTCCATGCTGCAGCTGGAACGGCCGATGTTCGCTCCGAACAACTAATTGCTGGATCCGGAGCACCTCCAGGTGCTCCGGAATGCCGGTCATCGGGTATCGATGATCAGGTCCATCGATTTGTAGCGCTCGATGGTGTCCCGTGACTGTTCGTAATGAGCCTTCTGTTCTGCGGGAACGTAGTACTCCGAATAGGAGCCCTTGGCATCGGTCAGGATGTATTCGATCCCGATGTTGGAGACGCGGTCCAGCGCGCACTGCTCGAATATCGTGCAGCCCAGGAACAGGTTGTGCGCATCCTGCACGTTCAGCAGGCTCAGCAACGAAGGCGCCAGATCAAGAGAATTCTTGCCAGCTGCATCGATGGTACGATGCTCCACGCCCTTCCAGTAGATCAGGAACGGGATCTTGTCCACGAAGTAGCCTTGCACTCGGCTGTCCGCGGCCACTGCATTCGGGCCCGGGAAGGTGGAATGATCCGCGGTGATCACGAGCATGGTGTTCTCGTGGAGCCGGCTGGCCATGAAGCGCTCAATGAAGTGGCCAATATCCCGGTCGTATGTATGGAAGCGATTGAGGACGATGTTGTCGCCCTTGCCGTATCTGCTTTCCCCGTCCAGGAACGCATGGGTCTGGAAATTGTACGCGGCGGCAAAGAACGGCTTGTCGGCCGGCTGCGCCTCCAGTTCCGATAGCATGCTGTCGAACAACTGGGTGTCGGACAGGTACTTCGGTCGTGCCTCCTGTGCGCCCTTGCGAACGTGGGTTTCATACAGGTAGTCGCGACCCAGTACGCGGTCGAAGCCCAGGGTCTCGATCATCTTGTTGATGTACTCCTGCTGCGACAGGAAGAACATGCTGTTGTAGCCCTGTGCGCGAAGTACATCCGCGATGCTGGCGCGGGAAATCGCGGTAACGTCCGCTGAGACGTCGCGCTGGCCGATGCCAGTACCTTCGGCGTTGTAGCCATCGATTTCCTGATGGCCTGAAGTCAGCTGCCCGCGCAGACCGCGGAACGTGGCGGCCGTATGGTTGTAATAGTTGGAGACAACCAGCGAACCGCCGGCCAGGCGATCCAGGTTGGGGGTCACGCCCGCATGCGCGCTGTCATAGGTATCCATCCAGCGGGCTGACATGCCTTCGGTGAAGATGACGATGACGTTCGGTTTTGCTGGCAGGCTTGCCGTGATCTCGGCCGGGAATCCCTGTTGGTAGATCTTTTTCCTTGAGAATTCGGCTCGTGCTCCCAGCAGTTCCGTTGCAGTGAGCTGGGCACGGCCATTCATGCCGGCGAAGATGGAATAGGCGCGCAGGAACGACGTCACCGGGGCCTCGCCGCGTGCCACGACGATCCCGCGCGCCGGGGGTTGGTCGTGGACCATGCCTGTATAGGCAGTCGCAGCCACGGCCAGGCATGCCAATGAAGTGCGGAGGCTGAAGCGTGGTTGGTCGGCACGATGGATGATCGCAAAAGAGATGAAGGCGAGTAGATATGCGCCCAGCATCGCGTACACGCCGTTGAATGCGATCAGGCCCGCCACTTCCTGATTCGCGAAGGCAATAGGTGGAATCAGCCCCCCGGAAAGCCAGGCTGAGTAAAGCTGGGCAACGTAGACAATGCCTGCGGTTGCCGGAAACGCCAAGGCCAGAACCCGCAGTAGCCTGTTGCGCACGCCGAGTGCCAAGTGAGTTACCAGATCGATCAATACCAACTCCAACAGGAAGCTGGTGGACAGGTACAGGAGATCCGCGGGAGCGTAATAGCGGCTCATCCGCAACAGCAGGACGCCGGTCAGCAACGCTGCGACGCAGGTTCCCCATGCGGGGAATCGTCGCGAGATATTCAGGATATTGATGCTCATCAGCCAAACGGAAGAATCTCCAAGGAATCCTTCCTCGTTGCCTCTCTAGAATGTGGAAAAAAGCATTGGAGGCTGATCTGCAGCAATGGGCTTCCATGCCAGCTCCAATCATACGGCGTTCGTCACGCCGTTTGCACATTGGTGAACGTATGAAGGCTAGTTGCCTTGTGACTTCTTTCGATACTCAGGGATACATTTCGGCGTCGAACATTTGTTACTTTGCTGATCGTGGCGGAAACAATTCACTGAGGACGCTTTTTCGTATCCCTGCAAGGAAAAAGGCCAGCATCTCCAGATGCTGGCCTTCGACGTCGGAACGCAGTGTTCTCGTTACGGGCTTTTGCATGCGCATGCAGTCTGCATTTTTCGTTGCAACTTCCGCAGGCCAAGCACGCGCTAGATGGCCGGCTTCCTGAAAACCAGTCGCGAGAAAATAAGATAATTCCACGCCGCGATCATTCCCATTACCAGGAACTTCGCGATCAGCGGATGGATATCTGCTGGGCCAACCAGCAGGAAGATTGCCAGATTGCCGGCGGCGAGATTTATTGTCGCAACGATGCCGTACTTGAAAAGCTCGCTTCCCATGTGGCCGTAGCTTTGGAACACCCAGTGGCGATTCAGCAGGAAACTCACCACGAACCCGCAGGCGAAACTCAGCGACTGATTGGCGAAAAGCCATTTGTCGCTGAGCGCCATCTGCAGGGTAATGAACACGGCATATTCGACTGCAGCGGCCGAGCCGCCGGAAATCAGGAAACGGAGAAGTCGTTGTTTCATGGGGTTTCCAGGCGGGGGCCAGGGTATCGAGTGATACCCTGGCCTTCAGCCTTTGAGACTCAGAGCGCCTTTTCCAGCTCCGGCAGGATCGCAAACAGATCCCCGACCAGGCCGATATCGGCAATTTCAAAGATCGGCGAATCCGCATCCTTGTTGATCGCCACGATCGTGCCAGCATCCTTGATGCCCGTCAGGTGCTGGATGGCGCCGCTGATGCCGACGGCCACATACAGCTCCGGCGAGATGATCTTGCCGGTCTGGCCGACCTGCAGGTCGCTGGGCACATAGCCGGCATCCACGGCGGCGCGCGAGGCACCCACGGCGGCGCCGAGCTTGTCGGCCAGCTGGAAGATGACCTTGAAGTTCTCTTCCGAACCAACACCACGGCCACCGGAGACCACGCGCTTGGCGCTCTGCAGGTCCGGGCGGTCGCTGGCGCCGGCGGCCAGGCCGACGAAGCGGGTGTGGACGGGCAGGGTGGCATCGACGCTGGCGGCTTCAACCGAGGCACTGCCGCCCTGGGCGGCTTCCGGCCACGACGCGGCACGCACGGTAGCGACCACGATCTGGTCGGCCGGGACTTCGACAGTGATGATGGCGTTGCCGGCGTAGATCGGGCGCTTGAAGGTGTGGCTGCCTTCGACGGCCATCAGGTCGGAGACCTGGTTGACGCCGAGCAGGGCGGCCACGCACGGCATCAGGTCCTTGCCGAAGGTGGTCGACGGGCCGAACACGTGGGTGTAGCCCTTGGCCAGCTGCGCGATCTGCGGGGCCAGTACCTGGGCCAGCGCCTGCGCGTTGGCGGCATTGGCCACGGTCAGGACCTTGGCGATGCCGGCGATCCTGGCCGCTTCAGCCGCAACGGCGGTCGGGTCGGCGGCCAGCACCAGCACGTCAATGCTGGCGCCGGAAATGGCGGCGGCCGCGCTGACGGTCTTGGCGGTAGCGGCGTTGAGCTTGCCGTCGTGGTGCTCGGCGATGACGAGAATCCTGCTCATTACAGCAACCCCTTCTGCTTGAGTGCGGCAACCAGTTCGGCCGCGTCCTTGACCATCACGCCCTTGCTGCGCTTGGACGGTGCGGCGTACTGGGTGGTCTTGAAGGTGTCGGCGGCGTCCACGCCGAGGTCGGCCAGCTGCAGGGTTTCCAGCGGCTTGGCCTTGGCCTTCATGATGTCGGGCAGCTTGATGAAGCGCGGCTCGTTCAGGCGCAGGTCGGTGGTGACCACGGCCGGCAGGTCCACTTCCAGCGTTTCCAGGCCGGCGTCGACCTCGCGGGTCACCATGGCCTTGCCATCGGCAATCTCAAGCTTGCTGGCGAAAGTCGCCTGCGGACGGCCCCAGAGCGTGGCCAGCATCTGGCCGGTCTGGTTGGCGTCGTCGTCGATGGCCTGCTTGCCCAGGATCACCAGGTCCGGCTGTTCCTTCTCGACCAGCTTGAGCAGGGTGCGGGCGGCGGTCAGCGGCTGGATGGCCTGGTCGGTGACCACGTGAATGGCGCGATTGGCGCCCATGGCCAGGCCGTTGCGCAGGTGCGCCTGGGCGTCGGCCGGGGCGATGGTGGCCACCACGACTTCGCTGGCGATGCCCTTGTCGCGCAGGCGCAGGGCCTCTTCCAGGGCGATTTCATCGAAGGGATTGGGAGACAGCTTGACGCCATCGGTGACCACGCCGGAGCCGTCCGGCTTGACCTGAATGCGGACGTTGTAGTCCACCACGCGCTTGTACGCGACGAGGATTTTCATCTGGTACGAGATCCTTGTAGTGCCGGTCGCTGGCCGGCTCGCATTTGCTGGAGAACGTCCGGTCCTGCAACAGCAACCGGTTCGGGGGTGGGACCCCGATTCTAGCTGGCTTGGGGCAACCATGCGAATGCGTATGGTCTACTTGTTTCCTGGTGCGATGCAGCAATCCAGTGGGCGCCAGTTCACCTGTGTGATCGCCCGCTACAGGAACTGCGTTGTATCCTTTCAAGTTGCATTGTCGGGGCCACGAGGGCCCTGTCCCGCGAATCATCATCAGGAGAACAGGTAGTGCCCACATGGCTTGTCACCGGCGGCGCCGGATTCATTGGCGGTAACTTCGTTCTCGAGGCCGTCGCACGCGGCGTCAAGGTCATCAACCTCGATGTGCTGACCTACGCCGGCAACCTGAAGACCCTGTCCAGCCTGGACGGCAATCCCAACCACGTGTTCGTGCAGGGCGACATCGGCGACAGTGCGCTGGTTGCCCGCCTGCTGGCCGAGCACCAGCCCGATGCGGTGCTGAACTTCGCGGCCGAAAGCCACGTCGACCGTTCCATCGACGGCCCAGGCGCGTTCATCCAGACCAATGTCGTCGGCACTCTCGGCCTGCTCGAGGCCGTGCGCGATTACTGGAAGGCGCTGCCGGCCGATCAGGGCGCGGCCTTCCGCTTCCTCCATGTCTCCACCGACGAGGTGTACGGCACCCTGGGCGAGACCGGCAAGTTCAGCGAAACCACGCCGTATGCCCCGAACTCGCCGTACTCGGCGTCCAAGGCCGCCTCGGACCACCTTGTGCGTGCGTTCCACCATACCTACGGGCTGCCGGTGCTGACCACCAACTGCTCCAACAACTACGGTCCGTACCACTTCCCGGAGAAGCTGATCCCGCTGGTGATCGCCAAGGCGCTGGCCGGCGAGCCGCTGCCGGTGTACGGCGATGGCAAGCAGGTGCGTGATTGGCTGTTCGTGTCCGACCATTGCGAAGCGATCCGTACCGTGCTGGCCAAGGGCCAGGTGGGCGAGACCTACAACGTCGGCGGCAACTCCGAAAAGCAGAACATCGAAGTGGTGCAGGCGATCTGCGCGCTGCTGGACCAGCGCCGCCCGCGTGCGGACGGCGAGCCGCGCAGCAGCCAGATCACCTACGTTGCCGACCGCCCGGGCCATGACCGCCGTTACGCGATCGATGCCTCGAAGCTGAAGAACGACCTGGGCTGGGAACCGGCCTACACCTTTGAACAGGGCATCGGCTTCACCGTCGACTGGTACCTGGACAACCAGGAATGGGTGAACGGCGTGCTCGACGGCAGTTATCGCCTGCAGCGCATCGGCACCGCGGCCTGAACCAAGGACACGACATGACCCAACGCAAGGGCATCATCCTCGCCGGCGGCTCCGGCACCCGGCTGTACCCGATCACCAAGGGCGTCAGCAAGCAGCTGCTGCCGGTGTATGACAAGCCGATGATCTATTACCCGCTCAGCGTGCTGATGCTGGCGGGCATCCGTGAAGTGCTGATCATCAATACCCCGCACGAACAGGCCTTGTTCCAGCAGTTGCTGGGCGATGGCTCGCAGTGGGGCATGGACATCCAGTACGCCGTGCAGCCGAGCCCTGATGGCCTGGCCCAGGCGTACCTGATCGGCCGCGATTTCGTGGCCGGCAAGCCGAGCTGCCTGGTGCTGGGTGACAACATCTTCCACGGCCATGGCCTGCGCGAGGTGCTGCGCAATGCCGATCAGCGCGACCACGGCGCGACGGTGTTCGGCTACTGGGTCAATGATCCGGAGCGTTACGGCGTTGCCGAGTTCGACAAGTCTGGAAAGGTGGTCGACCTGGTGGAGAAGCCGGAGAACCCGCGTTCCAACTATGCCGTGACCGGCCTGTATTTCTACGACGGCAATGCCAGCCACCATGCGGCCGAGCTGAAGCCGTCGCCGCGCGGCGAGCTGGAGATCACTGATCTGAACCAGCGCTACCTGCGTGAAGGCAACCTGCATCTGGAGGCGCTCGGCCGCGGCTACGCGTGGCTGGATACGGGTACCCACCAGTCGCTGCTGGAAGCGTCCAACTTCATCGAGACGATCCAGACCCGCCAGGGCCTACAGGTCTGCTGCCCCGAGGAAATCGCCTTCGGCCAAGGCTGGATCAGCGCCGAGCAGTTGGAAGCGCTGGCTGCACCGCTGATCAAGAATGGCTACGGCCAGTACCTGCACAAGCTCGCCCTGCGTGGAGTCGTTCCGTGAAAGTGATTGAAACCAAGTTGCCCGGCTGCGTGGTGATCGAGCCGGCCGTGTTCGGCGATGCCCGTGGTTATTTCTTCGAAACCTGGAATGCCGAGCGCTTCGCAGCGCTGGGCCTGCCGGATCGCTTCGTGCAGAGCAATGTTTCCACCTCGGCGCAGGGCGTGCTGCGCGGCCTGCATTACCAGTGGCCGCGCCCGCAGGGCAAGCTGGTCAGCGTGCTGGAAGGCGAGGTCTACGACGTGGCTGTGGACATCCGCCGCGGTTCGCCGACCTTCGGTCAGTGGGAAGCGGTGGTGCTGAGCGCGGAAAACAAGAAGCAGTTCTGGATTCCGGAAGGTTTCGCGCATGGTTTCGCGGTGCTGTCCGAACGCGCGGTGTTCAGTTACCTGTGCACCGAGGTCTACCTCAAGGACTTCGATGCCGGCGTGCGCTGGAATGACGCCGATATCGGCGTGGACTGGCCGGTCAGTGCACCGACGCTGTCGGCCAAGGACGAGAACGCTCCCTTCCTGAAGGACATTGCTGAAGACCGCCTGCCGGTCTACGTGCCATGACCGTTCTGGTATTCGGCGGCAACGGTCAGGTCGGCCAGGAGCTGCTGCGCGCGCTGGCACCGCTGGGCAAGGTGGTTGCGACCACCCGCAGCGGCGTCCTGCCCGATGGCAGCGCCTGCGAAACCGCCGATTTCGGCCAGCCTGACAGCCTGCCGGCGCTGCTTGACCGGCTGCAACCGTCGATCGTGGTCAATGCGGCCGCCTACACCGCCGTCGACCGTGCCGAACAGGAGGTCGACGCCGCCTTTGCGGCCAACGCGCAGGCGCCGGGCGTGATCGCGCGCTGGTGTGCGGCGCATGGCGTGCCGTTCGTGCATTACTCCACCGACTATGTGTTCGATGGGCAGGGCACGGCTCCGTACCGCGAGAATGAACCGACCGCGCCGCTGGGGGTCTATGGCACCAGCAAGCGTGATGGCGAAGACGCCGTGCGCGCTGCGGGCGGCCGTCATCTGATCTTCCGCACGGCATGGGTGTATGCCTCGCACGGCGCAAATTTCCTGCGCACGATGCTGCGGGTGGGCGCTGAGCGCGATCAGCTGCGTGTGGTGGCCGACCAGATCGGCACGCCGACGCCGGCGGCATTGATCGCGGATGTCACCGTGCAGGCGCTGCAGCATCCGGGCGCGCTGTCGGGAACGTGGCATCTGACGGCGTCGGGCCAGACCAGCTGGCATGGCTTTGCCGAAGCGATTTTCGCTGAAGCACTGGCGACGGGCGTGCTGGCCAAGGTGCCGTCGGTTGAAGCCATCCCCAGTTCCGAATACCCGACCCCGGCCAAGCGTCCCGCATGGTCGGTGCTCGACAACCGCAAGCTGCAGCAGGACTTTGGCATCGCGCTGCCAACGTGGCAGGACGGCCTGAAGCGGGTCATGGCTGAGATTGCCTGACCCGGTAGGCGACGTGCCGACCAACGGTCGGCACCCACCCCGACCAACGGTGGGCGCCGGCCCCGACCAACGGTGGGCGTCGGCCCCGACCAACGGTTGGCACCCACCGCAGGGCGTAGGGTCAACTCCGCCCGTAGGTATCCTCGAACCGCACGATGTCATCCTCGCCGAGGTAACTGCCGGACTGCACCTCGATCAGTTCCAGCGGCAGCTTGCCAGGGTTGCGCAGGCGATGGGTCACGCCCAGCGGGATGTAGGTGCTCTGGTTTTCGCTCAGCAGGATCACCTCGTCGCCACGGGTGACTTCGGCGGTGCCGCTGACCACGATCCAGTGCTCGGCACGGTGGTGGTGCATCTGCAGGCTCAGCGTACCGCCGGGCTTGACCGTGATCCGCTTGACCTGGAAACGCTCGCCGTTGTCGATTGAATCGTAGGCTCCCCACGGGCGGTAGACCTTGCGGTGCCAGGTCGCTTCGCTGCGGCCGTCAGCCTTCAGCTTCGCCACCACCGTCTTGACCTCCTGCATGCGGTCGGCCTTGCCGACCAGCACCGCGTCGTCGGTCTCGACCACGATCACATCATCCAGCCCGACCATCGCCACCAGGCGTTGGCCGTAGGCATAGGTGTTGCGGCAGTCGATGGCGATCACATCACCCTGGTGCGCATTGCCGTCGCCGTCCTGCTGCGATACATCGCGCAGTGCGGTCCAGGAGCCGACATCGTTCCAGCCGGCATCCAACGGCACCACCACTGCATCGGCGGTCTTTTCCATCACGGCGTAATCGATCGAATCGGACGGCACGGCAGTGAATGCGTCCTTGTCCAACCGGGTGAAATCGGCATCGCGGCGTGCGCTCTGCCATGCGTCGCGGCAGGCCGACAACATGGCCGGCTGCAGGCGTTCCAGCTCCTGCAGGTAACGCGAGGCCTTGAACAGGAACATGCCGCTGTTCCAGTAGTACTGGCCGCTGGCCACGTAGCCGGTGGCGGTGTCCAGATCGGGCTTTTCGACGAAACGCTCAACCGCGCGCACGCCTTGGCCGTCGGCGGCCTTGATGTAGCCGTAGCCGGTTTCCGGGCCGGTCGGCACGATACCGAAGGTGACCAGCTTGCCGGTTTCAGCGGCGCCGGCAGCAGCCTGCACCGCAGCGCGGAACGCGGCTTCGTCGGTGATCACGTGGTCGGAGGGCAGTACCAGCAGCAGTGCATCGTTGCCATCGCGGGTCGCCTCAAGCGCGGCAACGGCAATGGCCGGGGCGGTGTTGCGGCCGACCGGCTCAAGAATGATCGCCGCGGGCTCGGCGCCGACCTGCTGCAGTTGTTCGGCCGCAACGAAGCGATGTTCCTCATTGGCAATGACCAGCGGGCCACGGCTGGCAATGGGCGCCACGCGCCGCCAGGTCGCCTGCAGCATCGTCAGCTGACCGGCCAAGGGCAGGAACTGCTTGGGATACGCTTCGCGCGAGAGCGGCCACAGACGGGTGCCGGAACCACCGGAGAGGATCACGGGCTGGACGGTGTTCATCGGAACATCTCCGCTCAGGCCTTCAACAGCGTGGCGATTTCATCGGTGCGTGCCTGCATCAGCGCCGCATCCCCACGCGATTCCACGTTCAAGCGCAGCAGCGGCTCGGTGTTGGAACTGCGCAGGTTGAAGCGCCAGTCGCCGAAGTCGGCACTGATGCCATCGGTATGGTCCAGCGCCGGCGACTGCGCGGCGAAGTGTTCCATCACGCGGGCCACGGACGCCTTCGCATCGCTGACCTTGAAGTTGATTTCGCCGCTGCACGGATAGGCGGCCATGCGGTCTTCAACCCAGTCGGCCAGCGAACGGCCGCTTTCGGAAATGAGCTGGGCGATCAGCAGCCAAGGGATCATGCCCGAGTCGGCATAGGCGAATTCGCGGAAGTAGTGATGGGCACTCATTTCGCCGCCATACACCGCGTCCTCTGCGCGCATCTTCTCCTTGATGAAGGCATGGCCGCTCTTGCACAGCACCGGCACACCACCCGCCTGTTCGACCATCTCCACGGTGTTCCAGACCAGGCGTGGGTCATGCACGATCTTGCCACCCGGGTTACGGTCCAGCGCCGCCTTGGCCAGCAGGCCGACGAGGTAATAGCCCTCGATGAAGCGCCCGTTGTGGTCGAAGAAGAAGCAGCGGTCGAAATCGCCATCCCAGGCAATGCCGAAGTCGGCGCCGTGCTCGCGGACCGCCTCGGCCGTGGCGGCGCGGTTCTCCTGCAGCAGCGGATTGGGAATGCCGTTGGGGAAGCTGCCATCGGGTTCGTGGCAGATGCGGATGAACTCGAACGGCAGGTGCGGTGAGAGCAGGTCGACGATGGCGCCGGCGCCCCCATTGCCTGCGTTGACCACCAGCTTGAGGGGCTTGAGCTTGGTGCTGTCCACATAGGACAGCAGATGCTGGATGTAGGCGCTCTTGTCGTGCTCGCTGCGTTGGCCTGCGGTCGGCGGCTGCGGTGTTGCGCTGTCGGCTGCCACGGCATCGGAGATCGCGAACAGGCCGGTATCGGAACTGATCGGCCGGGCGTTCTCCTTGACCAGCTTCATGCCGTTGTAGTCCATCGGGTTGTGGCTGGCGGTAACCATCACACCGCCCGCTGCACCGCGATGGTCGGTCTGGAAATAGACTTCCTCGGTGCCGCACAGGCCGATGTCGATCACTTCCCGGCCCGCGCCGCGCAGGCCGGCTGCCAGGGCATCCTGCAGCGCCGGACTGGTCAGGCGGACGTCGTGCCCCACCACCACTGGCCCGGGTGACAACTGATCGGCCAAGGCCACGCCGATCCGCCGGGCGAGGTCTTCGTTCAGTTCTTCCGGCACACGGCCGCGGATGTCATAAGCCTTGAAGGCGGGCAGGGGCATCGCTGGAATCCTTTGTCAGATCAGTTGGCTAGTGTAATCCCAGCCTTGTATGGGAATCGTTTCCATAGACCCAACGCTGCCTGACCGCCGAGTGGTCACGTGTGGGTGGCCCTGCGTCTGCCTGCCGCGCGTTTGGCCGGCGCGCCGGGCAGGGGAGACAGCAGGGCCTCAAGGTCGGCTGCGTCGAAACGTGGGCCTGTGCCGGCACTGCCCTCCAGGATCGCGTCGGCCAGGTCGGCCTTGCGCTGCTGCAGCTCGGCGATCCGTTCCTCGACGCTGCCGGCGGTGATCAGCTTGTAGACGAACACCGGCTGGTCCTGGCCGATGCGATGGGCACGGTCGGTGGCCTGGTTCTCGGCGGCCGGATTCCACCAGGGATCGAAGTGGATGACGGTGTCGGCAGCGGTCAGGTTCAGGCCCACGCCACCGGCCTTCAGGCTGATCAGGAACACGGGAACCTCGCCCTGCATGAAGCGCTGCACGGGCGTGACCCGGTCCTGGGTATCGCCGGTGAGCTGCACGTAGGGCAGGCTGAGTTCCCGCAGGGCCTGGCCGATCAACGCCAGCATGCCGGTGAACTGCGAGAACAGCAGGATGCGCCGCCCTTCCTCGACCATGGCAGGCAACATCTCGCGCAGCAAGTCCAGCTTGGCCGAACCGGCAGCGCGCGCGGGTGTCTCGCCTGGCAGCAGGCGCGGATCGCAGCAGACCTGGCGCAGCTTCAGCAACGCGTCCAGTACCACGATGTGATTGCGCGCCAGCCCGCTGCCGTTGATCGCATCGCGGACCTGCTTTTCCATCGCCGCACGCACGGCTTCGTACAGATCGCGCTGGGCGCCTTCCATTGCCACGGTGCGGGTGATGACCGTCTTCGGTGGAAGCTCGGAAGCGACCTGGTCCTTGCGCCGGCGCAGGATGAAAGGTCGCAGCCGCTGGGCCAGCAGCTGAGCACGCCGCTGGTCGCTGCCGCGTTCGATGGGATGGCGCCAGTGCTGGTTGAACTGTTTTTCGCTGCCGAGCAGGCCGGGCAGCAGGAAGTCGAACTGCGTCCACAGCTCGCCCAGATGGTTCTCCAGCGGGGTGCCGGTCAGGCACAGGCGATGACGCGCCTGCAGCGTGCGCAGCGTGGCCGCTGCGCGCGATCTGGGATTCTTCACCTGCTGTGCCTCGTCCAGGATCAGCAGGTGATAGGAATGGGCCTGCAGCGCCGGTTCGTCGCGCCACAGCAGGGGATAGGTGGTGAGTATCAGATCATGGGCGGCAATGGCGTCGAACTGCGTGTCACGTGCGGGGCCGTGCAGGGTCAGTACACGCAGATCCGGGGTGAAGCGCGCCGCTTCGCTCTGCCAGTTGTGCAGCAACGAGGTTGGCACGACCACCAGCGCCGGCTTGTCCAGGCGGCCACTCTGCTTTTCAAGCAGCAGATGGGCCAGGGTCTGCAGTGTCTTGCCCAGGCCCATGTCATCGGCCAGCACGCCGCCCAGGCCCTGCTGGCGCAGGTACTGCAGCCAGGACAGGCCTTCAAGCTGGTAGCTGCGCAGCGTCGCGCGCAAACCCTGGGGCGCTGGGACAGCGCTCATCGCCGGGGCGTCCAGCAGGCGCTGCACGCGTGCACGGGTATCGTTGCTGCTGTGCAGCCGTAACTGCGCAGCGTCCTGCAGGGCCTGCAGGCGGCCGCGATCATGCGCCTGCAGGCGCAGCGGTTGCCCACGGTCGCCGAACAGATCCGCAAGCAGCGCGATCACCGGCTTCAGCCGCGCTGCCCGCAGGGCAAGACGTTCATTGTCTGCCGTCGTCAGCAATACATTCTCGTCATCGCCAATGGCATCCAGCTGGCCGCGCAGCCAGCGCGGATCGGACTGCAGCACACCCTGCAGCAGCGGAACCAGCGCAATGCTGCGGCCATCGACGTCGATGGTCAGGGCCAGGTCGAGCTCGTTGCTGTCAGCGGACACCGACCGGACATCCAGGTCGATGTCCTCCACCCGGGTGATGCGGTGGCGGAAGGCGTCGTCAGTCTCGATCTTCCAGCCCAGCGCTTCCAGCCGCAGCACATCCTCCAGCAGGAAGCGGGTCCAGTCGAAACTGCGCAGCTCGAACAACGGGCCGCCGCCGTCCAGCACGATGCGCGGTTGCCGCTCGCGGTGCAGGTGGACGCTGTGCAGTTCAGCCTCGCGCCGTGCCTCCCCGGCCAGGTCACGCGGCAGCAGGTAGAGCTGGCCCTCGGCGTCGTGCACGAACAGCGAGGGGTCGTCGAGAAAACGCACGTGTTCGTCGTACTCGAACGCGACGGTGGCGACGTCGAGCCATTGCGAGGGGTCACGTTCGGTGAGCCAGGCAGGTCGGTATTCCATGCTGTGCAGATGCAGGATCGGTGTCATCGCCTGGATCTGCAGGGTAGGCAGTATCGGATCGGCGGCCGCACGCAGCGAACCCGGTTCACCCTCCAGTGAGTTCTGCAGTGCGGCCAGCAACACCGCGGCGACATGCTCGCAGTGCGTGCCAGCCGGGCAGGTGCAGCGACTCTGCAGGGGGCTGTGCGGGGTGCGGGCGCTGGCATCCAGGTCGATCGCCACCTGCCAGCCCTCGACCTGGGCGGTCAGCAGCGGTGACCGGTAGCGCAGCTCGCGCACTGCCGACACGTGGTGGTTGCCCTTTTCCAGCGTCCCGGCATCCAGCCAGCGGGACAGTTCCCCTCCGGTGAATACTTCGGCCATGCGTCGTCCTGTCCTCTCCATCTACAGCACGCGTTGCCAAGGGCACCGCAAGCGGGAAAGGGAACATTCTACGGATTGGCAGCCCGGCATGCCGGTTCATGCTGCGGCGCATCCCAGCCGGTAACGGGTGTGCCGCTAGAATGGCGGCATTCTCACCGGGTAGGGCAGTAGAGATGCAGCAATCAACTTCCAGCGGCACGCGCAGCAAGCGTTTCGCCTCTGCGGCGCAGGCCCTGCAGGGCGTGGTCGCCGATGGCCAGACCCTGGCCGTGGGGGGCTTTGGCCTGTGCGGCATCCCCGAGGCACTGATCGCCGCGTTGCGCGACAGTGGCGCCAAGGGCCTGACCGTGATCTCCAACAACGCCGGCGTCGATGGCTTCGGCCTGGGCCAGCTGCTGGAAACCCGGCAGATCAGCAAGATGATTTCGTCGTACGTGGGCGAGAACAAGGAATTCGAACGGCAGTTCCTGGCCGGCGAGCTGGAGCTGGAATTCAATCCGCAGGGCACCCTGGCCGAGCGCCTGCGTGCCGGCGGGGCGGGTATCCCGGCGTTCTTCACCGCCACCGGTTACGGCACCGTGGTCGCCGAGGGCAAGGAAATCCGCGAGTTCGATGGCAAGCACTATGTGATGGAAACCGCGCTGCGCGCCGACGTTGCCCTGGTCAAGGCCTGGAAAGCCGACGAGGCCGGCAACCTGGTGTTCCGCAAGACCGCGCGCAACTTCAACCCGGCCTGTGCAATGGCCGGCAAGGTCTGCATCGTGGAAGTGGAGGAGGTGGTGCCGGTCGGCAGCATCGATCCGGACCAGGTGCACCTGCCGGGCATCTATGTGCACCGCATCGTGCACAACCCCACCCCTGAAAAACGTATCGAACAGCGCACCATCCGTGCGGAGGGCAACTGACATGGCATGGACCCGCGATGAGATGGCGGCGCGCGCTGCGCGTGAGCTGACCGATGGCGCCTACGTGAACCTGGGCATCGGCCTGCCGACGCTGGTGGCCAACCACATTCCCGAAGGCGTGGACGTGTGGCTGCAGTCGGAAAACGGCCTGCTGGGCATCGGTCCGTTCCCCACCGAGGCCGAGGTGGACGCCGACCTGATCAATGCCGGCAAGCAGACCGTCACCGCACGTGCGGGCGCCAGCTACTTCGGCAGCCATGACAGCTTTGCGATGATCCGCGGTGGCCACGTCAACCTGGCCATCCTCGGTGCAATGCAGGTGACCGACAAAGGCGACCTGGCCAACTGGATGGTGCCAGGCAAGATGGTCAAGGGCATGGGCGGTGCGATGGACCTGGTGGCCGGCGTGCAGCGCGTGGTGGTGCTGATGGAGCACACCGCCAGGAACGGCGAGCACAAGATCCTGGCCGAATGCACGCTGCCGCTGACCGGTGTGGGCGTGGTCGACCGCATCATCACCGACCTGGCGGTATTCGATGTGACCGATGACGGTCTGGTGCTGGTGGAGACTGCGGCGGGTGTGGGCGAGGATGAGTTGAAGGAAAAGACCGGCGTCGCGTTCAAGCGCGCCTGATTGAGCAGTGACAGGAGGCGCCAGGTGCCTCCTGTCGATCAGCCGCGTTGGGCGTAGGCATATTCTTCGCTACCGCTGGCGTCGGGCTCACCAACGCACGCGGCCGCTGTCGCCACCCGTAGTCCGGCGTGTTCACAGCATGTACCGAACACGCGTTCAACGGCGTGGGCCAGCGTCCCATCTATCTGGCCGTGCTCAGCATCGAAGTTGCTTCGATACAGGTGCGCGTCCAGCAGCGGGCGCAGGGCCTGCAGCCGCCACCAGCCCATGCTGCCGGCACCGAACCGGCCGTCGCCTGCCGCAGCGTGCAGGCCGAGCCGCACCTGCAGCCGTTGCAGCGCCGGACCATTGCCTCCAACGTACTGGGCAACCGGCAGAAGGTGGCCTTCGGCGACGACCATGCCCAGTCCGGGATCGGCCTGGAACGCGGCGTGGATGCGCGCGGCTCGGCCGTCCTGCACGAGGCGCTGCAGCAGTTCCTGCCGCCACTGATCGCCATTGGAGCGATGGCTGGAACGTTTCGTATGCAGCTTCAGGATCACATCGTGTTGGCCCTGCAGCAGTTCAGCCACTTCAAGGAACGGCAGGATGTCCCGGCCATGGTTGTCCACAGCCATGACCTCGCCCTGCAGGCCATGTGCAACAAGTGCCTGCTGCACGGCGTCCACCTGCTGGGCCGGAGTAGTGACCACGATCCGCCACGGCAGTGCTGCATCGCGCAGTGCGGACAGGACCTCGGGGAGTGTCTCCAGGTACCAGGCATGGAGATGGACCGCCGGCTGCTGGATCGGTTCGGCGGCCGGTGACAGCGCATCGCGGGTAGCCTGCAGCCATGCATGACCCAACCGTGCATCCGGCTCCAGCACGGCGCCCTCGGCCCATTCGTTCCAGGCGTTGATGAAGACCATGCGCTGCTTTGCCGGTACTGCCGACAGCCGCTGATGCACCGTGGTGCGCAGCCAGTCGCGGTAGCCGCGTGGCGATGCATGCAGGTAGACCCGGCCGCGGCCGGAGCGCCTGGCTTCGTTGTCCCAGCCCGGGTTCACGCCCGGATACAGCGGATAGTCCGGCAACGGGCGGGCGCCAATCTCGGCCGCGAGTTCACGCCAATCGCGCACGTCGCCGTTGAAATCGGGATTGAGCAGCCATTGCTGTGCCGACAGCGAAGAAGGGTTGCTCATGTTTGGAGGGAATTCGACGGCAGCGTCGAATCCGATGTCACGGGGGTCGGGGCGTTCAAAGCCTTGAACGTAGGCCAGATGGACCTCGCCCACGCCATTCTCGCGGCACCAGCGGCGCCAACGGTCGGCGGTGGCCCGTGCATCGGGCAGCAGATGCGGCCGGTACACCAGCAACATCGGCCGACCGTCGACCTTCAGGGCGCGACGGTCACGCAGATAGGGCGCGATGTGGGCGATGAAGGCCAGATCGTCTTCGGCGCTGTGCTGCTGGCCGATCAGGATGTCATCGTCGCGCCCGTCCCAGCGGCGTGCCCAGTTCTCGTTGGCCCAGCACAGGCAGAACGGCAGGTCGATGCTGTCGTCGTCCAGCCAATGGCGCAGCGGGTCTTCCATCAGCGTGCGGCCGCTGAACCAGTAGTAGTAGAAGCAGAACGCGCCGATACCGTATTCGGTCGCGAGGCGCGCCTGGTCACGCATCACCTGCGGATTGCGCAGGTCGTAGAAACCCAGATCGGCAGGCAGGCGTGGCTGCACATGGCCTTCGAACTGCGGCAGAGCGCGGGTGACGTTGCGCCATTCGGTAAAGCCCTTGCCCCACCAGGCATCGTTTTCCGCAAACGTGTGGAACTGCGGCAGGTAGAACGCCACCAGCGTTGCCGGCAGCGGCGAGGGCAGCGTGCCCTCGCGCCAGGCAACGTGGCCGATCGCGGGCTCGTCCGCACGCCAACGCAGCTGCGCAGCGGCGCTCGGTCCACCAGCGTTCTGCTGTCCTTTGGGCGGTGGCGGCACCCAGTCGCCATGGCGGGCCAGAAGGCGGGTGCGCAAACGGTCACGCTGCCCCTGCGACAGCGGCAACGCCCGGAAAGCTGCACGCAGCAGCGGGAACAGCGCCTGACGCAAGCGGCTGTTGGTCATCGGACGCGTTCCGGAAAGGGGGAACGGAAACCCGGCATCGCATGGAGAGCATCGATCATGCCCCCATTTTCGGCGTTGGCGGCCATGGCGGCAAACATGGCCGTGCTAGCGTGGGGGGATGCTGTTCCCGACCGACATTCCCGACGCTGACGTCCGCCATTTGCCAAGCTGGTTGCCTGGCGGGCAGGCTGATGCCCTGCAGCAGGCCCTGCAAGCCGAAATCCCGTGGGAAACCCACCGCATCCGCATGTTCGGCAACTGGGTGGATTCACCACGCTTGAGCTGCTGGATCGGCGATCCGCAGGCACGTTATCGCTATTCAGGTACCGAGTTCGTGCCGCATCCGTGGCCGCCACGGCTGTCCGCGCTGCGCGACCGGCTACAGGCCGAGGGCGTCGGTCGATTCAACAGCGTACTGCTCAACCGCTATCGCGGCGGCACCGACTACATGGGCTGGCACAGCGATGACGAGCCCGAGCTGGGGCCGGCGCCGCTGATCGCTTCGTTGAGCCTCGGCGCAGCGCGGCGGTTCCTGCTGCGCCGCCGCGATGACACCACGCGCAAGGCGGAATTCCTGCTCGGTCATGGCGACCTGCTGCTGATGGGCGGCGCCACCCAGCGCCACTACCAGCACGCGCTGCCGAAGATGGCGCGGGTGCAGGGCGAACGCATCAACCTGACGTTCCGCTGGATCCATCCGCGTTGACCGGGGTTCGCCGGGCATGGCCCGGCGCTACCAGGAACAGGTGGTGGTAGCGCCGGGCCATGCCCGGCGTGCGAAACGGGCAACCTCAGCGCTTCAGCGCCTGCTTGTCATTCTGCCCGCTGGTCAGCGTCCAGCCCACCACGTCCTGCGCCACCTGCTGCAGGCCACGCTCGAACGCCGCTGCCACTGCCGACACATCGGTGCTGCCCACCGGCTGCAACTGGCGGAAGGTGCGGTCGGCGACCACGCGCTGGTTGGTGACGTCGATCAGCTTGGCGTTGATCTCGATGACGACCGTCGGCGTTGCCTGGCCCTGGTAATCCGATTCGAAGCGACGGATGTCGGTGGACAGCTTGTAGTCGGCGCGGATGCCGGCGGCAACGCGGGCCACGCCGTGGATGCGGCCGGAATCCTCGAAGCCGCGCAGCAGGGTGTCTTCGATCATGTCGGTGGCCGGCTGTGCCCAGCTGGCGCCCTTGTAGATCTCCAGCTCCGACGGCGTCGGCCGTACGTTGATGCGCGGGCTGTCGACCATGCGCGCGGCGCTGGGCTTGGCCAGCACCAGCTGCCAGTCGGCCTGCGGCCAGCTGGGGTCGACCTTGACCTGCACGGCCGGCGAATACAGGGTGACGGGGTTCTTGTCGCCGCTGCCGAGGATCGAGCAGCCACCCAGCAGGGTGGCCAGCGACGTTGCCAGCAACAGGCGCGGAAGGGTGGTCGGGCTCATTTGGGTTCGAACTCCTTCGGGGCGTCGCGGCCGAGCAGGTAGCGTGCGGGATTGTTCTCGAGGCGGTCGCTGACCCGGCGCAGGTCGCGGATCAGGCCACGCAGTTCACCCAGGGTCGGGCCGAGCTGGCCCAGGCCGTCATTGGCGAAGCTGTTGATGGCGGCGCGGTTCTCGCCAAGGATCGAATCGGCATTGCCGGCCGCCGAATCAAGCTTGGCCAAGGTGGCGTCGAGCTTGTCGATGATGCCCGGCAGCTGCTGTACCAGGTTCTTGTCCAGGCGCTCGATGGTGCCGTTGGTGGTCTTCAGGGTGGCGTCCAGGCTGCGCGCGGCATCGCGCGCGCTGAGCAGCAGCGACTGCGTGCCTTGGTCACGGTCGGCCAGGCCGCCACTGATGGTTTCCAGGTTGGCCAGGGTGGCGTTGATCGAGGCGACGTTGCGGTCGCTGAGGATCTGGTCCATGCGCTCGACGATGCGGTTGGCCACGTCGGTGATGTTCTGCAGCGCCGACGGCGTGGTCGGGATGATCGGTGCCGGGTCCTTGTTGACCGTGGTCAGCGCCGGCGACTGCGGCGTGCCGCCGCTGAGCTGGATGATCGACGGGCCGGTCAGGCTGGTGATCGCCAGCTTGGCGCGGGTATCGGTCTTGACCGGCGTGGTCGAGTTCAGGCGGATGCGCGCGACCACCTGGCGCGGGTCATCCGGTACCAGGTTCAGTTCGGTGATCGAGCCCACCGCGATGCCGTTGTACTGCACCGGGCTGCCGACCGACAGGCCGGTCACCGCTTCGCGGAACACCACCCGGTATTCCTGCCAGGTGCGGTCGGAGGAGTACTTGGCGGCCCACAGGCCGAAGGCCAGCAGGGCCAGGCCGGTGATCAGGGTGAACGCGCCGATCAGCACGTAGTTGGCTTTTGTTTCCATGGCTCAGGCACTCTCGATCTGTTCGCCACGCGCGGCGCGCGCGCGGGGTCCGTGGAAGTATTCCTGGATCCACGGATGATCCAGTCTCTCGATTTCCGGCAGCGGCGCATTGGCCACCACCTTGCGGTCGGCGATGACCGCCACCCGGTCGCAGATCGCATACAGCGTGTCCAGGTCGTGGGTGATCAGGAACACGGTCAGCCCCAGCGCCTCCTGCAACGTCTTGATCAGGCGATCGAACGCCGCCGCACCGATCGGGTCCAGGCCGGCGGTGGGCTCATCCAGGAACAGCAGGGGTGGATCCAGCGCCAGCGCACGTGCCAGGCCGGCGCGCTTGCGCATGCCGCCGGACAGCTGCGAGGGCAGCTTGTTGATGGCATCGGCGGGCAGGCCGGCCAGTTTCACCTTCAGCAGTGCCAGTTCGTAATGCCAGCGCTCGGGCAGTTCGCGGTGGTGTTCCTTCAGTGGCACCTGCACGTTCTCGCCGACGGTCAGCGACGAGAACAGGGCGCCGTCCTGGAACAGCACGCCGGTGTTGCGCTCGATATGCAGGCGGCTCTCGGGATCGTCGGCGCGCGCATCGCGGCCGAGTACCTCGATCCGCCCTTCATCCGGCACGCGCAGCCCGAGGATCGAGCGCATCAGCACCGATTTGCCGGTACCCGAGCCGCCCACCACGCCAAGGATCTCGCCACGTCGCACGTCCAGGTCCAGCCCTTCATGCACGGTCTGGCTGCCAAAGCGGTTGACCAGCCCGCGCACGCGGATGGCCAGGTCGTGGCCGTCGTCGTCCTGCATGGGCACGTCTTCGGGGGTCGGATGCGTAGTCATGTCACCAGTCCATGTGCATGAACCACAACGCCGCGAAGGCGTCGATGATGATCACCAGCGAGATCGTCTGCACCACGCTGGAGGTGGTGCGTTCGCCGACCGACTGCGCGGTGCCTTCCACCTTCAGGCCTTCCAGGCAGCCGATCAGGCCGATCACCAGCGCGAACACCGGCGCCTTGGACAGGCCCACCAGCATGTGCCGCACTTCCATCGTTTCGTGCATGCGCGCGATGTACATCTGCGGCGGGATGTCCAGGTCGAACGCGCCGACGGTGATGCCGCCGGCCAGGCCTGCGACCATCGCGATGAAGGTCAGCAGCGGCAGGGTCAACAGCAGCGCGACCAGGCGCGGCAGTACCAGCAGGTCGATGGGATCGAGCCCCAGGGTGCGCATCGCATCGATTTCCTCGCGTGCCTTCATCGCACCGATCTGCGCGGTGAAGGCACTGGCGGTGCGGCCGGCCAGCACGATCGCGGTCAGCAGCACGGCGAATTCGCGCAGGAAGGCGATGTTCACCAGTTCGACCACATAGATCTCCGCACCGAAGTCGCGCAGGATGGTCGAACCGAGGAAGGCGATCACCGCGCCGACCAGATAGGACAGCAGCGCCACCAGCGGCACCGCATCCAGCCCGACCTGTTCCATCTGGTGCACGGTCGCGGTCAGGCGGAAACGTCGGGGCTCCTTGACCAGGCGCGCACCCTTGACCAGGTTCTCGCCGAGGAAGCTGCACAGTGCCTTGATGTTGTGGCCGGTGGCATGGACGCTGACACCCAGCCGCTCCAGTGCCGCCAGTACGCCGAAGTCACGCTTCGGCTTCGGGCGGTCGTCGGCTACTTCCTCAATGGTGCACACCAGCGCCTGGTGGTCCGGGCGGAACTGCAACGCGTCTTCGCTGAGGTCAGCGCGATGGGCGACGCGCAGCACCTGCAGCACGCCGGCGGAGTCGAGCAGCTCGATGCCTGTGGCGTCGATGCCGGTCAGCTTGTCCGGAACGCCACGCAGCACTTCGGCCGCGGCCAGCGCGGTCTTCAGGGTCCAGTGGCCGGACAGCCGGATCAATCCCGGATCCTGAGCGTCCTGTTCGAGCTGGGGGGCGTGGGTCGGGGTCATGGGGGCCATTCGGGTCGCAGCATAACCGTTCTGAATTGCACGTCGCGTCGAACCAGGATGAATTTCTCCAGCAGAGCCTGACGTAGGTAATACTACGGCGCATGTCCGCAGACGCTCACACGATCCCCACGCCCCAGGCCACCTACGCGCAGCGGGTGGCCTTCGTTTCCGAGATCGCCGGCCGCCTGCACAGCTACGGCACAACGGCCCAGCGCCTGGAAGCGGCGGTGGTTGCCTTGGCCCGGCAGCTCGATCTGGATTGTGAACCGTGGTCGAACCCCACCGGCATCATCCTCAGTTTCAGCGATCCGGCGCAGGCCATCGGCTCCAGCGACATCACCCGGGTGATCCGCTTGGCGCCCGGCGAGAACGACCTGCACAAGCTCAGCGTGGCTGACGGGATCGCCGAAGAAGTGGCCAATGGCCGCATGAGCATTGCCCAGGGCCACACCGCGCTGCGCCAGCTGGACAAGGATCCGGGCCGGCGCGGCAAGCTGCGCACCATCCTGTCCTTCACCCTCGGTGCGGCCGGCGTGGCGGGCATGTGGAAGCTGCCGTGGCTGGACATCGCCACCGCCGGCGTCATCGGCCTGTTGATCGGCCTGCTCGGCATGGTCACCGACAAGCGTCCGGCCAGCCGGGAAGCGGCCGAAGCGCTGGCGGCGCTGCTGGCCGGCCTGGTCGCCACCGTGGTTGCCACGTTCGTGGGTGCCCTGAATCTCAACACGGTGATCATCGCCTCGCTGGTGGTGCTGCTGCCGGGCATGTCACTGACCAATGCGGTCAATGAACTGGCCAGCCAGCACTGGGTGTCCGGCACCGCGCGCTTTGCCGGCGCGTTGACCACGATCATGAAGCTCAGTGTCGGCGCGATGATCGCGGTGACCCTGGCCGATGTGCTGGGGCTGGACCCGATGATCCGTGCCTCGCGGCCACAGGGGCCGTGGGTGGAGTGGGGCTCGCTGCTGACGGCGGCGTTCGCCTTTGCGATGTTGTTCAAGGCCAACCGCCGCGACTATCCGTGGGTGATCGCCGCCTCGGTGGCCGGCTACGCGATCTCCAAATTTGGTGGTCATGCCTGGGGGACGCCGGCCGGCATCTTTCTGTCGGCGATGCTGCTGACCGCCGGCGGCAACCTGTTCGGGCGCGTGGTCGGCCGCCCCGGTGCGATCATCCGCCTGCCGGGCATCATCATGATGGTGCCCGGCAGCACCAGCCTGCGCGGCGTGCTGACCCTGGTCCAGCAACAGGACGTGGGCGCCGGCCAGAGCGTGTTCCTGACCGTGTTGAACGTGGTGATGGCGCTGGTCGCCGGCCTGCTGTTCGGCAACCTGCTGATGCCGGCGCGCAAGACGCTGTGATCAGGCGGTAGCGCCGGGCCATGCCCGGAGGATCGGGAAACCAACCGCTGCGCTCGCCGGGCATGGCCCGGCGCTACCCCCAAAAAAAACGCCGGCTTTCGCCGGCGTTTTTCATTCCTGCTGCAGACGGCCTCAGGCCTTCTTGATCAGGAAATCTTCCGGCTTCTTGCTGCCCTTGGCAGTCAGCTCGGCCATCCAGCGCGGCTGCTTGCCACGACCGGTCCAGGTTTCCTTCGGGTTGGCCGGGTTGCGGTACTTCGGCGCAACCTTGCCCAGCTTGCGGCCGGCAGCCTTGGACGGGGCCTTGGCGGCCTTGGCGACCTTGCGCGCGCGCGGTGCGGGCTCACCACCGAACAGTTCCTCGATGGTGTAACCCTCGGTCTTGGCCAGCTTGCTCAGCTGGGCACGCACCTTGGTGATCGGGCGACGCTTGGCGACGATGGTCTGCTGCTTCTTGGCCGTGCGGATCAATGCGCCCAGCTCACGTGCAGACAGGCCGGTCAGGTCGATACTCATCAACGATTACTCCAGAAACTAATTTAGGGACAGGGACGAGCCGGTCCGTGGCGTCGCAGGACAGAGTAATGATGAATTAATCCCAGCACAAACAGTTGCGGTCACCGTCTGTCGGCTGGCTGGCCCGGTTGCGACCATTTTGACCGGATTATGTCCGTTGCGGTTTTCCCGGGGCGGCCAGCCGCCAAAAAAAAAGACCGGGGTATACCCCGGTCTTTTCCGATCAGCCCTGCAGGCGCTGCAGCAGGGTGGCCTTGTCCAGGCTCTCCGCTTCGGCCGCGCGACGCGAGCGGTACTCGAAGGTGCCTGCGGCCAGGCCGCGCTCGCTGACCACCACGCGGTGCGGGATGCCGATCAGTTCCATGTCGGCAAACATCGCGCCCGGGCGCAGGCCGCGGTCGTCCAGTGCGGCATCCAGGCCGGCATCGCGCAGCTCCTGCAGCAGAGCTGCAGCTGCATCGGCCACGCCTGCGTCGCCCTTCGGATTGATCACGCAGACCACCACCTGCCACGGCGCCATCGCGTCGGGCCAGATGATGCCGGCGTCATCGTGGTTCTGCTCGATGGCCGCGGCGACCACACGCGAAATACCGATGCCGTAGCAGCCCATCGTCATCACCGCGGCCTTGCCATTCTCGTCCAGCACGGTGGCATCGAGTGCCTTCGCATAGGTGCGCCCCAGCTGGAACACGTGGCCGACTTCGATGCCGCGGGCGATTTTCAGCTCGCCGCCGTCCAGCGCACGATCACCGGCGCGCACGTTGCGGATATCGGCCACTTCCGGTTCGGCCAGGTCGCGGCCCCAGTTGACGCCGGCCAGATGGAAACCGGCCTCATTGGCACCGACGACGAAGTCGGACATCGCCGCCACTTCGCGATCGGCGACCACGCGGATGGGCTTGGCCGGTGCAACCGGACCAAGGAAGCCCGGCACGCTGCCGAGGTATTCGGCGATCTCTGCTTCGCTGGCGAAACGCTGCTCGTCCAGGCCAGCAACCTTGCCCAGCTTGATTTCGTTGACCTCGTGGTCGCCACGTACCAGCGCCAGCACGAACTGCTGTGCCTCGCCTTCGCCGGCGATCAGCGCCACCGACTTCACCGTACGCTGCAGATCGATGCTCAGCAGCGCGGCGACGTCTTCGCAGGTCTTCTGGGTCGGGGTCTCGACCTTGCGCAGTGCTTCGCTGGCCGCAGCACGCGCGGCCGGATCGGCGGCGATGGCCGCTTCCATGTTGGCCGCGTAGTCCGAACCGGTGGAGAACACCAGCGCGTCTTCACCGGAGTCGGCGATCACGTGGAATTCCTGCGAGGCGTCACCGCCGATCGCGCCGGAATCGGCCTGCACCATGCGGAAGTCCAGGCCCAGGCGGGTGAAGATGCGGCTGTAGGCCACCTTCATGTTTTCGTACTCACGCACGAGGTCTTCGTCGTGCAGGTGGAACGAGTAGGCGTCCTTCATCAGGAACTCGCGCGCACGCATGACACCGAAGCGCGGACGGATCTCGTCGCGGAACTTGGTCTGGATCTGGTAGAAGTTCACCGGCAGCTGCTTGTAGCTGGACAGTTCGCTGCGCGCGAAATCGCAGGCCGCTTCCTCGGCGGTGGGGCTGTAGCAGAAGGTCTGTTCCTTGCGGTCCTTGATCTTCAGCAGCTGCGGGCCGAATTTCTGCCAGCGGCCGGTCTGCTCCCACAGTTCCTTCGGCTGGATGGTCGGGATCTGGAATTCCACGGCACCGGCGCGGTCCATTTCCTCGCGGACGATGCGTTCGACCTTGCGCAGCACGCGCAGGCCCAGCGGCGACCAGGTGTACAGGCCGGATGCGAGCTTGCGGATCATGCCCGCGCGCAGCATCAGCCGGTGGCTGGTCAGCTCGGCGTCGCTGGGGGTTTCCTTGGTGGTGTGCAGGTGGAACTGGGAGAGGCGCATCGTCGGCTTCGGATTACGGCAGAGATACCTATTCTGCCAGCCCGGCCGGGGGAGGGGTATCGGCCGGGCTGCGCCCGGCACCCGCCGAATCAACGTCAACGTCAAAAGCGGGTATTCCGTGGGATGGCGGGGTGGGTCCGGTTGCGGGGGACGCCGTAAACCCATCCGTGGGGGCTTGGCCGCGGCATCCATGCCGCGGACACCCCCGCAACCGGACCCACCCCGCCTTCGACAGTTTTCCGCAATCCATCTGGATGGCGTGGCTTGCTATTGGTAGGTGTCGACCTTGGTCGACAGTAGATCCACGCCATGCGTGGATGTTTTTTTCGTCCCGATTTCGAAATATTCGATTTCGATGGAGATTCATCCACGCATGGCGTGGATCAACCCACCGTCACCGGGAACCTGTCGAAGGCGGGGCGGTGTGGGTGGGCAGGACCGTTGGCGCCATGGATGGCGCCATCGAGCCCCCAGGGATGGGTTTACGGCGTGTCCTGCCCACCCACACCGCCCCGCCAA
>NZ_JBYTEK010000025.1:0-62069 GCF_058783335.1 Stenotrophomonas sp. FW305-C-20-S1 | reverse complement strand
GTCCATGTAAGCTCGGTCGCCGCATCCATGCGGCTCACGCCCCCGCAACCGGACCCACCCCGCCTTCGACAGTTTTCCGCGATCTGCGGTAGATCCACGCCATGGGTGGATGCTCTTCGATCAATTGTCGAAACATTCGATTTCCATGGACATTCATCCACGCATCGCGTGGATCTACCGTGTCGACCAAGGTCGACACCTGCCAACGGCCGCCGGAATCTGTCAGAGGCGGGGCGGTGTGGGTAGGCAGGACCGTTGGCGCCATGGATGGCGCCATCGAGCCCCCAAGGACGGGTTTACGGCGTGTCCTGCCTACCCACACCGCCCCGCCATCCCACGGAATGCCCGCTGTTGCCGTTGCTGTTGCTTGAATGTCGTAGCAGGTGCAGGGCGCAGCCCTGCTCGACCAACCTCACACCGTGATGGTCTGGGTCAGCGATTCCCAGGTCGGCGGCACCGGCCAGGACGCGGCCTGGTTGCCATCCAGCACCCGCCGCAGGTCGCGCGGATCGATCTGCGGGGCCAGCACATGCACCAGCTCCAGCGCGTAGTCGCGCAGCACCCGGTCGCGCGGCAGCACCGCCCAGGCGACGCACTCGGTGATCGGCGCCGGCGCTGGCCATACCCGCAGATCCTCGTCGTTGGCGCTGATCGCCATCTCGGCCAGCAGACCTACCCCCAGACCCGTACGCACATAAGTCTTGATCAGGTCCGCATCCAGCGCCGTCAGCGCCAGATCGGGTACCAGGCTCTGCGCGGCAAAAGCGCGCTGCAACGAGGAGTTGGGACGGGTCGAGGATTCGTAGCTGATCAACGGCTGGCGTGACAATGCCGCCAGGTCCGGTGCGCGCCCGGCGCGATCCAGCGGATGGCCCTTGGGCACCACCACCAGCCGCCGCCAGCGGAACAGCGGCACGGCGATGCCGTCGCTGGGTTCACTGCCGGCGGTACTGATGATCGCGATATCGGCATCGCCCTGGTTCAGCCGATCCAGCGCATCGGCCTCACCGGCCTGCTGCAGGTGCACGCTGACCTGGGGATAGGCCTGCTTGATGCGAGCCACCGCCGGCGGCAGCACGAAACGCGCCTGGGTGTGGGTGGTGGTCAGGATCAGCTGGCCCTGGCTCTCGCGACGCTGGTTGGCCGCGTAGGTGCGGATGTTGTTGGCCTCGGACAGCACCGCGCGGGCGCGGCTGATCACTTCGGTGCCAGCCGGGGTGACCGACTCCAGGCTGCGCCCCTTGCGTACGAACAGCAGGAAGCCCAGTTCGTCCTCCAGCTGCTTGAGCTGCTTGGACAGCCCAGGCTGGGTGGCATGCACGCGCGAGGCGGCGAGCGTGATATTCAGCTCGGCGTCGGCGATGGCAACCAGGTAGCGCAGCTGGGTCAGCGTCATGGCAGGCGGCGATGTGGGGGCGGAGGTCCACTCTAGGGTCAATTGCCGTCACCAGCTTATAACCAAAGGTTGTTTAAGAAAGGTATCTGGTCATTTCCGGGCGTCATATGCCGGCGCTACGGTCAGCCGGCAGCCGCTGGCCTGAACAGCCAGCCCACTTCCTTTTCGCCCGCCGAGCCCGGCGCGGCCTGTTCCTGGAGCGCTCCCATGGCCCTGTACGACTCCATCCTCGACACCATCGGCAACACCCCCATCGTCAAGCTGCAGCGACTGGCGCCGCAGGGCGTGACCCTGTACGCCAAGGTCGAGTCCTTCAATCCGGGCGGCTCGGTGAAGGATCGCCTGGCGCTGGCGATCATCCTCGATGCCGAACAGCGTGGCCTGCTCAAGCCGGGCGACACCATCGTCGAAGCCACCTCGGGCAACACCGGCGTCGCCCTGGCGATGGTGGCGGCCGCACGCGGCTACAAGTTCGTGGCGACCATGGTCGAGACCTTCTCGGTGGAACGCCGCAAGCTGATGCGGGCCTACGGTGCGAAGGTCATCCTGACCCCGGCCGCCGAGCGCGGCAGCGGCATGGTGCGCAGGGCGCGCGAGCTGGCCGAGGAACACGGTTGGTTCCTGGCCAGCCAGTTCGCCAACCCGGCCAACCCGGCCTACCACCGCAACACCACCGCCGCGGAGATCCTGCGTGATTTCGCCGGCAAGCGGCTGGACTACTTCGTGAGTGGCTGGGGAACCGGCGGCACCTTGACCGGCGTCGGCGAAGTACTGAAGGTCGCCCGCCCGGACACCCGCATCATCGCCACCGAGCCGGCCGGCGCCGCCTTGCTGAAGGGCGATGACTGGAAGCCGCACAAGATCCAGGGCTGGACCCCGGACTTCGTGCCCGATGTACTCAACCGCAATGTGGTGGACGAACTGGTGACGGTGGAAGATGACCGCGCGATCGCCACCGCCCGCCGACTGGCGGCGGAGGAAGGTATCTTCGTCGGCATCTCCGCCGGTGCCACGGTTGCCAGCGCACTGGACGTGGCAGATCGCGCCGAACCGGGCGCGGTGATCCTGGCGATGTTGCCGGACACCGGTGAACGCTACTTCTCCACGCCGCTGTTCGCCGACGTCAATGAAGGTTCGGACGACGACTGGTTGGCCGGTCTGCCCTGATCGCCGCGTTGTCGATGACAGCAGGATGACGCCCACCCTCGCGGTGGGCGTTTGCTATCTGGGTGATCCTGTCTGGGTATTGCCGACCGAAGCGGACAGCTTTCCCCAGAAATCATAAGAGATTCACCCCGAAAACTTTCGTTTTGCCGCGTGCGGCGCTCGCTTCAGCCTGCGTGAAGGCGCCGCCGGCCATCGTGCATGAACAGCGCGGATCGCAGTGCATGAGACGGTCATGACGCAGCATCGATGCCCTGTCCCGCAAGATGCGGGTGCAGCCAGCGTGGGCACGGCGCGCAACAACTACAGGCAGGAGACGGACGCATGAAGATCGAAGTGTGGCAGGGCGACATCACGGCCCTGGCGGTGGATGCGATCGTCAACGCGGCCAATGAATCACTGCTCGGTGGCGGCGGTGTCGACGGCGCCATCCATCGTGCGGCCGGCCCTGGCCTGCTGGCCGAGTGCGAGCGTCTGCCGGAGCTGCGCCCCGGTGTGCGCTGCCCGACCGGTGAGGTGCGCGCAACCGATGCCTATGCGCTTCCGGCACGGCACGTACTGCATACGGTCGGTCCGGTCTGGCACGACGGCCAGCGCGACGAACCGGCATTGCTGGCGAACTGCTACTGGAAGTCGCTGCAGCTGGCCGAATCACTGAACCTGCAGTCGATCGCGTTCCCGGCCATCAGCTGCGGTGTGTATGGCTATCCGCTGTACCAGGCCGCACAGATCGCGGTCACCGAAACACTCGCCTGGCAGCGCAGCCACGCCCAGCCGATGCGGATCGTGCTGGTGGCGTTCAACACGGCGACCGCCAAGGCCTACCAGCAGGCACTGTCGGCCGCAGGCCAGGTCGCCGACAGCGGGCGCGGTTCGCTGCTGTCGCCATTGGGCGATACCGGCTTCGTGCCGGCGCATTGAAACAACGACGGACGTGGAAAAAAAAGGCCGGGCATTGCCCGGCCTTTTCGTTTGCGTCCTCGTGGCGGCGTCAGTCCGTCGCTTCAGCGGCAGCGTCGGCGGCCGCCGTAGCAGCAGCTGATGCAGCGGCCGAAGCGGCGCCGTCGATCTGCACGCGTACTTCCACCATGCCAGCTTCATCGCTGAGGCTGGACACGTCCACGGTGTAGTGGCCGGCCGGCAGCGATTCTTCCACGCGTGCGTTGGTGCCGTTGCCACCATCGTCATTGACCAGCTCCACGTCGCCGCCGACCACGCGCAGTACCGTATCCACCTGGCTGGAAATGGCGTCCAGGCGCACATCGGCCGCACGCGGCAGGCTCAGCAGGAAGCGGCGGCGGCCTTCGCCATCGAGCATGGCGAACACACTTCCGGTGTTCGGCAGGGAGGTGCCATCACGCATGACCATGTTGGCCGGCAGCTCGGTGCGCTTGGCCGTCAGTTTGAAAGCGCCGGTACTATCTTCATCCAGGCTGCGCACGCGCAGGGTGTACTTGCCCGGTTCCAGCGGCATGCCAATGCGCGAATTGGTGTCATCACCGCCATCGTCGTTCTCCGACTGGACGCCGTTGCCATCCAGCTTCAGCACGGTATCGAACGCCTTCGATTCCAGGCGGATTTCGTACATGCCCGCCTTGTCCACCTGCAGGGTGTAATCCTGCGACTTGGAGACCAGCAGGTCGGCGATCTCACCTTCGGCCACTATCGGCTTGCCGTCATACGGCACCAGTTTCTCGGCGCGCAGGCGGTACGGACCGAAGGCGGAGGGGCCGTCGGCATTGATGGCCACCTGGTAGCTGCCAGTGCCGTTGGCGCGGAACGCCAGCGAGACGTCGTTGCCGCGCTCGTAGCCCGAGTTGCTGCTGGCCACCAGCACGCCATTGTTGAACACGGCGATCGAGCCGCGCAGCGCACCAGTCAACGTGATGCCGACCAGTTGCTTGTCTTCCAGCTTCAGCTGGTACAGCTGATGGTGGCTGCCATCGTTGAAATTGACGCCGCTGCGCGAGGTGATTTCGCCGGAGACCGGCTTGTCGAACTCCAGCGAGGGGGCCTTGCCCATGTCCGTGCTGCCACCCATCCGGTTGCAGCCGCCGACAGCCAGCACGGTGGCCACGGCCAGCGTGATTGCGGTGATACGCATGTTTTTTCTCCTTGGCCTTCCATGTATGCCCCACGCACTGGCCTGGCGTGCGGGAGGCGGCAACGATACCGGCAAAAGCAAACGCCGGCGTGATGCCGGCGCTGCCTTGTTCAGTTCATGCTGCGCAACGACGGATCAGCCGTTCCACTTGCCCAGCGCGGCCTGGCCGTTTTCCTTGGCGCGCTCGTAGACGGTCTTCTGTGCTGCGGCGTAGTTGCCCTTCATGTCCTTGGCCCACAGCTTCAGTGCCGCCTGCTGCATGGCACGGCCATAAGAGAAGCTCAGCGGCCACGGCAGGTTGCCCATCTGGTTCATGGCGTTGAGGTGGGCGGTGGACTGCTCGTCGCTCTGGCCACCGGACAGGAACACCACGCCCGGCAGGATCGCCGGCACGGTGCTCTTCAGGCACATCACGGTCGACTCGGCCACTTCCTCGACATCGGCCTGCTCGTCGCAGCCCTTGCCCGAGATGACCATCGAAGCCTTCAGGATGGTGCCTTCCAGCAGCACGTTCTGCTGGTACAGCGCGTCGAACAGCGAACGCAGGGTGGCTTCGGTGACTTCGTAGCAGGTCTCGATGTCGTGCTCGCCGTCCATGATCACTTCCGGCTCGACCATCGGCACCAGGCCGCATTCCTGGCACAGCGCGGCGTAGCGGGCCAGCGCATGTGCGTTCGACTCGATGCAGGTGCCCGACGGAATGCTCTCGCCGATGTTGATGACCGCACGCCACTTGGCGAAGCGCGCGCCCAGCTTGTAGTACTCCTGCAGGCGCTCACGCAGGCCGTCCAGGCCCTCGGTGACCAACTCGCCCGGGCAGCCGGCCAGCGGGTGCGCACCCTTGTCCACCTTGATGCCCGGGATCATGCCGTGGTCGGACATGTACTTGGCGAACGGCACGCCGTCCTTGGTCGACTGGCGGATGGTCTCGTCGTACAGGATGGCGCCGGAAATGTGCTCGTTGAGCTTCGGCGTGGTCAGCAGCAGTTCGCGGTAGGCGCGACGGTTCTCTTCGGTGTTCTCGATGCCGACGCTGGCAAAGCGCTTGGCGATGGTACCGGTGGATTCGTCGATCGCGATGATGCCCTTGCCCGGGGCAACCATGGCCTGGGCGGTTTCAGCCAGCTGTTCGATGCTCATGTACTTCCTGTGGCGGGTGCGGGAAAAACGTAAGTATAGCCCCGCTATCCGTTGCCCCGACGTGGAGGCTCGGATGGAACCGGTTCCACTGTCGGTGCGGGACAGGAAATGTCCTGCCGGATCGGGTCAGAGCCCCTTTCGGGGATCTGACCCCGGGTCGGATCCGCGCCCGCGGCTCCGACCCGATGTGGCCACCTCTTACAGGTCGCCCAGACCGCTGGCGCGGCCGTCTTCGCCCACTTCCAGCAGGCGCAGGGTATTGGTCGCGCCGTGGGTTTCCATGTGCTCACCGCTGGTGAACACCACACGGTCGCCGGCCTGCAGCATGCCGCCCTCCACCAGCAGGCGGATGCTGCCGCGTGCGGCTTCGCGCGGGGTGAAGCCCCGGCTGTCGAAGTTGATCGGGAACACATCGCGCATCAGCGCCATCTGCCGGCGGGCGCCGTCGTGGCGGGTGACCGCGAACACCGGTGCCGAGGCACGGAATCGCGACAGGTAGCGCGCGGTGCCACCGGATTCGGTCATCGCCACGATCGCGCGCACGCCCACGTGCTGGGACAGGAACATGGTGGCCATGGCAATGGCCTGGTCGGCACGTTCCAGGTTGCGCGGCGAAGCGCCGAAGTCGGTCTCGGTCTGGAACTGGCGCTCGGCACCCAGGCAGATGCGCGCCATCGCTTCGACCGCCTTGACCGGATACGCACCGGCGGCGGTTTCGGCCGACAGCATCACCGCATCGGTACCGTCGATGACCGAGTTGGCCACGTCCAGCACTTCGGCACGGGTCGGGATCGGGCTTTCGACCATCGACTGCAGCATCTGGGTGGCGGTGATCACCACCTTGTTCTGCGCCAGCGAGGCCTTGATGATCTTCTTCTGCAGGCCCGGCAGTTCGGCATCGCCGATTTCCACGCCCAGGTCGCCACGCGCCACCATCACCACGTCACTGGCGTCGACGATCTCTTCCAGGTTCTCGATGGCCTCGGTGCGCTCGATCTTGGACACCAGCGCGGCGTAGCAGCCGTGCGATTCGGCGATCTCGCGCGCATCGTTCATGTCCTGCGCATTGCGGCAGAACGACACGGCGATGAAATCCACGCCGATCTTGGCGACGATGCCGATCAGTTCCTTGTCGCGCTCGGTCAGCGCGCCCAGCGACAGGCCACCGCCCTGCTTGTTCAGGCCCTTGCGATCGGACAACGGACCGTCATTGAGCACGGTGTTGATGATGCGCTCGCCCTGCACTTCCACCACCTGCAGCTGCATCAGGCCATCGTCGAGCAGCAGCACGTCACCGGCGGTCACGTCCTGCGGCAGGCCGAGGTAGCTCACGCCCACCTGGGTGGCATCGCCGGGGCCGGCATCGGTGCTGGCGATCAGGTCGAAGCGGTCACCGGCCTTGAGATGCACCTTGCCCTCGGCGAAGCGCTCGATGCGGATCTTCGGGCCCGGCAGGTCTGCCAGGATGCCCACTTCCACACCCACGCGCTGCGCGGCGGCGCGCACATCGGCGGCACGCTTGGCCTGGCCGGACGGGTCACCGTGGCTGAAGTTGAGGCGCACCACGTTGACGCCGGCGCGGAACAGATCCTCCAGCACGCCCGGCGGATCGGTAGCCGGACCGAGGGTGGCAAGGATCTTGGTGCGACGCTGACGCTCGAACATGATGGATGGGCCTCTCCCGTTAAAGGACGGAAATTAGCACATCCTTCACGTCCCATGTATACGGTTACAGCCTTGTGCTGCCTGACTCTGCGGGACATCGCATGGACATGTTCCGGACATACGCTGGTCGATGGCAGCGGAAACGCCGCCGGGCAAGGCCCGGCGCGCGGGATGGTCCAACTCAGGCGAGCAAGGCCAGCAGCTGCGCCGGATCACGGGCCAGCTGCCCGGCACCGGCCTCGGTCAGCTCCTGCTCGCCACCAAAGCCCCACAGCACGCCCACACTGCGCAGCCCGTGGTGACGGGCGCCCTCGATGTCCATGCGGCGGTCGCCGATCATCCAGCAGCGTTCCGGCGCCAGCTGCAGGCGATGCAGCGCCTCGCCCACCAGCTGCGGCTTGCTGCTGCGCGAGCCATCCGGGGTTGAACCGATCACGTCCTCGAACAGGCCACCGAACGGCAGATGCTCGACGATGCGGCGGGCATGCGGCTCGTTCTTGGCGGTGACCACCGCAAGGCGATGGCCGCGTGCGTGCAGCGCGCGTACCACCGCTTCGATGTCCGGGTAGATCGTATGCTCGCGCCAGCCTTCCACGTCGAAACGCTCGCGATAGAAGGCCACGGCCTGCTCCACCCGCTCGGGCTCACCGAACAACGGCGCGAACGTGGTGCGCAGCGACGGACCGATCCAGCCCAGCAGCGTTTCCTGCGGCGGCACCGGGTGATCCATTTTCTGCAGCGCATAGGCGATGCAGGTGGTGATGCCCACTTCCGAATCGATCAGCGTGCCGTCCATGTCGAAGAAGAGCGTTGCACGCTCTTCTCCGTCCACCCGCGGATCGACGCTCATGCGCCGCGCGCGGCCAGGGCAGCCACCGCCGGCAGCGTCTTGCCTTCCAGGAATTCCAGGAACGCGCCGCCACCGGTGGAGATGTAGCTGACCTGCTGGGCGATATCGAACTTGTCGACCGCGGCCAGGGTATCGCCACCACCGGCGATGGAGAACGCCGGCGAGCTGGCGATGGCGCGGGCCAGCGCTTCGGTGCCCTTGCTGAAGGCTTCGAACTCGAACACGCCGACCGGGCCGTTCCAGACCACGGTGCCGGCCTTGGCGATCAGCTGTGCGTACTGCGCGGCCGTCTGCGGGCCGATATCCAGGATCAGGTCATCCTCGGCCACCGCATCGACGGCCTTCACTTCGGCAGCCGCGTCGGGCAGGAACTGCTTGGCGGTGACCACGTCCACCGGCAGCGGGATGTCCGCACCCCGCGCCTTGGCGTCGGCCACGATCTTCCGGGCGGTATCCAGCAGGTCCGGCTCGTACAGCGACTTGCCGACCTTGTAGCCGGCCGCCGCGATGAAGGTGTTGGCGATGCCGCCACCAACGATCAGCTGATCGACCTTGCCGACCAGGTTGGCCAGCAGCTCCAGCTTGGTGCTGACCTTGCTGCCGGCGACGATGGCCAGCAGCGGCTTGGCCGGCGCATCCAGGGCCTTGGCCAGTGCATCCAGCTCGGCCATCAGCAGCGGGCCACCGGCAGCGACCGGGGCGAAACGGATCACGCCATGGGTGGATGCCTGCGCGCGGTGCGCGGTACCGAACGCATCCATCACGAACACATCGCAGAGGGCGGCGTACTTCTTCGACAGGGCTTCATCGTCCTTGCCCTCGCCAACGTTCATGCGGCAGTTTTCCAGCAGCACCAGCTGGCCCGGCTGCACGTCGACGCCGTCGACCCAGTCACGCACCAGCGGCACTTCGCGGCCCAGCAGCACCGACAGGCGCTCGGCCACCGGCGCCAGCGAATCGGCTTCGCTCCACACGCCTTCCTTGGGGCGGCCCAGGTGCGAGGTGACCATCACCGCCGCGCCCTGCTCCAGCGCGCGCTTGAGCGTCGGCAGGGAAGCGGTGATGCGCTGTTCGGAGGTGATGCGGCCATTCTCGATCGGCACGTTCAGATCCTGGCGGATCAGCACGCGCTTGCCGGAGAGGTCGAGGTCGGTCATGCGGACGATGGACATGGGCAACTCTTTGGCTCTGGAGATGGGATGCCGGCGTGCGGCAGACGGTCATTGTATCGGGTGCCGATGCCTGCGGCAGGCAGAGGCCAACGGCTAACGGCAACAGCCACGGCAACAGCAACGGCCAGAGCGCTGGCGCTTCGTGGTGCTGTGGGTGGGCCGGGGTGGTATGGGTTGGCAGGGGACGCCGTAAACCCATCCTTGGGGGCTTGGCCGCGGCATCCATGCCGCGGACACCCCTGCCAACCCATACCGCCCCGGCCCCGACACGTTCATGAGGCGGAGCGGACGGCGGAAGCAAAAGCGGTTTCTGGTGTCGGATGAAGAAAGAAAAGAAGGGGGCGGATCCGTTTTTCCTGCGGAAAAAGGCTCCGACCTCGATGGCCGTGGAGCGAAGCGACCCGCTTTGGCTCCTGCTCTTCTTTTTTCTTTTCCGTGGGTGGATGCACACGGAAATTGTCAGAGGCCGGGCGGGTGGGCTGGGCAGGGGTGTCAGCCGCATGGATGCGGCTGCCAAGCCTACAAGGACGTACTTGCGGCGTCCCCTGCACAGTCCACCCGCCCGGCCAGACCACGGCTTCTGCTCTCAACGACTGCCCACCCACGAGGGGCTGCGCCGTTCGCTGCAAACTACGCCGAAGGCGACGGCTTCTGCTTCAGCAGGCTCAACGCCAGTCCACCAACAACCAGCACGCCCAGCCCCAGCAACGCCCACAGCAACCACGCCTTCCAATCGTGCTGCGGCTTCAGCGCTGCGTCACCGGCGAGCGTCTCCGGACTGCCCTCCAAGCGTGCCAGCGTCGGCTGCCACGACGGATCATTGCGCTGCCGCAGTTCCTCGATCAGCACCGTGATCGGCGCCTCCGCGCGGCGCGCGGTCGTACTGCCCACGGCCAGCGCGTAGGGCGCTGCGCCCTGGCTGAGGAACACCATCACCTCCGGTTGATAGCCCAAGCGCAGGGTCGGGGCGCTGGTGGTCTCCACCGGGCTCGCGACCAGCTTCCAGTAACGGTCGCGGTACATGCCGCCCAACGGCTGGGCCGCCGATTGCTGGCGCTGGCCCGGTGCCCCCTGCTGCAGCTGATAGGCGATCCAGGGCGCGCTGCGGCGCTGCCATTCGGCGCTTTCGTCGTCGCGGCTGAACAGGGTCCACTGCACCAGGCTGTTGTCGGTGCTGGCCACGTCGGCGCGGGTCACCGGGAATCGACCATCCAGTTCAAAGGTGAATTCCCCCTTGCCCTGCGCGGTCGGTGTCAGCGACAGCCACTCCCAGGGCACCGTTGCCGGTGCCGGCGGCAGTTCGGCCAATACACTGCGCAGCTCCGGCAGGCGCGCCTCGCCCTGCGGCAGGATCCGCAGGTAGCGCACATTGCTGTCGACCTGCAGGCGTCGCTGCAGCAGGCGCTTGCCCGCACGCTGCAGGTCCACCAGGGGGACATCACGGGCGATCGACTGCCAGCGCTGCAGATCATCGCTGGCGTCAAGCTGTACCTGCGCCTGCAGCGGCTGGCCACTTTCGGCCCAGTCCAGCACCAGCGCTGCCAGCGGCTGCTGGCCAAGCACGCTGGCATCGATCAACCAGCCGCCCTGCCCGTTCGCCACCGCACCACCACTAAGCCTGGCCTCGACCCGGCGCACACGGCCGTCGGTATCGCGCTCGGTCAGCAGCTGCAGGTCGTTGCGCTGGGCCTCGGCCAGTGGTGGCAGCGCGAACCACGGCAGTTCGCGCTGCACCGGCGGCTGCGCCAACGGCTGGTCCGGCGCCAGCAGCGCCGATGGCAATGCCTGGCCGGCAGCGTTGAACACCTGCAGATCGCCCAGATCAGCGGCGCCTGCGCGGCGGTAGATCGCCGGCTCCAGCACCACACGATAGGCACCGGACTGCGCGCTGGACAGGCTCAACGGCCACTGTTCGGCGTACTGCGCGCGGTAGTCCGTGGCCTGCGCGGCAACCGCACCGGCCACGCCGAACAAGACCGGCAGCAACGCTCGGCTCCACTTCCTCATTGGTTTTCCTCCACGGTTGGCGGCGCGCTCGGCGGCGCGGGCGCCAGGTAGCCCACCACGGTGCACAGCAGGCCGTAGGCGATGAACGATGCGATTCCCAGCAGGTTGCCCAGATGCTGGCGGTCGATCAGCACCAGCTTGGCCAGCACCACGGCCATCAACACGGCACCGACCATCCACAGCACACGCTGGCCGCGACGCGAGCCCCACACCCAGGCGATCACGCCCAGTACGCTCCACAACACGGTCAGGCTGGTCTGGGCCAGGCTGAAGCGGGCCATCGTCGGATCCCAGACCACACCGCCCCAATGATGCACGCCATGCAGCACGGTACTGGTCAACGCGATGAAACCGGCCACGGCCAGCACCGGCACACGCAACCGCTGCAGCTGCGCCGGTCCCTGTGGGTCATACAGCCAGCGCGCGATCAGCAGCAGGCTGACCCACTGTGCAAGCTCGGCAGGATTGAGCAGCGGCAACCACGGCAACGGCGTAGCGTCGCCCGCCAGGGTCAGGCCGAACAACCAGGCCAGCGCCAGCACCGCGAAAATCACGCACTGCAGCGGCAGGCGCACCGGGTCAAACGCAGCACCCAGCGGCCAGCGCAGCACGTTCCAGCGCCACAGCGACAGCGCCGCCAGCAGCAGCCACGGCAGCGTGACCAGCAACGCGGTCCAGCCCTGCGCCAGGCGCGCGTCGCCGCCGCCCCACAGGGCCAGCAGCGAAAGCAGCGACGGCCACAGCAGCCACCACAGGAACTGCGCGATACGGGCCACGCCGCCGCTGCCCTGGCGCAGGCACAGCAGGCTGCGCACGCCGAGCACGGCGAACACTGCCCATGCCAATGCGCCGTAGCCGGCAAAGGGCTGCTGGTGGGCATCGCTCTGCAGCAGGGCCAGCGGGAAGCCGGCGGCCAGCATCGCCAACGCGGTCACGCCCAGCGCACGTGCCGGCATGCGGCGTTGCACCTCCGAGGCCAGCCAGGCGGTGACGGCGGCCAGCACCAACACCGCGTCGGCCTGCGCCGAATGCTGGAAGAAGCGGCCGATTTCATGCACCAGACCGCCCAACCACCACAGCAGGCCCCACAGGTAGTACGCCAGGGCGATGTCATGGCGCTGCCTGCGCTGATAGCTCCACGCCGCCGCGAAACCCGCCACGGCCAGCAGCAGTGCGCCGATCGCGGTCGGGTTGAGCAGGAAACGCTGGTCCTGGTGCCAATGGTCGGCGCCCACCACGAATGCGAATGCGGCGGCGAGCTGCAGCAGCGCACCGGTCACCTGCGGCAACCAGCGCTTCTGGCGCAACCCCAGCCACGCCAGGCCGGCACCTTCCAGCGCGAACACCGCACCGGTGGCCCGCGCCGACAATGCCAGCGGCACCGCCAGCGTCGCAAAGCCCACCGCCAGTACCGCATGCGACTGCGCCAGCACCGTGTACGACGCGCGTGCGATCAGGGCCCGTGCCAGCAACGCATAGATCGCTGCCAGGCCCAGCGCGCACAGGGCCAGCGTCATCGGTTGTTCGTGCAGCATGCCGGCCTGCAACGAGAAGGCGATCAGCGGCGTGCCGAACACCAGGCTGCCGTCGACCAGATCGCGACGCCCGGCCGGCTGCCGGCGCGCATACAACAACGGAATCAGCAGATAGAAGACGAAGAACAGCAGCAGGAACGGTTCGGTACTGGCGAACTTGGCCGCGTCGTACTGCAGCACGCCCCAGAAGGTGCCGATGCCGAAGGTGAACGCGAAACCCAGCAGGTTCAGCACACGCCACGGGCGATACCAGGCAATGGCGAAAATGCCCGCGTTGAGCACGGCGTAGTAGCTGAACAGCCCGACGTGGTTGCCACTGCCGGTGGACAGCCACAGCGGCGCCATGAAGCCGGCCAGGATGCCCAGCACTGCCAACGTGCGCGAGTTCTGCACGACCGCCAGCACGCACAGCCCCGCCACCAGCGCGATCGAGCTGGCAAAGGCGAAGCCGGGCGCGAGCAGATCGAAACGCTTGAAGGCAGCGAAGATGGTCAGCAGCAGTACGCCGATGGCGCCCCCCTGCAGGGCCAGCGCGAACATCCGCCGGCGCTCGCGCTGGTGCCAGCCGAAGGCCAGCAGGCCCAGCGCACCAACGGTGATGCCCGCCAGCCGCAGCTCGACCGGCACCACCAGCCAGCCCTGGTCGCTGACGTACTTGAGCAGCGCAGCAACGCCGGCCAACAGCACCAGCATGCCGATCTTCACCGGCACATTGCCCTGGGTGAACCAGTGTTTGACCGCACCGATCGCGCGCTCGACCAGGTTCGGCAGGGCCGGCTCCGCTGGCAAGGGCGGCAATGTGGGCTCAGGTGGCAACGGCGGTGGCGGCGACGGACGCGCCGGTTGGGCCGGTGGCGGCAGGTCCTCGCGGGCCGCGACCGGCGCAGATGCCGGGGTTGCCGTGGGCCGCAGGAACGAGGGCTCGCTGCTGGGTTCACGTGTTGCCGCAGGCGCGCGCGGCGGCTCGGCCACGGCCGAGGGCGCACGGTCTACGGTCCCTGCCGGGTTGGGCGCGACCTGCACGCTCTGTGCGGCTTCCAGCGCGGCGACCCGCCGGCGCAGGCCGGCAATCATCACCAGCGCCACCACCAGCAGCAGCGGTATCGCCAGCAGGACCAGTACTGCCAGGACCAAGAGTGCTTCCATTCCTCGCCTTCCAATGCGATCCCGCGCCACGATGGCGGCGGTCGACGGGCCCATGCTACGTCAGGCCGGGCCCCTTAAACGACGAACCCCGGCCAGGCCGGGGTTCGCGCGACGATCTTCGCAGGCCTTACTTGGCTGCGACGACCTTGGCCATTTCCAGGCACTTGTTGGAATAGCCCCACTCGTTGTCGTACCACGACACGAGCTTGACGAAGGTGCCGTCCAGCGCGATGCCGGCGTCTGCGTCGAACACCGAGGTGTGGGTTTCACCGCGGAAATCGGTGGCCACCACCTTGTCTTCGGTGTAGCCCAGGATGCCCTTCAGCGCGCCTTCGCTCTGTGCCTTCACTTCGGCGCAGATCTCGGCATAGGTGGCTTCCTTTTCCAGCTCGACCGTCAGGTCGACCACCGACACGTCCGAGGTCGGGACGCGGAAGCTCATGCCGGTCAGCTTCTTGTTCAGTTCCGGGATGACCACGCCGACGGCCTTGGCGGCACCGGTGGAGGACGGAATGATGTTCTCCAGGATGCCGCGGCCGCCGCGCCAGTCCTTGTTGGACGGGCCATCGACGGTCTTCTGCGTGGCGGTGGCCGCATGCACGGTGGTCATCAGGCCGCGCTTGATGCCCCACTTGTCATTGATGACCTTGGCCAGCGGCGCCAGGCAGTTGGTGGTGCACGAGGCGTTGGAGATGATCGCCTGGCCAGCGTAGGTCTTGTCGTTCACGCCGAACACGAACATCGGCGTGTCGTCCTTCGACGGTGCCGACAGGATGACCTTCTTGGCGCCGGCATCGATGTGCTTCTGCGCACTGACCTTGTCCAGGAACAGGCCGGTGGCTTCGAGCACGACGTCAACGCCGACTTCGTCCCACTTCAGGTTGGACGGATCGCGTTCCTGGGTCAGGCGGATCTTCTTGCCGTTGACCAGCAGATCCTTGCCATCGACGGCTACGTCGGCCTTGAAACGGCCGTGCACGGAGTCGTACTTGAGCATGTAGGCCAGGTAATCCGGCTCCAGCAGATCGTTGATGGCCACGATTTCGATGTCGTCGCCGAAGTTCAGCACCGCCGAGCGCAGGACGTTACGCCCGATGCGACCGAAACCGTTGATACCAACCTTGATTGCCATGTTCTCAAGCTCCTGCAGCCGCGACAGGTGCGGCGGGGTGGATAGGGCCCACAAGTCTAGCAGGCCGGCCTTGACCACCGCCGGCCAAGCCCGCCGCCGGGACGGGGGCCGGACAGGATTTGATCCGGATCAAAGCGTTAGCGCGGCGTGAGGCCGAGACTGGCCACATCCACCCAGCAACGAGATCACCCCCATGCGCAAGACCTCCCCCCTGATCGTGGCCAGCCTGGCCGCCGCCCTGTCGTTGGCCGCTGCCCCGGCCATGGCCCAGTCCAAGGGCGACTGGACCCTTTCCGCTGGTGTGCACCAGGTCGCCCCGAAGTCGAACAACGGCTGGCTGGCCGGCGGCACGCTGAAGGTCGACGTCGACAACGACGTCAAGCCGACCATCACCGGTGAGTACTTCATCGCCGACAACCTGGGCATCGAAGTACTGGCGGCGCTGCCGTTCAAGCACGACATCAACATCAACGGCCTGGGCCGCGTGGGCAGCACCAAGCAGCTGCCGCCGGTGGTCACCCTGCAGTACCACTTCAACAGCAAGGGCAAGGTGTCGCCGTTCGTGGGCGCCGGCCTGAACTACACGACCTTCTTCAGCGAAGACACCACCGGTGCGCTGGCGGGCAGCAAGCTGAAGCTGCAGGATTCGTGGGGCCTGGCCGCGCATGCGGGCATCGACTTTGCGATTGGCGAGAAGGGCGCCCTGCGCGTGGACATGCGCTGGATCGACATCGACAGCAAGGTGAAGCTGGACGGCGAGAAAATCGGCACGGTCAACATCGATCCGCTGGTCTACGGCGCGTCCTACGTCTTCAAGTTCTAAGGGGTTGATTAGCGGGGGCTGCCCCCCCGCTCCCCCGCTACAGGCAAAACCCTCGCAGCATGTTGCCCCGGTATGTGTGTGCCGGGGCTTTTTTGTTGGTGCAGAGCGCGGATCTGCGTTTGGGCGGGGCAAGTGAGTTGCTCAGGACACGCCGTAAATACGTCCATGTAGGCTCGATCGCCGCATCCATGCGGCGAACGGTCCTGAGCAACCCACTTGCCCCCCCTTCCATTTTTCCGCGCGCGCAGGCGCAAGCAGAAGCCGGCACCCGCATGACCCAGTTGCCATCGGCCGGATGCGATCCTGCATTTGACTCTGATTCTGCTTCTGACGTTTGCATCCGCGAACGCGGCCATGTTGGAGGTGTGCGGTCGGGGCAGGTAGCGCGGGACCGTTGGCGCCATGGATGGCGCCATCGAGCCCCCAAGGATGGGTTTACGGCGTGTCCCGCACTGCCTGCCCCGGCCGCACACACCCCGACGACAATGAACGCGCCGCTTTCCATCAACCACCCTTCTCCCCCGCTGGCTAGAATGAGCGGATGAAAGCACTGCACTCCCTGTTCCTCGCCGCCGCCCTCGCGCCGGCCCTGCTGACCCTGTCCGCACCCGCCCATGCCTGGGGCGCGCAAGGCCACCGCCTGGTCGCCGAAGTCGCCGACAGCCGCCTCAACCCGACCACGCGCGCTGAAGTCGACCGCCTGCTGGCCACCGAACCCGGCGCCACCCTTGCCAGCATCGCGCCCTGGGCCGACCAGCTGCGCGCCAAGGACCCGGGCCTGGGCCGTCGCTCGGCCGGTTGGCACTACGTCAACATCGCCGAAGATGGCTGCCACTACGAGGCGCCGAAGCACTGCAAGAGCGGCAACTGCATCGTCGAAGCGCTGAAGGCGCAGAGCGCGATCCTCGGCGACCGCAGCCTGACCGATGGCGAGCGCCTGCAGGCGCTGAAATTCGTCGTGCATCTGGTCGGTGACATCCACCAGCCGATGCACGCCGGCTACGGCCACGACAAGGGCGGCAACGATTTCCAGCTGCAGTTCGGCAACCGCGGTACCAACCTGCACTCGCTGTGGGACAGCGGCATGCTCAATACCCGCAAGGTCGACGATGCCGGTTACCTGCCGGTGCTGCGCGCACTGCCGGCGCCGAAGCTGGCGCGCCAGTCCAACCCGCAGCGCGATCCGGTCAGCTGGGCCGAAGCCAGCTGCCGCATTTCGGTGCAACCTGGCGTTTACCCTGCCTCGCGTAAGATCGGCGACGACTACACCACGCGCTACCGGCCGGTGGCCGAAGCGCAGCTGCGACTGGCCGGTGAAAACCTGGCGCAGTTGCTGAACCGCGTGCTCGCCACACGCTGAGGAGTGCCCGATGTCGGTCCAGGTGCAATCGTTCTTCCACCGTGACAGCAACACCTTCAGCTACCTGGTCAGCGACCCGGCCAGCAGCGAGGCCGCGCTGATCGACCCGGTACTGGATTACGACCCGGATACCGACGCCAGCAGCGAATTGCCGGTGCGCGCGATGCTCGATGCCATCGCGCAACAGCAGCTGCACGTGCGCTGGCTGCTGGAAACCCACGCCCATGCCGACCACGTGTCGGCAGGACGTCGGCTCAAGCAACGGTTCCCGCATGCGACGCTGGCCATCGGCGAAGGCATCCGTGCGGTGCAGGCCACGTTTGCACCGCGCTATGGCCTGCAGCTGCCCGAGGAACATGCCGTCTTCGATCACCTGTTCGCTGATGGCGAGACCTTCGCACTGGGTGAACTGCAGGGGCGCATCATCGCCGTACCCGGCCACACCAGCGACAGCATCGCCTATCTGATCGACGATGCGCTGTTCACCGGCGATTCGTTGTTCATGCCCGATGGCGGCACCGCACGCTGCGATTTTCCCGGCGGCGATGCTGCGCAGCTGTACCGCTCGATCCAGCGCCTGCTGGCCCTGCCCGATGCCACCCGCGTATTCGTCTGCCACGACTACGGCCCGGGCGGACGCGATTTCGCCAACGAAACCACCATTGGTGAACAGCGCGCGCACAATATCCACGTGCATGAAGGCGTGGCCGAGGCGGAGTTCGTCAGCGTGCGCCAGGCGCGTGATGCGACCCTGGCAGAACCGCAGCTGATGCAGCCAGCGGTGAAGGCCAACATCCAGGGCGGCGCGTAGGGCCCGCACGGTCGCCTCATCGCGCCAGCAATGACACCGCGTCATTTGCCCTGCGTGCGCACCACATGCTGGCCCTTCACGATCTCGAAGGTGAAGGCATACAGCAGGCTCACCGGCACCGGTTCGACGCGCTCGGCGCCTTGGCAGTCGCCACGGTCGCTCGGCACCTTGCCGGGGGCGAAGTGGCAGACCGCGGCGGGCGAATACTTCCACATCGCCACCGCCTCCTGCGCAGCCTGCAACAGCGGCGCATTCTCGCTCGCCGCGCCTGCCGCGCATTCGCTGCGGTCGACCAGCGCCAGGCTTCGCTCGACAGCGCCTTCGGCATCGATCACCACCTGCAGGCAGATCGTGGTCGGCGCCAGCTCGGTGCGCGGGTCACGATCACCGATCTGCGGATCCGGCGCCGCATACAGCTGCGGCATCCGATAGCCTTCGGTCGCTCCCAGCGTGTACGCCTGCACCTGGCCGCTGCCGCCTTTCCCCTCCGCATGCAGGCGCTGATGGCCGACACTCTCATTGCGGGTATCGACGGTGGTCAACCGTTCCTGGGTGGCGCAGCCTGCCAGTATCCCCACTGCCAACAGCAGCGCGATGCGCATCACCTTGCGGTCTCCGTCACGTCGTCGCTCTCATCCATGGCGAAGGTGATCGGAATGCGTACTGCGCCCGCCACCGGCTTGCCGTTCTTCAGCGCCGGGCGATAGGTCCAGCTTCGCGCTGCTGCAATCGATACCGCTTCGAACACGCCCGGATTGGTGGCGCTGAGCACCTGCACATCGGCGGGGTGTCCCTTGGCATCCACCTGCACGCGCAGGTTCACCACGCCTACCTGACGCTGCTCGATCGCAGACTTCGGATACGAGGGCGGCGACATCTTGTCGACCTGGATCGGACGGTCGAGCCCCGCTTCGGCCGCGTCTTCTCCAGCATATTCGAACGGTTCTACGTTGATCGACGGCACGTCCGCTGTCCCACTCTGGCTGGCCCACGCCACCGCCCCCACGCCCAGGCACAACCCGACCACCAGCACCTGCCCCGACACCCACGGCAATGCCTTCCGCTTGGACTGCTTCAACATGGCGATACGCTCCTTCAACACAGGCTGGCTGCGCCAGTGGCATACCGCCGGCGCAACCGGATGGACCAGCTGCGCCTTCAGCAGCGTGCTGGCGTAGAGGCCGCGCAGCGCAGGCTGCGGGGCGATGGTGCGGGCGTCGCAGGCCAGTTCCTGGTCACGCAGGAAACGGCGTGCGGACCATGGCAGCAGCGGATGGAACCAGAACACCGCGCGCATCAGCAGCAATACGCCGTTCGCCCAGTGATCGCCATTGCGACGATGGCTGTGCTCGTGCTGCAGGATCAGCGCCTGCTCCTGTGCAGTGAACTGCTGGTCGAAATCGGGGCCGACCACGATGCGCGGCCGCCACAGGCCCACCAGCGCCGGCAGCCCGGGATCGCCACTGGCCTGCCAGCTGCCATCGGCGCGTGCCTGCAGGCCGCCCATGCCGCGTTCGAAGCGGCGCTGTGCGCGCAGGTCGCGCAACAGGCAGACGCCCGCGCCCAGCGCCCACACCACCAACAGAAGCAAGGGCCATTGCAGCGACGCCGTTGGCAGGCTGTCCACGGCTTCCGGCACGACCTTCAGCGGCAAGGTCGGCACATGCTGCAACAGCGCGACCTGTGGCAGGGGAATCAACAGCGTGACCAACAGCAGGGGCAGCAGCCACCAGCTGCGGTAGGCCAGCCCGGCGCCGCCCAATCGCACCAGCAACGGCCGCGTCACCGCCAGCAGGATCACGCCCACCGCCAACCACAAGCTGGCCTGCCACAGTCCGTCGAGCAGCTCATTCATGGTCCAGCTCCTGGATCAGCTTCTTCAGTTCGGCGATGTCCTGTGCGCTGAGCTGGCCGCGTTCGCTGAAGTGCGCGACCAGCGGTGCCACGCGCCCTTCGAAGACACGGCCGATGAAGTCCTGGCTCTGCGCCTCCACCCAGGCCTGGCGCTGCAGCAGCGGCCGGTACAGGTAGCGCCGGCCATCGCGCTCGGCGGCGATCGCGCTCTTGGTCAGCAGGCGGTTGAGCAGGGTCTTGATGGTCGGCTCAGCCCAGTCGCGGTGCGCCAGTGCGGCCACCACCTCGTCGGCGCTGCGCGGTGCCTGCTGCCACAGCACCTCCATCACAACGGCTTCGGCTTCGCTGATCGGGGTCATGGTTTACATCCGTAATCGGCGATTCGATTACGCGCGTAATCGAATCGACTGTCAACCCCTCGACCGGTAATTCATCACGCCTGCGCCAGCATGGGGGGCCTCCACCGCAGGTACCGGCATGAAGCCCTTGCGCAAACGTGACTTCCCGGTCGAGCAGGCCCGGCGCTTCCTCGAACCCGGTCCGATCGTGCTGGTCAGCACCGCCTGGCAAGGCCAGCGCAACCTGATGACGATGGGCTGGCACATGGTGATGGGCTTCTCGCCCTCGCTGGTGGCCACCTACCTGTGGAACGAGAACCATAGCTTCAGCCTGGCCCGCAGCAGCGGCGAATGCGTGATCAACATCCCGGGCCTGGAGCTGCTGGACACGGTGGTCGATATCGGCAACTGCAGCGGCCGTGACGTGGACAAGTTCGAACGGTTCGGCCTGGATGCGATGCCAGCGCGGGAGGTGGGGGCACCGCTGGTGGGCCAGTGCCATTCCAGCTTCGAGTGCCGCCTGCATGACGACAGCCAGGTCGAATCGAGCAACCTGTTCATCTGGGAAATCGTGCGCGCCCATGTTGCGCCTCGCCCAAAGCTGCCGCGCACGGTGCATTACCGGGGCGATGGGCAGTTCATGGTGTCCGGTGCCGAAGTCTCGCGTCGACGGCGGTTCAAGCCCGACATGCTGTAATGCCAGCACTCCCCCAAGCAGGACCGCCCCGGATGACCGAACACCTCACCGACCTCGACGCCGCCGTTGACTGGCTGTTTGCGCGCGTGGATGGGCCGCTGCGGATCGGTGCGCCGCTGGCGCTGGGTAAACCACACCGCCTGCTCAACGCCCTGTATGCGCGCGTCGAACAGGACCCGTCGCGGCCGCTGCAGCTGTATACCGCGCTGTCACTGAACCCGCCGCAGGCAAAGGGCAACGGCCTGGAAGCGCGTTTCCTGGCGCCGTTCGCGGCCCGCCATTTCGGTGAAGACTTCCCGCGCCTGGCCTACGCCGATGCAATCGCCCGCGACGCGCTGCCGGCACACGTGCAGGTGGAAGAGTTCTACATGCAGTCCGGTGCCCTGCTCGGTTCGCGACAGGCGCAATCCAGCTACACCAGCCTCAACTACACCCACGCTGCCGACGCGGTAGCGCAGCGCGCGCCGCAGGTGATCGTGCAGAAAGTGGCGATGCGCCCGGACGACCGACGCCTTTCGCTGTCCTGCAACAACGACATCACCCAGGACACGCTGGACGCGATGACCGCACGCGGCCTGCCACGCCCGCTGCTGGTCGCCGAGATCGATCCGCAGCTGCCCTATCTGGGCGGCACGGCCACGGTCGACGTGTCCTTCTTCGATCTGGTCATCACCCCGCCAGCGCCGTATCCGGCGTTGTTCGGCCTGCCACGGCAACCGGTGGCCGACGCCGACTACGCCATCGGCCTGTATGCCAGCACCCTGGTGCGCGACGGTGGCACCCTGCAGATCGGCATCGGCACCCTGGCCGATGCACTCAGCCACGCATTGGTACTGCGCCACACCGACAACGCACGCTACCGCCGCGTGTTGAACGCGCTGGATCCGCAACTGGCCAGCCATCCGCTGGTACAGGAGATCGGCGGACTGGACCCGTTCGAGATCGGCCTGTACGGCTGCAGCGAAATGCTCAACGAGGGCTTCCGCCGGCTGGTGCAGACCGGTGTGATCAAGCGCAAGGTGCATGACGATCTGGCACTGATGCAGCGCATCGAGAACGGCAGCACGCTGTCCATCGACCATGCCACGTTGGAGGCCGAGGGCGAATACCTGCACGGCGCGTTCTACCTGGGCTCATCCGAATTCTACGAATGGCTGCGCACCCTGCCCGAGGACGAATGCCGGGCGATCGGCATGCGCCGCATCAGCGAGATCAACCAACTGTACGGTGGCAACGAAACGCTGGAGCGCCTGCAGCGCCGTCACGCCCGCTTCTTCAATTCCTGCATGATGGCCACCGCGCTGGGCGCGGCGGTATCCGACGCGCTGGAGGATGGCCGTGTGGTCTCCGGCGTGGGCGGCCAGTACAACTTCGTGGCGATGGGGCACGCCCTGCCGGAAGCGCGCAGTGTGCTGATGTTCCGCGCTGCCCGTGATGACCGCGGCCAGCGCGAATCCAACGTGCGCTGGAACTACGGGCACACAACCATTCCGCGCCACCTGCGTGACATCTATCTCAACGAGTACGGTATCGCCGACGTGCGTGGCCTGACCGACGACGACTGTGTGCACGCGATGGCGGCCATCACCGAAGCACCGTTCCAGGGCGCCCTGCTGCAGCAGGCCTTTTCGGCACGCAAGCTGGCCGCCACGGCGCAACCTGATGCGCAGCGGCTGCAGCGCAATACACCCCAGGCGCTGGCGGCGGCGCTGGCGCCGTTCCGCAACGATGGCACCCTGCCCGATTACCCGTTGGGCAGCGACTTCACCGAGATCGAACAGGTACTGGTGAAGGCACTGGGCTGGCTGAAGGCCAATACACAGACGCGCGGCAGCAAGCTGCGTACCGTGTGGGACGCGCTGTGGCAGCCTGCAGGTGATGGTGACGCGGTGTATCTGCAGCGGATGGAACTGCAGTCGCCCAAGGACTTCGGCGAACGGCTCAATGCACGGTTGTTGAGGCTGGCCCTGGCGCGCACCGCGTAGCTGCATCGCCGATTGCAGGACTGGGCTGGCGGGCTGGCTTGGCATTGGCTCGCCATTCCTGTATCACGATCGCTCGATCATTTTCCCGATTACGTCTCATGCGCCACCGCATTACAGCCATCCACCACAGAGCGTGCTTCTCGAGCAGCAGTTGTGCATGGTTGGCCATCAACGATGTGCCGATCGAGCTGTGGCTGGCCCAGCATCTGGACCATCCCGACCTCGAAGTGCATGGTCTTTCACTGATGTGGTTGATCGACGAGGATGAGGATGCGCTGGCCAATCGGCGCATCATCCCTGCCGCGAATGGAACCTCCACCCTGGTGCCGCTGCTGGTGTGTAGTGACGACATGGATTTCGCCTGTTCTACGCTGATGACCGAGCAGGTGATCGAGGGCGATGTCGTGCGCTGGCAGCGGTTCGGTCGCAGTGAAACCGGGGGCCTGGAAGTCGGCGCCTCCACGTGCTGGTATCCAGATAGCAAACCAGTGACATTTGCACTTGCCGACTTCAACCAGGCCTTGAGTGAGCATCAACGGCTCATCAAGGAATCCATCGGCAGCCAAGGCTGATCCAAGGAACACCGTAGCACTGACCTGGAACACCTCCCTGGACAGCCTCGGGCACGTGCACGCCAAGGCGTCAGCGTGTTCATGCGCTACGCTGTGCGGATGAACGACGATTCCCGTTTCCTGCATGACCTGCAACGCCGCCAAGCCGATGGCGAGCACCTGCGTTATCTGTGCTTCTGGGGCCACCAGCCGCCGCGCATGGGCGTGGCGGCGTCGTGTTTCAGCCAGTGGTACGACGCAGGTTTCAACATCGAAGGCGTGCACTACCCCACTGCCGAGCACTTCATGATGGCCGGCAAAGCGCGACTGTTTGGTGCCACCGACATCCTCGAACAGGTTCTCGCCAGCCGCACGCCTGACAAGGTGAAAGCGCTGGGCCGGAAGATCGACGGCTTCGACGAGGCTCTCTGGGCGCAGGCGCGCTACGCCCTGGTGGTCGAAGGCAATCGGGCCAAGTTCTCGCAGAATGCGGCGCTGGGTGATTTTCTGCGCGCCACGGCAGACCAGGTTCTGGTGGAAGCCAGTCCGGTGGATTTTATCTGGGGAATCGGCCTGGCCAAGGATCACGCCGATGCGCACAACCCGGCGCGGTGGCGCGGATTGAATCTGCTGGGGTTTGCGCTGATGGAAGTGCGGGACACGATGTAACGCGCATCCACGCGTGGCGTGGATCTACGGGCACGGCGGGCGAAACGGATCGACCGGCAAGGAAAAGGCCGGCTTTCGCCGGCCTTTTCCCTATTTCCATTGCAGCGGGACTTACAGCGCCTTGGCTGCTTCCACCACATGCGCGGTGGTGATGCCGAAGTGCTGGTACAGCTTATCGGCCGGGGCCGAGGCACCGAAGGTGTCGATACCGATCACTGCACCATCCAGGCCGACGAACTGGCGCCAGAAGCCGGTGACGCCAGCTTCGATGGCCACTCGCTTGCGCACGGCGTTCGGCAGCACCGATTCGCGGTAGGCCGCATCCTGGCGCAGGAACACATCGGTGGACGGCATCGAGACCACGCGGGTCTTCAGGCCGGCCGCATCCAGCTGCGCCTTCGCTTCGGTCGCCAGCGAGACTTCCGAACCGGTGGCGATCAGGATCACGTCCGGAGTGCCGGCAGCATCGGCCAGCACGTAACCACCGCGCTCGATCTGTGCGATCTGCTCAGCGTCGCGCGGCTGGTGCGGCAGGTTCTGGCGGCTGAACACCAGGCAGCTCGGGCCGTCCTGGCGGGTGATCGCAGCCTTCCAGCTCACGGCCGACTCGACGGCATCGCACGGGCGCCACACGTCATTGTTCGGGATGTAGCGCAGCGAGGCCAGATGCTCCACCGGCTGGTGGGTCGGGCCGTCTTCGCCCAGGCCGATCGAGTCGTGGGTGTAGACGTGGATGGCGTGGGCCGGGATCAGCGCGCTCATGCGCACGGCATTGCGGGCGTAATCGCTGAACACCAGGAAGGTGGCGTCGAACGGGATGAAACCACCGTGCAGGGCCAGGCCATTGGCGATCGCGGTCATGCCGAACTCGCGCACACCGTAGTACACGTAGTTGGCATTGGCATCGTCGGTGGCGACGGACTTGCTGCCCTTCCACAGGGTCAGGTTCGAGTGCGCCAGGTCAGCCGAACCGCCCACGATTTCCGGCAGCAGCGGCGCGAACGCCTCGATGGCCAGCTGCGACGCCTTGCGCGACGCAATGGTCTGGCCTTCGGCGGCAACCTGGGCGATGTAGGCGTCGGCCTTGGCGATGAAGTCGGCCGGCAGATCGCCATGCGAGCGGCGGGTCAGTTCAGCGGCTTCGGCCGGGTACTGCGCAGCGTACTTGTCGAACTGCTGCTCCCACTCGGCCTGGCGCAGGGTGCCGGTACCGCCGGCACGCCAGCCGGCGTAGATCTCTTCCGGAATCTCGAACGGGCCGTAGTTCCAGTCCAGCGCCTTGCGGGTGGCTTCCAGTTCGTCCTTGCCCAGCGGTGCGCCGTGGCTGGATTCCTTGCCGGACTTGTTCGGCGAGCCGAAACCAATGGTGGTGCGGCAGCAGATCAGGGTCGGCTTGCCGTCCTGCGACAGGGCCGCTTCGATACCGGCCTTGATGCTCTCCGGATCGTGGCCATCGACGCCACGGACCACGTTCCAGCCATAGGCCTCGAAACGCTCCGGGGTGTTGTCGGTGAACCAGCCTTCGGTGTTGCCGTCGATGGAGATGTGGTTGTCATCCCAGAAGCAGACCAGCTTGTGCAGGCCCCAGGTGCCGGCCAGCGAGGCGGCTTCGTGGGAAATGCCCTCCATCAGGCAGCCATCGCCCATGAACACCCAGGTGCGGTGGTCGACGATTTCCAGCTCCGGGCGGTTGAAGCGCTGTGCCAGCAGCTTCTCGGCCAAGGCAAAACCGACGGCGTTGGCGAAACCCTGGCCCAGCGGACCGGTGGTGGTCTCCACGCCCGGGGTCTCGTGACGCTCCGGATGGCCAGCGGTGTGGCTGCCCAGCTGGCGGAATGCCTTCAGCTGCTCGATCGGCAGGTCATACCCGCTCAGGTGCAACAGCGCGTACTGCAGCATCGAGCCGTGGCCGTTGGACAGCACGAAGCGGTCGCGGTTGAACCACTGCGGGTTGTTCGGGTTGTGACGGTGGTAGTCGTTCCAGAGGACTTCGGCGATGTCGGCCATGCCCATGGGCATGCCGGGATGGCCGGACTTTGCGGTTTCAACCGCATCGGCGGCGAGGAAGCGGATGGCGTTGGCCAACTGGCGACGGGTAGGCTGCGTCATGGTTCTGTCGGAATCGGGAGGCGGCCGCGGAACTGCGGGCGGCCTATTGTCCCACAGACGCCCGGCAGGGTCAGGTCGACCAGGGCATTAGTGCCGGCCGTTGGCCGGCAACGTCGTGATCTGCGCTGGATTCCGCATATGAAGAGGGGTCGGAGCCCCTTCCTGCGGAAAGGGATCCGACCCCGATCAGGCATTGCCTGGGTCAGTTGTCCAGACGGGCCGCGGCGGCAGCGGCCTCGGCCGGAGTGTCCGGCGCTTCGCCCTTGGCCACCAGCGTGGTCAGGGCCAGGTCGCCGGTCACGTTCAGCGCGGTGCGGCACATGTCCAGGAAGTGGTTCACGCCCAGGATCAGGCCGATGCCCAGCGGATTGACGCCGACCATCGCACAGATCATCGCCACCACCGGCAGCGAGCCGGACGGCACACCGGCCGTACCGATACCACCAAGGATGCAGACCGCCATCACCATGACCTGCTGGCCGATGCTCAGGTCGACACCGAAGAACTGGGCCAGGAAGATCACCGTCACGCCCTCGAACAGTGCGGTGCCGTTCTGGTTGGCGGTGGCGCCCACGGTCAGCACGAAGCGCGACACGCGCTGCGGCAGGCCCATCTGGTCGGCCACGCGCAGCGCGGTCGGCAGGGTGGCGTTGCTGGAGGCGGTGGAGAAGGCCATCACCGTGGCCTCCTGGGTCTGGCGGAAGAACGCCAGCGGTGAACGGCCCGACAGCCAGACCGCAGTGCCGTAGGTCACCACCATGTGCAGGCCCAACGCCAGCACCACCACGCCCACATACGCACCCAGGCGGATGATCAGATCGAAACCGAACAGCGCGGCCAGGTTGAACATGAAGCAGGCCACTGCATACGGCGCCAAGCGGATGACCAGGTTGATCAGGGTCATCGAGATCTCAAACACGCCTTCGATGGCGCGACGCAGCGGGGCGACCTTGGCCTCGTCGGTCAGCACCATGCCGATGCCGAACATCAGCGCGAAGAACATCAGCGACAGGATCGCGCCATTGTCGGAGGCGGCCTGCAGCACGTTGCTCGGCACGATCGACAGCAGCATGTCCATGCCCTTCGGCGTGCCATGGATGCCAGCAACGATTTCCTTGCTGCGCTCGGCGTTCTCCGACAGCATCAGCGCGGCCACCTGCGGGTCGACGCCCGCACCGGGCTTGAGCAGGTTGACCAGCACCAGGCCGATACCCACCGCGATGCCGGACAGCAGCACGGTGTAGGCCAGCGTCTTCCAGCCGATGCGGCCCAGGGCGCGGATGTCGCCCATCTCCGACACGCCCATGATCAGCGCCGAGAAGATCAGCGGCACGATCAGCATGAAGATCAGGTTGAGGAACAGGCCCGACGCCGGGGTGGTGACGTAGTCCATTACCCACTTGGCACCGGTCTGCAGGCCTTCGATGCTGCCGCCCAGGGCATGCACGATCAGTCCCAGGACCAGGCCGATCGCAAAGCCGATGCCCATCTTCCAATGCAGGGGCAACTTCTTCTTGTCGGCAGCAGCTGCTGTCATGCGCGGGATTCCTCGAAAAATGAATCTACTCTAACAAAGCGCGCAAGCCGCGCCGGTTCAGGGTTGCCGCGGCGGATACAGCGGCGGCAGCCCAGTGTCGACGGCGCCGGTGGCAGCCGACCAGTGCGGTCCGTCACGGAAGCTTTCGCGCAGGCGGGCCCGCAGCGCGCTGACATCCCCCATCCCACCCCAGCGCGCCTGCTGCAACGCCTGCAGGGTCTGCCGCTGGGCCGGATCGGCCAGGCGCTCGATCACCTGTTCCAGGCGTTCCACGCCGGCCATCGAACACAGCAGCGCCTCTACCTGGTCAAAGCCCTCGCCATCGATCGCCCGGCGCAGCTCGGCCACGCTGCCACGCGAGGACGTTGCAGGGGCACTGGCTCCTGGCCGGGGAACCGGACGGGTGTGGGCGACGGCACGGCGGCCACGTCGCCATCCCCATGCCAGGGTCAACAGCCATAGCAGCGCCAAGCCTGCGGCGGCAGCCATCCACGGCCACGGCCGGGGACCTGCTGCGGTGGGTGCAAGAGAGGATACAGCGGCGGGTGCGGCGTCTCCCGGCAACGCGGCATCGGTATCGATCGGTTGTGCCACCGGCGCGCCGGCCCGGCCTGCGGCCACGGCCAGTTCCAGATCCGGCAGGCTGGCCTGCTGGGCACTGCCACTGTCCACGTTCCACCAGGCCACGCGCGGCCCCGGCACGCGCAGGGATCCAGCCTGCCGCGGCACGATCGAGTAGCGACGGCTGATCTTCAGGCGTGGCGTGCTGCCGTTGAAGGTCTCCTCGTACTGGGCAGGTTCGGCGAACACCTGTGCGGCGTCGCCGAGGTCGGGCACGGGCAGATCGGTGAACTGGGCCCGGGTAGCGCCGTTGGCGATCGCTTCGACCATCACGGTGGCCGCTTCGCCCGTGCGCGCACTGCTGGGTGCAGCGGTGTAGCGCAATTGCAGGCTGTGCAGGGGCAGCCACGGCTGCACGGCCTGCGCCGGTTGCGCCTGCACCTGCAACGTGCGTTCGGCACCGACGGCATTCATGCGGCCATCGCCACCGCTCCCGAAGAAGTCATCGAAGAAGCCACCTGCACTGCGGCCGGTGAAGCGCGCGCCCGGCAGGCGCAACGCCCCGCTGCGCTCGGGGATCAGCAGGAAGCGACGTTCGACCACGTTGTAGCGACGGCCGTTGACCTGGCGCACGTCGCTGCGATCCTCCCCCACCCGCTGCAGCGAAGCGCCACTGGGTGTGTCGAGCACCAGTTCGCCCGACGCCAGCTGCGAGGCGAAGTACAGCCTGACCACCACGCCCACGCTCTGCTGCACGTAGGGCGTCGGGTCATCCACCTCGGTTTCGATGAAGGCGGTGGCATTGCTCTGCGGGGTGGCCACCACCGCATCACTTACCTGCAGCACCAAGGGCACCGTGCGTGCTGCGCCTACCTGTAATGAAGGCACCTGCAGCGTACCGGTGCGGCGCGGCGTCAACGCAACCGTATAGAGGTTGCGCTGCTGCACACCGCCATTGCTCCACTGCACCTGGCGGTTGCTGCTCTGCGCACTGAGCACGAAATCGGCATTCAACGGTGCATAGTCTGGCGCGCCCTGGTCGGTCTCGATGTGCAGGGTGACCGCATCACCGGCGGCGATGCTGTCCTGCTCCAGCCAGGCGCGCGTCTGCGCCATGGCCAACATCGGCAGCCACAGCAGCAGCATCGCCAGCACAGGCAAGGGCCACCGGATTTGCCTGCTCGCCATGCCTGTCATCGCCCTTCCCTCTTTCTACGTTCGTTTTCCAACTGGAACTTGGCCCGCAGCAGTGCCCCCGGATCATCCGGCACGCGCCGCATCCACGCCTCTACGGCCTGCTGTTCCTCACGCTGTTGCGGTGTGCCGCCATCGCCGCGCACTGCTGCCTTGCCGGCTTCGCCGGCGCGCGCCTGCTGCAGGGCCTGCTGCATGCGCTGGCGCTGCTGGGCATCGGCCTGCGCCTGGGCCTGCGCGTCGGCTGCCTGCGGCGGCTCCTGCTTCGCCCCCTGCTGGCCGGCACCTGCAGACGCCGGGTTCTGCTGGCCCTTCTGGCCCTGCGGTTCCTGCCGGCCTTGTTGGCCTTGCTGGCCCTGCTGCTGATTCTGCTGACCTTGCTGGCCTTGCTGGCCCTGCTGCTGATTCTGCTGACCTTGTTGGCCTTGCTGGCCCTGCTGGTTCTGCTGCTGTCCCTGCTGCGGCTTCTGCTGCCCCTTGCCCTGCCCCTGGCTGTTGTTCGACGACGATTTGCGCTTGCGCGCGGCGTCGACCACCGCACGGTTGGCGACGGCGTCGGCCATCTGCGGGTGGCGCGCCAAGGCCTTGTCGTAGGCGGCAATGGCACCGTCGTAGTCGCCCTGGCGGGCAAGCACATTGCCGAGGTTGTACCAGCCCGCATCGCTGTCGATCCCTTCGAACTGCTTGCGGGCAGTGGCGAAATCACCTTGACGGTACGCCTGCACACCCTCGGCCAGGCGTGCATGCTCACGCTGGTCGGCACGTTCCCACATCGTGCCCGCTGTCGGCGCAGCCATGGGCGCGCGCGGCTGTGCCTGCAACTGTCCGCTCAAGGGCAGAAGACCCACGGCCAGCACCGCCGCCAGCACCGCGCGGCGACGGAACGCCAGCAGTGCCAGCAGCATCACCGGCGGCAACAACCAATAGCCTTCGTCCTGCCACTGCCGGGCCTGCCCGGGCCGCTGCAGCGCACCGCCATCGCTGGCATCAAGTACGTCCAATGCCTTCAGGTCGCGATCATCGCTGGCGATGCGCTGGTAACGCCCACCGCCTGCGGTGGCGACGGCGCGCAGGCTGGTTTCATCCAGCGCGGCCTGTGCGATCTGGCCTTGACCATCGCGATAAGCGGCGCCGGACGGCGTGCCCAGGCCCAGCACCGACACCTGCAGGCCGAGGCCACGCGCCTGCGTTGCGGCAAGCGCCGCTTCGCTGTCAACCTGGTCGCTGACCAGGAGGATCTGGCCGCGCAGGGCACCGGTCTGCCGCAGCAACCTGACCGCCCAGTCGATGCCACGGTCGGCGCGCTGTCCATCACGCGGCATCACCTCCGGCGACAGCGCGTCCAGGTACAGCGCCACGTTGGCAGCGTCGTCGGTCAACGGCGCCACGGTATAGGCATCTTCGGCATACACCACCAGACCCACCTGGCCGCCTTGACGGGCGCGCAGCAGCGCACCGATCTTTGCCCGCGCCTGCAGCAGGCGCGAGGGTGGCAGGTCGGTCGCGGTGATGCGGCTGGAGAGATCCAGCACCACCACCAACGGCGCACTGGCCTGATAGATCGGCTGCGCCTGCTGCCTCCAGCTGGGGCCAGCCATCGCCAGTGCCGCCAGGGTCCAGCCCAACAGCAATGCCCATGGCAGGCGCGTGCGTCGCTTGCCCTCGCCCGCCAGGAGCTGCGACAGCAGATGGGCGTCGACCGCCTGCCGCCACGCGTCGCTGCGCCGTTGCCGGTAGATGGCCACGGCGACGATCAACGGCAGTGCCGCCAGCAGCCACAAGCCGTCCGGCCGCAGGAAATGCAATGCACTCCAATCGAACGCGCTCCAGTCGGGCATCTTCAGGAAAGTGGCGTTCATCGGCGACGTCCCGGCCAGGCCCACGCCAATGCGCCCAGCAGCAAGGCGACGGCCAGTGGCCATTCATAGCGCTCGTTGCGCGGACGCAGTGTCGGTCCCTTCGCTGCGATTGGCTCCAGCCTGTCCAGTTCGGCATAGATGCCGGCCAGCTGGTCGGTGTCACGCGCACGGAAGAAGCGGCCGCCGGTCATCTCGGCGATCCTGCGCAGCGTTGCCTCATCCACCGGGTCGCGGTCGGCGGCCACGGGAATGCCGAAGAACCGCGCGCTCCCGTCGCTGCCAAACGCCACGGTGTGCACGCGCACCCCTTCTGCACGTGCCAGCTCGGCTGCGCGCAGGGGTTCCAGCACACCGGCGTTGCTGACGCCGTCGGTCAGCAGGATCAGTACACGCTGCCCTTCGGGCTGGTTGCGCAGGCGTTTGACCGCCAGCGCGATGGCGTCACCAATGGCCGTCTCGCGCCCGGCAAGGCCAACCACGCTGTCGCGCAGTTGATCGCGCACGCTGGACAGATCCGCAGTCAACGGTGTGAGTGTGTAGGCACGATCACCGAACACCAGCAGGCCGACGCGATCGCCGGCACGACGGTCCAGGAAATCGGCCAGCACCGCCTTGGCTGCGGTCAAGCGCTCCACCGCCTGCGCACCGAGCACCATGTCCGGCTCGCTCATGCTGCCGGACACGTCCATTGCCAGCATCATCTGCCGGCCTTCCTGCGGCGGGGTAATCGCCTCACCCAGCTGCTGCGGACGCGCCATCGCCACGCACAGCGCCAGCCAGCCCAGCCACAGCAAGCCGCTGCGCAGCCAGGAAACGCCGACACGACCGCCGCCAGCCAGTGCTTCCAGTTCGGCAGCGGCGTAGGGCACGCGCAACGCAGCGCCCGGATCGGCCCGCCGCTTCCACGCCAACATCAGGATCGGCAACGGCAGTGCCAGCAGTGCCAGCGGCCAGGCCAGCTGCAGATCCGGCCATGGCCAGTAAGCTGCAAGCGCGCTCATCGGCGGCGCTCCTGCAGCAACGCCAGGTAGCGCGCCCGCGCCCACGCGCGCACGTCGGCCACGGCAGCGGCATCCACGTGTGGACGATAGGCCCCCTCGGCCAGCAGGTTGCGCTGCGCAGGCGGCAGGGTGTCCTTGGGGTCGACGTACTGCCACCACGCGTCATCGCGTAGTGCCTCGCTACCCGGTCGCGCCTGACGCGCCGCACGCCGCAGCAGGCTGGCGATGGCCGCAAGTTCCGACGGCGCGCCGTTCACTGCCGCAACCTCCTGATCGAACACGCGCATCCACTGCTGGCGGCGGCGATGACGACGCCATGCCACCGCAGCAACGATGGCCAGCAACAGCAGAACCAATGCGATCAGCATCAGCCAGCCAGGTGCGGGGGGCCACCACGCTGGCGAGGGCGGCAACTGCACGTCGCGCAGTGGCAGGGAGGCACTCATGCCGGCACCTCCGTCGGTGCCGGTGCCAGCCAGGCGTCGCTGGCCGCATCGGTGGACAGTACCTGCACATCGACGCGACGCGCGGCAAGCTGGCTGCGCAGCTGCTGCAGCGGTTCAACGAAATGCGCCTGCCAGTGCGCCTGCACATCGCTGCGGCGCAGGTCCAGGCCGATGCGCTGCTGCGCGGCGAGAAACTGCAGGGGCGCCGTTGGCGGCTGCAACTCAAGCGGATCGACCAACAGCAGCAGACTCAGGTCATGGTGCTGGGCCAACGCGCTCCAGCGCGCCGGCGGAATCCGGATCGCCTGCTGCGGATCGGCCAGTACCAGCATCCGGGCGCCGGGGCGCAGCACCCGACCGGCATGGTCCAGCGCGCGTTCCAGGCCAAGGTCATCGGCAGGTGGCTGCGCGTACCAGCGCGTGAGTGCATCGAGTACGCGCAGTACGCCGCGGGCACCGCCGGCCGGCGCGATCGGCGCCTCGCGATCACTACCGCGCAATGCACCGATGCGGTCGCCGCGGCGCTGTGCGGACCATGCCGCAACCGCGCCAGCGCGTGCTGCCTGCACCGACTTGAAGCGCACGCGGGTACCGAAGTACAGCGCAGGTGAAGTATCGGCAACGATCAGGGTGACCCGTTCGCGTTCTGCCTGGAACAATTTGGTGTGCGTGCGCCCGGTGCGCGCGGTGACGCGCCAGTCGATGTGGCGCGCGTCGTCGCCCGCCACGTATTCGCGCGATTCTGCGTATTCCATGCCGCGTCCGCGCAGCGGCGAAGGTGCTTGCCCGGCGCTGCCCGCGCGCCCACGACGAGGCGGCGGCGGACGCTGTGCCAGGCGGCGCAATGCCACCAGCTCGGCCAGTTGCGGTCGCAGGCCATCGCCTTCGCTGGTAACCGGAGCAGGTCCGTTGGTCGTGCCGGTCATGCGCGCGCTCAGGGCGCCGGTACCCGGGCCAGCAGCTCCTGCACCAGGCGCTCACCATCCCAGCCTTCGGCGATGGCTTCATAGCTGGGCAGAACCCGGTGGCGCAGCACATCGGCGGCCACGGCACGCACGTCGTCGGGAGTAACGAAATCACGCCCGGCCAACCACGCACGCGCCCGTGCGCAGCGCTCCAGTGCGATGGAGCCACGCGGGCTGGCGCCCCACGCGATGCGGCGCGCCAACGAGGCGTCGTAGCGCGAGGGGTCGCGCGAGGCCAGCACCAGCTCGATCAGATAGCGCTCAAGCGCAGGGGCCATGTGCAGTTCCAGCACCTCGCGGCGCGCATCGAAGACATCCTGCATCGGCAGTTTTTCCGGCGTCGCTGCGGCCTCGCCAAGCGCGCCGCGGGCGCGCTCGCGGGCCAGCCGCAGGATCTCCGACTCGGCCGCCTGGTCCGGATAACCAATGCGTACGTGCATCAGGAAACGATCCAGCTGCGCTTCCGGCAGCGGGAAGGTGCCTTCCTGCTCGATCGGATTCTGCGTGGCCATCACCAGGAACAGCGACGGCAGCGCATAGGTGTGGCGACCGACGGTGACCTGACGCTCGCCCATCGCTTCCAGCAGCGCGGACTGCACTTTCGCCGGCGCACGGTTGATTTCATCGGCCAGCAGGATCGGGTGGAAGATCGGCCCCGGCACGAATTCGAAACGGCCTTCCTGCGGGCGCCAGATCTCGGTACCGGTCAGGTCCGAAGGCAGCAGGTCCGGGGTGAACTGCACACGTGCGAAGTCTGCTTCCAGCCGCGCCGCCAAGGCCCGGATGGCCGTGGTCTTGGCCAGGCCCGGGGCACCTTCCACCAGCAGGTGGCCATCGGCCAGCAAGGCAATGAGCAGGCGTTCGACCAGCGCCGCCTGGCCGACGATCTCGGCCGACAGTGCATCGCGCAGATCGCTGAAAGCCGCATGCAGGCGCGAGGTGGTGGGGGCAGGCGGCGGAGAAATGGATTCGGGCATCGGCGGAGGCAGGTTCATGGGGGCCTTTGACCGGCGCGGGATGGCTCGGGTTCCCCACATCATCGCAGGCCGTCCGGCTGCTGGCATCAAGAACGGCTGAACAGCCTCCACGCAGGGCGGATCTATTGGGCATGACGTGATCCACCCATGCCTTATCCACGCATGGCGTGGATCTACTGGAGAGGCGTGGCGTGGATCTACTGGAGAGGCGTGGCGTGGCTCTACTGGGGAGGCGTGGCGTGGCTCTACTGGCGAGGCGTGGCGTGGATCTAGCAGGCCTGCGGTGAATCCATCGTCGGGCCTCCCGCGCAAACGACGCGGGGCCGCACGTGGCGGCCCCGGTCGGATACAACAGATGTGATGCCTCAGTTCTGGCGGGCCACGCGCAGGACCTTCGGGGTCACGAACACCAGCAGTTCGGCCTTGTCCTTGTTGCGACCACGCTTCTTGAACAGATTGCCCAGGAACGGCACATCGCCCAGGAACGGCACCTTGCTGACACTGTTGCGGTCGGTGAATTCATACACGCCACCGATCACCACGGTCTGGCCATCTTCCACCAGCACGGCGGTATTGACCTCGCGACGGTTGATGGACGGCACGGTACCGTAGCCCTGCAGCTGGATCAGCTGATCGACCTCGTCCTTCTTCACCGCCATGTTGAGGAACACGCGGTTGTCGTTGGTGATGGTCGGGGTGACCTTCAGTTCCAGCACCACTTCCTTGAACTGGACGTTCGGGGTGGCTACACCGCCAGCGCCGCCGCCACTGATGGTGACATAGCCGATTTCCTTGCCCTGTTTGATCAGCGCTTCGCGCTGATTGGTGGTCACCACCCGCGGGTTGGAAATCACTTCACCACGCGACTCTTCCTGCATGGCGGACAATTCCACGTCAAGCAGATAGCCGGCATTGAGGATCGACAGCGCCAGCGAACCAGGATTGCTGGCCGTTGCCACCGGCAGGTTCCAGTTCAGGCCGCGGGTGATGGCCGAACCGACCGACACCGGCGGCGGGCCCACGCGGCCACCGGCGATCCAATCGCGCTCAGCCTTGGCGTTGGTGCTGGCGGTGTCCACCTGCGATTCGCGGGTCTTCCGATTGGCCTCAAGGTCGCCGCTGAAGTACACGTTGTCACGGCTGCCACTGATGCCGAACTTGGCACCCAGTTCGCGCGCGAACGTGTCGGTGGCGATGACGATGCGTGCTTCGATCAATACCTGGTCGACCGGGCGGTCGATGACACTGATCAACTCGCGCATGCGCGCGATCTTCTTCGGAATGTCGCTGATCATCAGCGTGTTGGTGCGCTCGTCGGCGACGATGCGACCGCGTCCCGAGAGGAAGCCACTTTCTTCCTGCGAACTGCCACCACCGCCACCGCCGCCACCACCACCACCACCACCACCACCGCCGATTCCCTTGGCTTCGGTCAGCGCTTTGAAGATCTGCGTGGCGCTGTGGTAGTTGATCTGGACGTAGTCGGTCACCAGGTCTTCGCGGTTCTCGATCGCGATGCGCGCGTCTTCCTTCTCCTGCTCGAACTTGGCCAGCTCGGACTGCGGCGCAACCCACACCACGCTGCCGTCACGACGCTTGTCCAGGCCCTTGGCACGCAGCACGATATCCAGCGCCTGGTCCCACGGCACGTTGACCAGACGCAGGGTCACATTGCCCTGCACCGAGTCGGAGGCCACCACGTTCAGATTCGACTCTTCGGCAATCAACTGCAGCACGGTGCGCACCGGCACGTCCTGGAAGTTGAAGGTCACCGGCTTGCCGGCGTAGCCGCGCTGCGGCACGCCCTTGGCGGCCTGGGTCACGCTGCCGGCAGTGACTGCGCCAACGGCGGCCTGGGCCTGCCGTGGGCTGATCTCGACCACATACTCGTTGCCACTCTGGTAGGCCAGCGACTCGACCGGACCGCCCGTGCTCAGCACCAACTGGGTGCCGGCCCCGGACGGCTTGGCGTCGATGCGCTGCACCGGGGTGGCGAAGTCGGTGACGTTCATCGGCTTCTGCAGGTTGGCCGGCAGGCGTGCGTTGCCGACATCGACAACCACGCTGTTGCCCTGGCTGCGCAGGTCGGGCATGGCGCCCTGGCCGTCGAACTGCAGGATCAGGCGGCCAGCGCCGTCATCGCCACGCTTGAAATCGATGCGTGCGACCGACAGGCCTGCCGGTGCAGCCGCCGGCGTGGCGGCCAGCGCCGTGCCGGTCGGCTTTTCCGACGGTGCGGCGGCCAGCGCCGGAGCGCAGGCCAGCATCAACGCGACTCCCAGCGCGCTGATGCGGTTCAAGGTAGAGCGCCGGATGGGACGCAGCCCCTTGGCTTGGTGAAAGGTCATCGTGCTATCCCCAGTAAACGATCATTGATCTTCCAGCGCGAGCGTTGCTGGACGTTCCAGCCAGCCACCCGCGCCATCCGGCACCAGTTCGATCAGCTCCACGCGGTCTTCAAAGACCGCGGTGACCCGCCCGTCGCTCTGCCCCAGGTAACCACCGGGACGCACCCGATAGGTCACCTTGTCCGGCCCCATCACCAGCGCCACGGTGCCGGCGCCTGTTCCGATGGTGCCGACCATGTCCAGCGCGTCCAGCGGGAAGCCTTCCATCGGCTCCTTGCGCCGGTTCGGATCTGGCCGCAGTCCCCCATTCCCCTGCTGCGGGTTGGTCCAGGCATCGGTAAACGGATCGCGCATGCCCTGCGCGGAGTATTCAAAGGTCTCGAACTGCTGCATCACCGGCAGCGGTTCCAGCGGCTGCGCCGGTCGCGCACGCTCGCTCTCGACCCACTTTTCCAGATTGGGTGCATCGCCCGGCGTGCTGGTCACGCCGCGGCCACAGGCGGCCAGCAGCAGCACGGTCAACGCCATACCACCACGCGCAATGAAGGAACCGATCACTTCTTTTCCTCCTTGCCCGCTTCAGCCTTCTGCTGTTCGGCGACCTCGGCCTCATCCAGGTAACGGTAGGTCTTGACCGTGCCCGACAGTTCCAGCGCACCGGCGCGGATGTTGCCGCCGGTCTTGTCCTTCGGCTTGAGGTTGATGTCGTGCATGGTCAGGATCACCACCCGCGGCAACGAGGCCACGCCGCTGACGAAGGCACCGAACTGGTGGTAACTGCCCACCATCCGCAGCTTGATCGGCTTCTCGGCGTAGAACTCCTTGATCTGCTCCTGTTCGGGCTCGAACAGCTCGTTGGCCAGGCCGCTGGACAGCGCGGTCTGCGAGATGTCGATGATCAGGTCCGGCATTTCGGTCTTGCTGGGCAGCTGCCGCAGCATCTGCTGCAGCACCTGCTCCATCTGTGCCAGCTGCTGCTTCAACGGCTCCAGGTTGACCGCGCGTTCCTGTTCCTTGGTGAACTCGGCACGCAGCTCGGTTTCCCGCGATTCCAGGCCCGCCAGCTCCTCGCGCTTGCCGCTGATCAGCAGCATCCAGAGCACGAACATGATCACCAGAGCGATCAGCGAGCAGAACACGATCTTCGCGTTCCTCGGCCAGTTGCCGATGTCGTTGAAGTCCAGGTTCTTGATGTCGACTTTCTTGCTCATGCGCGATCCCCCTGCATCGGGGCGTGGAAGGCCTGCGGAGGCTGCGCCAGGCGGCTGCCCTCAGGCTTGGGTGCGGGTGCGGCTGGTGCAGGCGTGGTCGGCGCAGGCGTTGCCGCCGGTGCTGGGGCCTGTGCCGGAGCAGTTGCAGGCGTGGCTGCCGGTGCCGGAGTCGATCCCGGCGCCGGTGCGGCAGCAGCCGGTGCGGCGGCGTCCGGCCCGGCGCTGAGCGGTGCGACCGTCGGTGCCGCCGGCGTGGTGCCGGCCACACTGCCATCCGGGTTCAGGCCCGGCGTGGCGCCTGCTTCCTCGCTCTGCGCAGGCAGCTTGACCTTGACCTTGAACACGTACGGCAATGCCTTGATGTCAGCCACCGGGCCGGTCGCGCGCCCGTCCTTGTCCTTGTCAGGCTCACGCGCCTCGATGATCGCCAGCTCCGGATTGGTCATCCAGCCGGAAACTTCGAGGTTGCGCATGTATGCCGAGACACGGGCGTTGGACTGGGTGCGGCCCTCCAGGGTCAGCACGTCGCCTTCCTGCTGCAGAGCGGTGAGCACCACGCCATCGGGAATGGTGCGGACCAGCGCATCGAACAGGTGGACCATCTGCGAACGCTTGGCCTGCAGCTGCTCGATCACGGCCTTGCGGGCCAGCAGTCGATTCTTCTGCTCGTCGAGGCGGTCGATTTCCTTGTTCTGTTCCTTGACCTTGTCGATCTCGGTCTGCAGATAGGCATTGCGGTCATTCTGCCCGCTGACCTGCATGTCGTAGTAGAACCAGATCAACAGCGACAGCAGCAGGCCACCCAGGGCGGCCATGCCCAGCATGATGCCGAACTCGCGCTGGCGTTGCTTGCGCCGTTCGGCGCGCCAGGGCAATAGATTGATGCGTGCCATCAGTCAAAGCTCCTCAGCGCCAGACCGGTCGCGATCATCAGCGCGGGGGCATCCTGGGCCAGCGCGTGCGCCTGCACCTTCGGCCCCAGGGTCATCTGTGCCAGCGGGTTGGCGACCACGGTCGGCACGCCCAGCTGTTCCTCAACCATCTCCGGCAGGCCTGCAAGGGCAGCACAGCCGCCAGCCAGCACGATGTGATCGACGCGGTTGAACTCGCTGCCGGCGTAGAAGAACTGCAGCAGGCGGCTGATCTGCTGGACCGTGGCTTCCTTGAACGGCTCCAGCACTTCCATCTCGTAGCTTTCCGGCAGCCCGCCCTGGCGCTTGGCCAGACCGGCTTCCTCGTAGCTCAGGCCATAGCGGCGCATGATCTCGTCGGTCAGCTGCTTGCCGCCGAACACCTGTTCGCGGCTGTACAGGCTACGGCCACCACGCAGCACGTTGAGGGTGGTCATGGTGGCGCCGATATCGACCAGCGCAACCACGCCCTCGGCCGACACCGGCAGCTCGCTGGCCACCAGGGCGAAGGCGTTCTCGACCGCGAAGGCCTCCACGTCCATCACCTTGGCCTGCAGTCCGCCCAGTTCCAGCGCGGACTGGCGCAGTTCGACGTTTTCCGAACGCGAGGCCGCCAGCAGCACCTGGACCATTTCCGGGTTGTTCGGGATCGCCCCGATCACCTCGAAGTCCAGGTTCACTTCCTCGATCGGATACGGAATGTAGTTGACCGCTTCCAGCTCGATCTGGGCTTCCATGTCGTTCTCGTCCAGGTCGGCCGGCATCGGGATCACCTTGGTGATCACCGCCGAACCGGCCACGGCCGCAGCGGCCAGCTTGGCCTTGCTGCCGGAACGGTTCATCGCCCGGCGGATGGCCTCTCCCACGGCCTCCACTTCAACGATGTTCTTCTCCACCACCGCATTCGGCGGCAGCGGTTCCACGGCATAATGTTCCACACGGAAACGGTTGCCGCTGCGGGAAAGCTGCAACAGCTTTACCGCAGTCGAACTGATGTCGACGCCAATGAGCGGCGACTGACTTTTTGGGATGAGCCCCACGGTTTCTCCCCTGCCGACGGGCACTTGGACGCAAGAGCTGCGTCCGCGCATTAATAACGTATTCTTAGCAAATGGCAACCGCCCTGCTGTGACATCCCTCACAGGATGAACACGCAGCCCCTGGCGTCCCCTTGCACTCCCCAGTGCCGGCCCCAGCCGCCACCTTGCGTAATCTATACTCTGCGACCACGAAATTCGCAATCGGAATCTGACACCGATGACCCGTCTCCGCCGCTGGCTGCGCTGGATCTTTCTTGTTGTCCTGGTCCTGGCGCTGGTCGGAGCGGCCGCCGTTGGCGGCCTGTACTACGCCGTTTCTTCCAAGCTTCCCGACGTGCAGACCCTGCGCGACGTGGAAATGCAGGAGCCGATGTACGTCTACGCTGCCGACGGCAAGCTGATGGCGGTATTCGGTGAGACCCGGCGTACCCCCATCACCATGAAGGACGTGCCGGAGAAGCTGAAGCAGGCGTTCCTGGCCACCGAGGATGCCCGTTTCTACGAGCACGGCGGCGTGGACTACAAGGGCATCGGTCGCGCGGTGTGGCTGCTGGCCACCACCAACGACAAGCGCGTGCCCGGTGGCTCCACCATCACCCAGCAGGTGGCCCGCCAGTTCTTCCTCAGCTCCGAGTACAGCTATACCCGCAAGCTGGCCGAGATCCTGCTGGCGCGCAAGATCGAGTCCGAGCTGAGCAAGGACGAGATCTTCGAGCTGTACCTGAACAAGAGTTTCTTCGGCAACCGCGCCTACGGCGTGGCCGCCGCCGCCGAGTTCTACTACGGCAAGAAGCTGGGCGAACTGGACCTGGACGAGATGGCCTCGCTGGCCGGCATCCCCAAGTTCCCGTCCTCGGGCAACCCGATCTCCAACCCGGAGCGCGCCCGCCAGCGTCGTGACAACTATGTGCTGCAGCGCATGGCCGACCTGAAGTTCGTCAGCCAGGCCGAGGCCGATGCGGCCAAGGCCGTGCCGATGCACGCAACCGCCCACGAGCCGCCGGTGCAGGTCGATGCCCCGTACGTGGCCGAGCTGGTGCGCCAGGAAATGATCGCCCGCTTTGGCGGCGACGTGGTCAACAAGGGCTACCACGTCACCACCACCATCGATTCGACCCTGCAGACCGCCGCCAACCTGTCGGTGCGCGACGGGCTGCTGCTGTACGACCATCGCCACGGCTGGCACGGCGTGGAGAAGCAGGTGCAGTTGGGCGCCGGCGATGATGCCGCGGCCCTGGCCGAGCACCTGCGCGGCATGTTCGGCCAGGCCGGCCTGCTGCCGGCGATCGTCGCCAGCACCGGCGCCGACGGCAGCGCCAGCGTGGTGCTGGCCAACCGCAGCGAGATCGTGCTGCCGGCCGGCGCCGCCAAGTGGGCCAACAAGAGCCCGGCCAAGCTGGTGCAGCGCGGCGACATCGTGCGCGTGCGCGCTGGTGCCAAGGAGGGCGAATGGCTGCTCGACCAGCTCCCGCGCGGCCAGTCCGCCCTGGTTTCGCTGGACGCCCACAGCGGCGCCCTGAAGGCGCTGGTCGGCGGCTTCAGCTTCTCCGGCAACAAGTTCAACCGTGCCACCCAGGCCCGTCGCCAGCCCGGTTCGAGCTTCAAGCCGTTCGTCTATGCGGCCGCCTTCGACAAGGGTTACAACCCGGCCTCGATCGTGCTCGACGCCCCGGTCGTGTTCCGCGACCGCCGCGGCAAGACCTGGGCGCCGCAGAACGACGGCGGCGGCTTCCGCGGCCCGATGCGCCTGCGTGAAGCGCTGGTGCAGTCACGCAACCTGGTCTCGGTACGCCTGCTTGATGGCATGGGCGTGGACTACGCGCGCAAGTACATCAGCCAGTTCGGCTTTGCCGAATCCGAGCTGCCGCCGAACCTGTCGATGTCGCTGGGTACCGCCTCGCTGACCCCGCTGTCGGTGGCCCGCGGCTATGCCGTGTTCGCCAACGGCGGCTCGCGCGTGGACACCTGGCTGATCGACCAGGTCAACGACCGCGATGGCAACCTGGTGTTCAAGGAAAACCCGGCGATGGCCTGCCGCGACTGCGCCGGCAGCAGCGACCAGCCGGTGAACCAGGTCGTGGACGGCTTCAACTTCGGCGCCCCGGCACCCAAGGTCGATGCCACCGCCGCCACCAAGCCGGAAACCAAGACCGAAACGCCGGCCGCACCCGCCAACCCGGACGCGCGTACCGCGCCGCGTGCGATCGACGCCCGTACCGCCTACCAGCTGGTGTCGATGATGCGCGACGTGGTCCAGCGCGGCACCGGCGCGCAGGCCAAGGTACTCGGCCGCGAAGACGTGGGCGGCAAGACCGGCTCCACCAATGATCACCGTGACGCCTGGTTCTCCGGCTTCGGCGGCCCGTACGTGACCACCGTGTGGGTGGGCCGCGACGACTTCCGCTCGCTGGGCTACCGCGAATACGGTGGCAAGGCCGCGCTGCCGATCTGGATCGACTACATGCGCACTGCGCTGAAGGACACCCCGATCGCACAGAACGAACCGCCGAGCGGCATGGTCCAGGCCACCCTCAACGGTGCGGTGGAGTGGGTGAAGGTGGAAGACATGGACCGCCTGACCGACTACGACCTCAACCTGCAGAGCACCCCGCAGGCTGACGCGGCCGCGTTCGATATCTTCTGAAGGCAGGCTGGGTGGGTACCAACCGTTGGTTGGCACCATGGCCCGACGCTGCCCTGGTAGTCGCCAACCTTGGTTGGCGCCGATGCATCCGCCGGGCATGGCCCGGCGCTACCCCGCTAGATGCCAACCTTGGTTGGCGCCGATGCATTCGCCGGGCATGGCCCGGCGCTACCATGCCGCACCCGTCGGGCACCCTCTTCCGGTAGCGCCGGGCCATGGCCGGCGAGCGGAGCGGCGCCGTTGCCTTCGCCCACGCAGATGTCACACGCCTGCGCTAGTCTGTGGCCAGGTCGCAACAGGGAGTCATCGCATGCACCGCGCTCACCAGCATGCTGTCAGCCAGACCCGCGAACGGCGTCATCGCCTCGCCCACGAAGCCGCCCGGCTGATGGCCGAAGGCGGAATCCGCGACTTCCACCAGGCCAAACTCAAGGCCGCCAGCCGCCTTGGCATCCACGATGATGCTTCCCTGCCCCGCAATGTCGAGATCGAACAGGCGCTGCGCGAGTACCAACGGCTGTTCTCCGGCCCGCAGCACGGCAGCGAACTACAGCGGCGGCGCGAGTCCGCGTTGCGGGCGCTGGAGTTCCTGCACGGGTTTTCGCCGCGCCTGGCCGGACCGGTGCTGGACGGCACCGCCGATGCCAACAGCCCCGTGCAGTTGCACCTGCACAGTGACGACCCGGAGGCCGTGCATCGCTTCCTGGACGAACATCGCATCCCCGCCGAATCGCGTACGCGGCGCCTGCGGATGGACCGTGAGCGCAACCTGGATGTACCGGTGTGGGTGTTCAGTGCCGAAGACCTGACCTTCGACCTGGCCGTCCTGCCCTACGATGCGTTGCGCCAGGCCCCGCTGTCGCCGGTGGACGAGAAACCCATGCGGCGGGCCTCGGCCACGCAGTTGCGGCAGCTGCTGGCCGAGATGGAAATCACCGCCTACATCGGCGGTTGATCATGGCAGAGCCGGGCCTGTGCCCGGCTCTGCGCCAAGAGCAGCCGAGCATGGCCCAGCGCTACTGGAAGATCAGCTGTTCCTGGGCAGGGGTTGCCAATCGTGCCAGCCACGGCACCGCCGCACGGTACGGATACTCGGCCATCATGCGCGCATGCATCTTCTGCAGGTCATGCAGGTTCCAGGCATGCGCATACACATCCTGGAAGTCATCCGCCCAACCACTGCGCACGCGCGTGCGTTCGCCATCAAGGTTCGGCACCAGGTACCACGGCACTTGCAGGATCTCGGCAAGCGCCTTGTTGCGTACCGCACTCTCATGCCCCGACCGCTGCAGCTGTTCGATGCGGAAACTCACGCGGCCGCAGGGAAAGGGCATGCAGGCACCGGTAGCGTTGATGTAGTCGGCGATGTCGGCGTACATGTCCGCCTGCAGCTTCATCGCCACCGGGTCCTGCAGCGTCTGCCGGACCCGCAACGTGCGCTGGGTGCTGCCGCGGATCTCCGCAGCACTGTAGAAGGGATCACCCGGCGTGGTGCCGCCGTGGCGCACCAGCACGATACGATGGATCGCTTCGTCGGTCAGCACTTCCACCCGCACGGCTGCGGCCTCCGGATGGATGCGCGGCTGCGGCACGTTCACCACGCGCCAGAACCCCCACACCATCAACCCCATGCAGACCATCAGCACCAGGCAGGCCAGCGTCCACGTATCCATGTCGTGGGTGAAGTAGCGGATGCGGGCGCGCCACAGGTAGTAGCGCCGATAGGTCATGAAGCGGCTCATGAAGCGATACATTGCGACCTCCTCTGCAATGGCCCCGGCGCGGCGGGGCTCGTTACGCGCATCACACCGGGGCGCCATGGCTTACCAGCCGATGCCCACACCCACACCCATGCTGCGTTCACCGCTGTTGGTGAAGGCACCATTGAGGCTGAAGGTGGCTGAGCCCTTGTCGTTGAGCACGCGCTGGTAACCCACCGCCATGGCCGACTCGCCCTCGGCGTAGCCCACGCCCGCGCCGAGGCGGTTGTAGGTGGCCAGGCCGGCGGTGTTCATGGCCATGGCCGTCTGCGCGCTGCTCATCGCCGCCATGCGGTTGAAGCGCTTGTCCATCTTGTCCAGGCGGCGCTCGAAGTTGCTGATCGCACCGTCGGTGTACTCGTTGGCACGGGCCAGCATCTTTTCCAACTCGGCGGTGTCGACCTGCGGCGTGGGCGCGGGCGAGTCATCCTTTTTCGCCTTCGGCTGCGGTGCAGGCGAAGCGTCCTCGCCTGCCGAAGCGACCTGCGGCGAACCGCTGGCTTCCGGGCTTGGCATGATCTCTTCGGTCGGCGCCGCCGATGCCGTGGCCATTGCACGCGCCTGCGGCTGGCCGTCCACGCGTTGCTCCAGGCCATCGATGCGACCGTTGAGCTGCTGCTGCGCGGCATGCAACTGGCCACCGTTGACCGCCTCGCGGCTGCCGGCGGCGATCAAGCCGTTGGCGACGTTGGAGATGACCATGCCGTTGGCACCCGCCAGGGTGAGCTGGGTGGTGCCGTCGCTGCGGACGGACGGAGATTCCTGGAACACCGAGCGGAGCTGGGTTTCCACGCGGTCGACACGGGAGCCGGTGGTGACTACGGCCGAGTCGAGCGTGGCGAGGGCTTCGTTGATGGTGTTCTGGTGTTGGCCCTGGACGTTGAAGCCGGGGGTGACGACACGACCATTCTCATCGAGACCCGCACCGCCCCCAAGTGCAGCTAGCGACTCGCTCAACTGTGCCACGGTGACTGCATCATGCTCACCAGTGCCACGACCAAGGTTCACCAAACGCCGTTTAACCGAGCCGTTACCGAATGAAGCCGTATTTGATTCGGTCGCGATTGAGTAGGAACCCAGCGCGAGCGCTCCATCAGCGCCTGCTACCACACGACTCGACGCGCCAAAGGCCACACCCTGGTTCGCATAGACATTCGAACCAACGCCCAGAGCAAACCCGCTCTCAGCAGAATCGGCCACGTTAGATCCTCGGCCCAGCGCAACTGAGTTCGTCCCTTGTGCAATCGAGTAACTCCCGATGGCCACACCACCTTCAGAGCCGGTAGACGCCTTGGCGGAATCCCCCAATGCGACACCGAGGAGACCAGCCTCGGCATCATTGCTCAGGCCGTCAAATCCCACGCTCAGGAAACGCCCCGTCTGCTCCAGCTCTCGCACGCGCAGATTTGTGGAGAACAGCTGCCCACCGTTCACAACATCCCTACTCCCAGACGACAGTTCACCATCTGATACACCCGTCAGCGTGGCGCCGCCGTAGTCGATCACGCCGTATGCGTCCCCGGCAGTTGAAGCACCAGATCCGCTTGCATCAAGCAATGCATTCAGTTCGCTTCGGTTCCGATCAACATCCTGCTTGACTGCAAACAGCTGATTGCCAGTCACCGCATCACGACTACCCGCAGCAATGCGACCATCTGCCAGATTCGACAGAACCATGCCCTGCGCGCCAGCCAGGTTCACCTGGGCGATTCCTTCTGCGCTGGTTGATGGCGACTGTTGGAATGTCGCACGCAGCTGGCCTTCGACGCCATCTACTCGGCTATCGGACCTGAGCACTGCGCCATCGAGCACAGCCAAGGCGTCACCTACGCTGTTCTGCGTGCCACCCTGTACATTGTAGACAGGAGCAATGACATCGCCTCCTGAGCCAAAGCCGGCGCCTCCGCCGAGCATTGCCAGTGCGTCACTGACCTGACCAATCGTCGATGCATCACCTTCATTCACACCCCGAGCGACATTCACAACCCGGCGCTTCAAAACACCTTGTCCAACTGAGACCGTCATCGCCTCAGTTGCAATGGAGCCGGCGCCCACGGCGACACTGTTGAAAGCAGCTTCGGAAACAGAGCTGCCGGCACCTATTGCAACACCCTTCTCCGACTCAACGGATGCCCTGACTCCTAGCGCGAAGCCATCCTCAGCCTTTGCCGCGACGCTTGAAGCCCTACCCAAGGAAACTGAGTTCTTTCCCGCTGCTATCGCGAAACTACCAACGGCCACCGCTCCTTCAGCCTCGGCCCTCGCCGAATCCCCGACCGCGACCGCGACCAATCCCGCAGCCGCGCTATCGGCCGGTCCACCGCCGCCTATAGCAACGAACTTTCCGGCGCCTTCAAGTGCCGAGATCTTCTCGTTGGCCGCAAACAACTGCCCACCATTCACGGCATCGGTACTGGCCGCCGAGCTGACATCCCCCGCCGCCACTCCCGATATGCGCGCACCTTCCATGTCCACAAGCAGGCGATCGGCACTGAACTTCACTACCCCATCCAGATCCGGATCAAAGTTGTCCACATCTGTACGAAGCTGGTCGATGTCGGCGCGGTTGATCGCGACGCGCTGGTCCTGTGCCGCAAGAGCCTGGGCATGCGTTGTCAGTTGCTGGCCGTGCAGCACCAGCGACTGGGCCTGAGTGGAAACAGCCTGGTTGGTGGCATGAAGCTGCTGTCCGGTCACGACATCGGTACTGGTGCTGCTCAGCACGCCATTGGCGACGTTGTTGACGCGCCGCTTCGCGCCGTCCTTGTTGGCCACATCCACCACGGTGCCCGCATTGTCTGCGCCCAGGCGCACATTGCCCGTGGCCGATACCTGGCTGACCAGACCACTCAACGCAGTGGCCCTGCCCAGCGCATTGTCCGCAGTGGTCTTGGCCGCAGTTGCCGCCGTCTGTGCGGCGTTGGCGGTGTTCTGCGCCGTGGTTACGTTGCTGTTGGTAGCCGCAAGCTGTCGGCCAGTGACAGCCTCGGTGCTGCTGTTGCTCAGCGTCGCGTCGGCAACCCCGCTGATACTGCGGTTGGCATTGGCCTTGTTGCGCACGTCCAACACAGTACCGGCATTTTCGCTGCCTATACGCATATTGCCCGTGGTGGACACCTGGCTCACCAGGCCGGCCAGGGTGGTGGCTTTGGCAAGCGCGCTGTCGGCTGCGGTCTTCGCCCCGGTAGCGGCCACCTGCGCGGCACTGGCTGTATTCTGTGCAGTGACCACGTTGGCATTGGTAGCGTTGAGCTGCTTGCCGGTCACGGCCTCGGTGCTGGACGTACTGAGCGTACCGTCGGCCAGATTGACCAGCTTGCGCTTGATGGCGCTGCTGCCGACGGAAATCTGATTGGCGGCGCTGGTCTGCGAACCATTGCCCAACGCCACCGAACCATTGTGCTGAGCCAGGGAACGATCACCAATGGCCACAGCACTTTCGGCCGAGGCCCTGGCCAGATTGCCCATGGCCGTCGCGTAGAGGCCGCCTGCGTGGGTACCGCGCCCGAGTGCGATGGAGTGCCCAGCGCTGGCCTCGCTCTGATATCCGATCGCGGTGGCGTGAATCACATCCGCCGATGCCTCATGGCCAATGGCAATGGCACGATCACCCACCGCGCTGGCCTGCAGCCCTGCCGCGACGGCACCATTGCCACTGCGGCTGCGCGAACCCAGCGAGACACCTGCATTCAGGTTTGCCACCTTGTTGCCAGCGGCATCCACACCAGCACGGGCGTCAAAACCCACGGCCACACTCTGGCCGTTGTAGCTTTTGGCATTGTACCCAAGCGCTGTACTCACCCCGTACGCAACCGACTCGGCGGTTGCGCCTTCACCCAGTGACAGTGCTCTCGCATTGATGCGATTGGTTGCCGCCGTCACGTTCTGATTGGTGGCGAACAGCTGCTGCCCGGTAACCGCATCGGTACTGGTTGCGCTCAGCGTGCCGTTGCGGACACCGTTGAGATAGCGGGCAGCACCACTTTTATTGCTGACCGTCAGTGTCGTGCCGGTGTTCTCCGCACCAATGCGAACCGCCCCGCCCGTGCTCGCCTGGCTGATCAGGCCACTGGTCGCAGTCGACAACTGATACAGCTGCTTTCCCGTTACTGCATCTGTGCTGGTGGCATTCAGGCGTGCATCGCCCACATTGACGATACGGCGCTTGGTGTTGGTGTTGCCAACCGATATCGTATTGCCTTCGTTGGCGACCGAACCACGTCCGAGTGCCACCGTGCCATTCGCAGTAGCCTTGGCCTCGTAGCCCATGGCCAGGCCGTCGAACTCGGCACGTGCCTTGCCGCCAAGCGCGATGGCGCCGGTCCAACCAGCGGTCCCTGCATAGGCATCACCGCCGATGGCAATCTTCGACACGCCTGCGCCCTCATTTGTCCTTGAGCCGCTGCCGACTGCGATGGAATTTTCGGTGTAAGCCTTCGCGTTGTGGCCGAACGCGATTGCACCAATACCATCGCCCACCGCATGCGCACCAAATACCGAGGCATATCCCTTTTTCGCCACCGCTCCGTAGCCAAATACTGAGTTCTTGTCACCCTCGGCAGACGTTCGGTTTCCGAAACTGGTGGAGTAGAGACCGTCGGTCCATGCTCCCCCTCCCATGGAAAGATAGTAGGAACTACGCGACGAAGCATTCGCATTTCCCACGTCCTCGTGCCCAACGAACGGAGCGCAGCGGACAATTCCGGACACACCACCATCACAGCCATAGAAAATGGCCGCGCTCGCAGTGGTGGAAAGTGAGCCAATCAAAACGGATGCCAGCAAGCCGCCTTGGACACCTCCCGCGCTGCGTCCCTTCCTTCGGGTCAGCTCACTTGCCACCACCCAGCATTGGCGGGCGGCGGACCAAAGTCGTCGATAGATCTTGTTCATGGATTCTCCTTAACAAACGAAACAGAAGGAACCGCTGTGGCACCAAGCCACAGCGGCGTGATGCATTCAGAGCGCGACGTTGTGCAGGTGCTCGCGATAGCCATCGCGGGTCAGCCGATAGCGCAGCTGCAGCGTGTGACCCGGCTGCAATGGGAACGGCAGCTCCAGCGCGCTGCCGGGGTACAGGCTGCGCGAGACGTCATGTGCGGTGCAGCGCGCACCATCGCAGTCAACGATGCTGGTGATGCCCACGCGTACCGTGCCGGTGTTGCGCAGCTGGTTTCCCTCCACCTGCACGTCCATCGTCGATTGCGCGGGCAGCACATTGACCAGTGCGCCCCAGACCAGGCTGACGCCGACATTGGCCTGGGCACTCTCACCCTCGCCTGCCGGGTCTGCACGTTCGGGGCCGCGCACGCCCTCGAAGTACACGCGGTATGCCGTTTCCTTTTCGACCGGCTGCAGCGGAATCACACGGATCAGCCGGTTGCCGCCACCGGCGAGGGCGAACTTTCCCGGCGTGATGGCGATGGCGGCCTCATTCGGCTCCACCTCAACCTCCTGTTCACCTGCCCCCGCCGGGTCGACGATGCGCTTGATAGATGCCTGCACGTACTGCGGTTGGGTGGACTGCGAGTAGATGCGTATCTGTGCGCCTTTCTTCGCGTCTACCGACGTACGCATGGGGTGCACGGTGAGATTGGCATGGGCAGGCAACGCCATCAGCAGCGACAGCGGCAGCAGGCAGCGGACTAGGGGTTTCATCGGGGACTCCATGTGGGGTTCAGGGCGTGACAGTGGGAACACGCAGTTCCACCTTGAGATCGCCGCTGTAGTAGCCGGGGCGCTTGGTGCTGACCGGCACGCGCGGTGTTTCCAGCGTCAATGGTGTAGGCACGCAGAACACCGGCTGCGTCATGCCGGGCAGCAGCACCAGGCGCAACCTTGCGGTATCGATGCCATGCAGCAGCTGCTCCACGCCGTTGCGCATGGGCACTGCACTGCCGTTGTGATCCAGGGTGACGGTGTAGTCCACGCGCTGGGTGGTATCACTGCCGCCATCGACGTGCCATACCGAGTAGCCCAAGGGCCCGGGAGGTTGCGCGCCGCTGTCACGCACGGTGACGCCGAGGTAGCTGCTCTGCGAGCCAAGCCCGTCGTACAGGCACATGTCGAGCTGGGTACGGCCACCGATGGTCTGCGCGATGGGGTCGTACTGCAGGTTCAGGCCGACGTGCGGGGTGACCTGGTCGAAAAGCGGGAAGTAGATGGAGACCGCGTTCTTGTCCGTTACCGCAAGAGCAAAATCAAACGTATACGTTGCGATATTCAAATGAGATGGTGTGTGCAGTGAAAGAGCCAGTTGAGCCGTCCAGTTCCCTGCAACCAACCTCTCAAGCTGCTTTCCTTGCAGCTCCATTGACACAGCCGTTCCCACTGGTTTCCCGAAGCAGGGCGTGAAACTCGATGACCAAATCAGGCGAATTAAACTATCCCAGTAATCAAGGCTACAGGCTGTTGTTGCTTCGCCTCGACGCAGTTCTGCTACCACGTCGAGATCTTCTGTCATTCCACTTCGTCGTTCGGTAAATCGAAGTGGAATAACACTCTTGATGTTTGTCGCATTCTCAAGCGTGTCATTGACCGGGCATTTCCCCTGTGCTGAGTCACTGCTTGATTTGCAGGTCAGATACAACCTTCCGTAGTCAAGCGTCCCAAGCAGTTCATAGCCCAGCACAGTCCTCCGCGGCCACAACTCGATATCTCCCGGCATCGCAGAGCGATCCCAACTCATCACGATGTCGCGGTGCTCGCTCGACGGATGCGTCTCCGGCGGCTGTTGCGCCTTCGCCCTCGGCACCAACAGCACCAGCCCACACAACACCGCCATCACCCACCACACACGCCGACTCACTTCGCACCTCCCGCTGCTGCGGTCTGTGGCGTGGCGGCAATCAGCGCCTGCTCCTGCAGCAACCGCGTCACCCGTGCCTGGTGGCGAATGTCGGCGGGCAGCTGGGCCACGGCCAGCCGCTCGCACTGCACGGCGCCTACCAGCATCACCACGCTGCGGCGCTCGCGCACCTGCAGCGGGCAGTGCAGCAACCGGTCGTCCTGCAGCAGGTACAGGGTCTTCTCGCGTCGTGGGAAGTCGGCCACGAAACCTCCATTGCTGCCGGTGCCGGGCACCGGCGCGTTGAGAATGCGGGCGCCGCGCAGCGGTGCGCCGGCGATGTCCTGGGCGTTGCCGATGAAGGTGTAGGTCACTTCAATCGGCACCGGCATGCGCACCAGCCGGCCTGGTGGCAGGAACAACGGACGCGCGCCGCCCACACCGCTCACGCGCACGGCGGCGATGCTGTCCAGGGCGCTGGCGTCCTGCACTTCAGCGCGGTGCGACTGGTAGGCGGAAATCGGCAGCAGCCGGCGCTCGCCCAGCTTCAGTCGCTGTCGACGCAGCCCGCCCACCTGCAGCTCGGCGGCAACGCCGGTCAGGTCCAGGTCGTCGGTGTCATCCACCTGCACCGCCAGCCCCGCGTCGGCGCCAACGCCAGCGCCCCAGTACACGCCGCGCTTGCCGAAGGCCAGGCCGGAACTGTGCGTGGCGCTGTACGCCACTTCGTTGCCACCCTGGTGCTGGTAGCGCGACACCGTGGCACCGGTCTGGCCGATGCGGTTCTGCAGCTGGGTACTCAGCGTGGCGCTGTAGCGCTCGTTGTTGTTGCCGCGCAGTTCGCCCGATACCTCGCGGTACTGATCCTCGTATTCCTGGCGCAGCGTCTGCCCGGCGCTGTAGTTGATGTCCGGCCGCGCATGCTGTGGTTGCCGCACGTCCACGCCATAGCGTCGCTGCGAACTGCCGCGGTCATCGTGCTGCAGGCGGTTGAGGCTGAAATTGAGGTAGATGCCGCGGTCACGGCCGTCGCGCAGCCCACCGCCGCTGGTCTGCTGCCACACGCCGATGCGGCTGGAGACACTGAACTCGCCCCAGCGCTGGCTGCGGCTGTAGCTGGCCTGCCAGGTGCGGCTGAGCTGCGGTATGCGCGCGGGCTGTGGCATCCACGGCGGCAGCAGCGGGTCAAGCGCGGCCAGCGGATCATCATCCAGCCCCGGCCGCACGGTGCCTGCACGCCAGGTCTGGCGGCGCGTATAGGCCACGTAGGCGTTGCCGCCGGCCACCGGCAGCGCCATCGAGGCGCTGAGCGAATCGGCGCAGCCGAGCCGGTCGCGCGCGTCATCCTCGAACTGGCAGGCACGGCCGCGCATGCGCTGGTGGTACACATTCCACGAAGCACGGCGACGGTAGGAAAGCTGATGCTGCTGGCCACGGCTGCCATCGCTGCCGTGCATGCCACTGAAGGTGGCGCGGACTTCCTGGGTGGCAAACACATGGCGCAGGTCTACCCGCAGTTCGCCGTAGCTGAAACCGCCCAGATCGGCGATGCCAGCGGTCATGGCCACGTTGCGCCCCATCGGCACGCGCAGGCCGCCCATGGCCGCCAGTTCGTCGTCGAAGCGGTCGCTGCGGCGCTCGTTGCGGCGGCCGCCCTGCAGGAACCACTGCACGCTGCTGTCGGTCCAGTCACCGCCCTTGTCGAACGGCGCGTCCTCGTTGCGTACCAGCACGCCGTCTTCGTAGATGCGCAGGCTGACGGTGTAGTTGCCCATGGGGAACCGGCGCGTATCGAGCTGGTTGATGCCTGCCTGCAGGTAGAAGGTCTGCAACAGGCGCTCGCCATCGAACGCATCCACACGCGCATCGCGCGCCAGCAGCACGGTGAGCGGCGTGGCCTGCACGGCGGCGGCGGAGTCCACGTAGGCCTGCGTGGTACCTAGGCGCAGGCCCTGGAAGCGATCCATCGGCAGCATGCTGAAACTGAAGGTGCCGCCCTGCGGGCTACTCAGGTTGCGGCGGTCCATGCGCCCGGCCTGCAGGTAGTGCTGCTGGCCCAGGTCATGGCGGTAGTAGGCGTTGTCGAGCTGGAAACGGCGGCTGGCAAGACCGCCGCGGTAGTGCTGCTGGCTGAAGGTCCAGTCGGCGGACAGGTGCCCGCGCTGGAACACGCCCAGTGCACCCATGCCCTGCGCGGCCAGCGCCTGGTAGCCCCGGCCACCGCTGACATTGAAGGTGTGCTGGTGCAGGAAGGCGTTCTCGGCATTGGCGCTGACCTGGTGGTAGCGCTCGGCGGCCGGCTCGCCGGGGATCCATTGGCGGGCGACAAACAGGCGCACTGCGCCCTCGCCTTCGTCATACAGCGCGCGCACGGCAGTGGGCTCCTGGGGAGGATCGATGTACCCGCAACCGGCACTGGCACCGCCGTAACGGCATGCCAGGTGGCTGTTGCGCGGTAGCGGCTGCGACAACGCCGGCAGCAGCGCAGCCTGCGCTTCGGCGGACAGCTGCAATGCCTGCAGCGCCTCGGCCGGGGTTTCCAGCTGCACGTGTTCCAGGGTCACGCGCACCGGCACCAGCCCGGTCGAACGACCGAACAGACGGATCTCCAGTTGTTCGGTCTGGCCTTCGACCAGATCCTCGAAACCGGCGGGAACGCCGCGCGCCGCGACCAGGGGTGTGGCCAGCGACAGGGCGAGCGCGACCGCCAGCCGGGTGACGGCGGGTGCGGGAGCATTCATGGGGATTACCGGAAGCAGCCGGCCCGGCAAGCGGGCCGGCGCGGGTGCCTTACGGGCTGGTGGTCTTCTGCTGCATGGCGATGGTGACGATGCCTTCGTAGCTGCCGCCGCGGGCGATCGGCGCCTGGACGGTCTGTGCAATACGCAGCGCCAGCGGGATCGATGCGCCCGGCAGTGCGCCGTCGAACAGGTCGGTTGCGGAGAAGTCCTGCGCCGCCACGGTCAGCGCCCTGCCATTGAGGCTGACGGTCAGCGGCACCGGCGCGCCGCCACCATCGGTGTTGAGCAGCTGCGGGGTGCTGCCAACACGCACTTCGATGTCCTTGCTTTCATCGTTGGAGTAGATGCGCACCTGCTGCGACCAGGGCACCAGGCCGCTGACCGGGTTGTGGACCATGTTGACCACCGAATCCAGCGCAGTGCCATCGGCCTTGAGCAGGGCCAGGGTCGGATCGACGTTGGCCCAGACCTTGATGTCGGCATCGAATGCATTGGCGGACAGCGAAACGGTAGCCAGCGCTGCAGCGAGCGCGGCCTTCTTCAGGATGGAGTTCATGGTGTCTCTCTCGGACGGTGGGATATGAGGCCTCCAGTGCGGAGGCATCACCCGCCTGCGTGGGGGCGGGCGACGGAGAGAATGGTAGGTACGCCTACCCTGCGACGGCCATTCAACCATTCCTAAATAGCTGAACGTTAAGGAAAATCTTTGAAGGCGTTCAATGTTTGAGGGTTATGCAAATTTCCTCACCCGGTCTTTGCAACAAACCTCATTGCGAGACATGCACTTTGCAGAGTCGAGCCATGATCGACGCACGGGTGCTCGTGCTGAACACTGGTGTCCAATCCTGGCCACCAGCGTGCCCTGCAGCACCACAGGCTGGTCGTCACGCTGGTCGCGGATGCGATGATCCGAAAAGATATGGAAACGACCTCCCGTGCCAGAAACCATTCATCCCGGAACCGACGTCTCTTTCAGGAACGATTCCATGGCCGCCACCAGGGCCAGCGGCGTTTCGTTCATCGGGTAATGCCCGGCATCCTCCAGGACCGCCATCGTGACCTGCCGGTAGCGGCGCAGATAGGTGCGCTCCATCAGTGCGCGGTTGAAGGTGGGATCGTGCCCACCCACCAGCACCTTCAACCGATGCTTGCCGACGATCTCATTGCTGAAATCGGTATCCGCCCATGCTGGAAGATAGGCAGCAAATGCTGCAGGTGAAGCGTGTGCCGCCGAATACGCGGCCTTCCAGTCGAGCCATTGCGCTGGCAGCCGCCCGCCGGTACTGCGATCGATGATGGTCCGACGCACGCCTACGTCCCCGGCTGCCGTTTCAAGCAGGCTTCGCGTCGCGGCGTCGTAGGCAATGCCGCCGCAGGGCACCGGCGCAATGGCCACCATGCCGTGTACCCGGTCCGGCGCAAGCACCGCCATTCGTTCAATGGCCATGCCGCCCATCGAATGACCCGCCACGCTGAAGCGTTCGTGGCCCAGGGCGGCCATCAGATCCAATGCATCGGATGCAATCTCGCCGATGGTATAGGCCCCCCGTGCATCGCGCATGCCGCCGTAGCCCCGGCAGTCCATGAAGATGTAGCTGAAGTCGTCGCGCGACAGCCATGGCTCGATGGGCTCGAACGCGTGCGCGTCGCCGAACCAGCCGTGCAGCACCAGGACAGCATGGGGTCCGTGTCCCACGCGATGGAAAGTATTGGTCATGTGGTTCCATTACAGCTGAGGGGAGCATTGATGCTAGGCAGCGCGGATCCGGCCCACCGTCGATGACGGGTCAATCGCTATAGAATCCGGGCCATGCGCAATTCGCTGCTTGATCCCTACGAAGACCTGCCACGCGATGTCGTGGTCACCTCGAACGACTACGCCGCCGAATTTGCGTTTCCCCGCCATGCCCACCGGCGCGGGCAGTTCGCATTCGCCGCGCGCGGCACCATCAGTGTGGCCACGCCGCAGGGGCGGTGGCTGGTTCCCCCACGGCGCGCCTGCTGGGTGCCTGCAGGCCTGGCGCATGAGATGACCATGCGCGGGCCGGTGACGATGCTCAACGCCTTTCTCTCCGCCGAGACGGCCGACGCAGTAGCGCTGCCGGCGCACTGCCGGGTGTACGCGGTCTCTGCGCTGTTGCAGCAGCTGCTGGAGGCGGCGGTGGACCTGCCCCCGCTGTACGACGAGGACGGGCGCGCAGGCAAACTGATGCAGCTGCTGGTGGCGGAAATCGCATCGATGCCGACACTTTCCCTGCATGCACCGCTGCCCACCGATGCACGCCTCGCACGTGTCTGCCGCGCATTGCTCGACAGTCCTTCGCTGGCAGTGCGCCTCGATGACGTTGCCGCCGAAGCAGGCATGAGCCGGCGCACGTTCACGCGCCTGTTCCGCGCCGATACGGGGGTGGGTTTTGCCGAGTGGCGGCAGCAGGTGTGCCTGCTGGTGGCCATCGAGCGGCTGGGACAGGGCCAGGCGGTGACGCGCGTGGCATTGGACTTGGGCTATGCAAGCCCGAGCGCGTTTTCTGCTGCCTTCCGGCGTGTGCTGGGATGTTCGCCGAGCCGGTACGCAGAAGCGTAGTACTCGGCCGATGCTTGGTTGTCATGCGCGCTGCGCGCGTGGGTCGAGCGTCGCTCGACGCTGTAAATGTCCATGTGCAACTGGATGGCATCAGGCCGCCTCGCGGCGGCCTGATGGATCTCACTCAACGACACGATCTCAGAAGAAGATCGCGTACAGGATCAACAGCGGAATCGGCACGCCCAAGAACCAGAGCAGAAGCGTTTTCATGGCAGGTCTCCTTGCATCAGATGCGGGTTACAGGTCGCGGCGACGGCCGCCCCAGGTGGCGCTCAGGCTGGCGAAGAACGCGCCGATCAGCAGGGTGATGAACAGCCACAGTGCGGCATAGGCCGTGGCCTTGCGCGCATCGTCGGCAGCTTGCTTGGCGGTGTTCTTGGCCTTTTCCAGCGCAGCACGCATGCGGGTCTGCACGTCGGTCACACGGGCCTGCGCTTCAGCCGGGCTCATGCCCGTCTCGCGCGCGATCAGCTGCGACAGGTACTGGGTATCGGCCGGGTCCAGGCCGTCCCCCTGCAGACTGTTGACGATGATGCGGTTCACTTCGGCACGGACTTCGCGGCGGTCGCCCATCGGGCCATTGCCCGGCATCGGGCGCGGCGGCGGCGGGGCTGTGCGGGCGTCACGTGGGCCAACGCTGGCGGCGGCCGGGGGCGGCGGCGGTGCGGCAGGGTCCATTGGGCTGGTACCCGGCGCTGCGCCCGCTGCCGGCGCAACCGGAGGTGCACCGGCAGCGTCCGGGCCCGCCGTGGTGGCACCGCGGAACAGCGAATCCACCCAGTAGTTGAGGTCGCTCTCCGGTGCGCCTGCAGCAGCGCTGCCAGCTCCGGCCACGGCAGCACCGGCAGTGGTGGCAGCGGCGCCTGCGGTCGCGCCGGCAACCTTTGCGCCGGCGCCCAGCACGCCACCGATGGCCGAGGTCAACAGGCCAGCAGTGAGCAGGGTCGCCACAGCCCAGGACACGAAGCCGTGCGCGGTGTCGCGGAAGTAGGTTTCATCACCGTGCAGCTGCGTCCACTTGGTGCGCAGGCGACCGGCCAGGTAGCCGCCAAGACCGGAAGCGGCCAGCGCGGTGAAGGTCAGCCACGCGACGCTGGTCCAGCCGAAGGTTTCCTTGGACACCCCTTCGAACGACCAGGGCGAAACCGAGGACAAGCCGAGGCCAACACCCAGGATCAGCAGGATCAGCGACAGTGCGGCGGCCGCAACGGCGCCGGCGAAAATGGCGCCCCAGGACACCGCGCTTTCGCTGGGCGGTGGCACGACGGGAGTGGCCACCACGGTGGCGATGTCAGGACCGAGTGGATCGCGCTCGGGCAGGTCGAAACGGGTACTCATGGGTTGGACGCTCCGTATCAGTGCTGCAGGTGCAGCTGGCGTCCTGAGGCTGCGCGAGCGCTTGTGAAGCTGGTGAGACCCTTGAATCACGCGGTCTTGCCGCGGCGAACATCGTGCCAAGCGCCGGACGCAGTAGATCCACGCCATGCGTGGATGATGTTTCGCGGACGCCCAAATCGTGCCAACCAAGGTTGGCATCCACCGAAGCCGGAGCGCAGTAGATCCACGCCATGCGTGGATGATGTTTCGCGGACGCCCAAATCGTGCCAACCAAGGTTGGCCCCCACCGAAGCCGGGGCGCAGTAGATCCACGCCATGCGTGGATGATGTTTCGCGGACACTCAAATCGTGCCAACCAAGGTTGGCACCCACCGAAGCCGGGGCGCAGTAGATCCACGCCATGCGTGGATGATGTTTCGCGGACGCCCAAATCGTGCCAACCAAGGTTGGCACCCACCGAAGCCGGAGCGCAGTAGATCCACGCCATGCGTGGATGATGTTTCGCGGGCGCCGAAAGCGTGCCAACCAAGGTTGGCATCTACCCAAAGCGAAGCAAAAAAAACGCCCCGCAATCGCGGGGCGTCTTCAGCACAACCTACCGCAGGCGATCAGCCCTGGTAGTCGCGCACGTCGTGGCCGGTGTAGACCTGGCGCGGACGGCCGATCTTCATTTCCGGGTCGACCTGCTGTTCCAGCCAATGCGAGACCCAGCCGGAGGTACGGCCCAGGGCGAACATGACGGTGAACATCTCGGTCGGGATCTGCAGCGCCTTGTAGATGATGCCGCTGTAGAAATCGACGTTCGGGTACAGCTTGCGCGCGACGAAGTACTCGTCCTGCAGCGCGGCCTGTTCCAGCTTCACGGCCACGTCCAGCAGCGGATCCTGCACGCCCAGCTGCTTGAGCACCTTGCCGGTCATCTCGCCGATGACCTTGGCGCGCGGGTCGAAGTTCTTGTACACGCGGTGGCCGAAGCCCATCAGGCGGAAGCCGGAGGTCTTGTCCTTGGCCTTCAGCACTGCCGATTCGACGTTGTCGGCCGAACCGATCTCTTCCAGCATCTTCAGCACGGCTTCGTTGGCACCGCCGTGGGCCGGACCCCACAGCGCGGTGACGCCAGCGGCGACCGACGCATACGGGTTGGCACCGGTCGAACCGACCAGACGCACGGTCGAGGTCGACGCGTTCTGCTCGTGGTCGGCGTGCAGGATGAACAGCAGGTCCAGTGCCTTGACCACGTCCTGGTTCAGTTCGTACTTGCCATCAGCCGACTCGAAGGTCTGCTTGAGGAAGCGGCTGACGTAGTCCAGCGAAGTATCCGGCTTGTTGGCCGGCAGGCCCTTGCCGTGGCGGTAGATCAGCGCCGACAGGGTCGGCACCTTGGCGATCAGGCGCACGGCAGCCTGGCGGCGCTGTTCGGCGTCGGACAGGTCCAGCGAGGCGTGGTAGATGCCCGACAGCTGCGCGATGGCGGCGGTCAGGATGGCCATCGGATGGGCATCCTTGGCGAAGCTGCCGATCAGGGTGTTGATCGACTCATCGACGTTGGCTTCGGCAGCCAGCTCGTCGGTGAAGGCCTTCAGCTGCTCGGCGCTCGGGCGCTCGCCGTTGATCAGCAGGTAGGCCACTTCGACGTAGCTCGACTTTTCCGACAGCTGCTCGATCGGGTAGCCGCGATACAGCAGCACGCCCTTGTCGCCGTCGATGTAGGTGATGGCGGACTTGCAGCTGGCCGTCGCGGTGAAACCGGAATCGTAGGTGAAATACCCCGTTTCCTTGGTCAGCTTCGCGATGTCGACGCAGTCGTTGCCGAGGGTGGGTTTGATGACGGGCAGAACGACCGACTTATCGCCGGCGTTGAGCGTGACCTGATCAAGATCGGACACTGTGTGCGCTCCTTCATGGGAAGGCGCCTGCCCAAGCGCATTGGTCAGGCACGTGAATGACGTCCTCGGCCTGTGCCGGGGATCAGGTCATTATCGCACAGCAGCATTTGCCGGGCGCTAGACAGAAGTCGTAGACGACAGGCAGCCGGCACCCTGCCAGCGAGCGGCCGGGATCGGCAAAAGCGTTGTCACAAGGACGCAGTGTTCCGTCCATCCAAACGCCCGTTGGGTAGGCGCTGGACAAAAACAAACGGCCGCGCAGAGCGCGGCCGTCGGTTCGAACCGGGAACGACGTATCAGCGCGCGTAGCGCTTCTGGAACTTGTCGATACGGCCCGAGGTGTCGATGACCTTGTGCTTGCCCGTGTAGAACGGATGCGAAGCCGAGGAAATTTCAACCTTCACCAGCGGGTAGTCGTTGCCGTCTTCCCACTTGATGGTTTCCTTCGTGCTCATGGTCGAGCGGGTCAGGATCTTGAAATCGGAGGTGACGTCATGGAAGACGACGTCGCGGTAGTTCGGATGGATATCGGCCTTCATGGGCTCACACCGTAAATGGGCTGGTGGTCAAGAGCGGCATTATAAGCACTGGTTGCCGCCCGGGGCAACCAGTGCAGGGGGCTGACCTCAGTCCGCACCCAGGGCCTGGCGTACCAGGGCCTCGAAACGCCCTTGGTCGTAGGCCATCAGCAGATCGCAGTTGTCCGGCTGGCCGGTCTGGCGGTTCCAGTCGACGATGGTCGCGCCGCGGCTGAACGTGCCGTTCAGTTCCACATTCAGCGGCCGCGATTCAACCTGCAGCTGCCCTTCCGGGTTCAACGCCCAGGCCATGGCCAGCGCGTCGGCGGTATACCAGCGGCCGCCCTTGCTGTCTTCGGACAGGCCACGGGTCTTGCGCGAGATCAACTCGTAGAAGCGCGCGCGATCGGAATCGGCACCCAGCCACTGCTCGGCTTCGGCCAACGGCAGGCCGTGGGCAACGGTGGCTTCCCAGTCCGACACCAGCAAGTGCGGGAACGCAGTGAACACCACATGCGCGGCTTCCGGATCGAAGGCGATGTTGAATTCGGCGGCGGGGGTGATGTTGCCGTGGCAGGTGACTGCGCCGCCCATCACCACGATGCGCTTGATGCGCTGGGGCAGGGTCGGATCGAGTTTCAGCGCCAGCGCCAGGTTGGTCAGCGGGCCGAGCATCACCAGCATCAGTTCGCCGGCATGCTGGTGCGAGAGGCGCAGGATGGCCAGCGCGGCGTGCTCGGCGTCGGCCTGGCGGCTCGGCGGCGGCAGGTCCACATCGCCATAGCCATCGCGGCCATGCACGTGGGCGGCGTCGACGGATGGATGCAGCAGCGGATCGGGGCTGCCGGCGAACACCGGCACGTCGGTGCGGCCGACGATGTCGCAGAGCTTGAGGGCGTTGCGGACGGTGTACTGCAGGCCTACGTTGCCGGCGGCGATGGTCAGGGCGACCACGTCATGCCGTTCATCGGCGAAGGCCATCAGCAGGGCCAGTGCGTCGTCGACACCGGGGTCGGTATCGATCAACAGCGGGATCTTCTTGGTCATCGTTGCCGTCTTCAGATCGGCAACGAAGTGTGGACCGGGATGATGACCGTTGCAAGTATGGGGGTTCGGGTTCGGCCGGGCTGCGCCCGGCACCCGCCGAATCAACGGCAACGGCAACGACAACGGCAGAAGCTGGCATTCCGTGGGATGGCGGGGTGGGTCCGGTTGCGGGGGACGCTGCAAGTACGTCCATGTAAGCTCGGTCG
>NZ_JBYTEK010000024.1:38169-64514 GCF_058783335.1 Stenotrophomonas sp. FW305-C-20-S1 | reverse complement strand
GGAGAAAATGTGGAAAAAGGGGGAAGGGGGGCCCCTTCCTTTCCCCAAAACCACCGGGGGGAAGTCGGACCCCGGGAAAGGAAAGGGTTTTGGCCTTGGGGGGGCCCCCCCCCCCCCCCCCCCCGAATTTCCAGCTTTCCCCGGTGAAAACTGCATGTTTTCATCTGTACATGCTGTACATCGGAGCCCGTTTCGGCCCACTCCCCATGCTCAGGTCGCCGGCCCCAAAACCCGTCCAACGGAAGTGCGTGTTCCTGCGCATTCCAACTCGGCTCTTGGTCGGTCTTGGCGCTTCAATGGTGGCCCCTGTTGGAAGCCCCTCCGGTGCCACTGATTGAGCTTGAGTTGCCCGCTGTCGCCTATGCGGCCCTCCTGGACGCTGCGGCCGCAGCTTCCATTCCGCCATCGGAACTGTTGGCCGACGCTCTTCGCTCTCTCCCCGCCTTCCAACGGGCGCTAGCAGCCAGGCCGGAGGGCCTTCCGGCATTTACCCCTCCCTTGGAGCACACCAATGCACCATCAATCCCAATCGATTCCACCGACCCTGCTGAAGCTTGAGCACCTACGGATTCGCAACGACCTCTATTTCGTCGCGCGGCGCGCGCTGAGCGAGCGTCGGAGAGAGCTCAATGATCAACGCAAGTCCATCCGCCAAGAGATGGAGACCGCATCCAAGAGTTTCAGCGGCAGAGAACTCACGGTGGGCGTCGGCAGGCCTACAAACCTCGGCGGCAAGACCCTGGACGAACATCGGCACGAGACGTTGGCCAAGTTGCAACGCTGGATGGCTGCGGTCGATGCAGTGGACGCCATAGTGGCCGCCGCCTACGACGAACTCAGTGCCTCATCCGGTGACGTACGGGCTTACCAGGCCGCCTCACAACACCTCCAGCAGACCGTGGCCGATTGGGGCCTAAGCCAGTAAGGAACGACCATGACCGACCATTTGCCAAAGGTGGCGCGCGTCCGCGCCCAAATCGAAAAGCTCGCCGACGACATCCGCGCCATCCGCGACGGCATGCCGCCGAAAGAGGAAGCCCTTGCTGCCGTCGATGCTCACATTGAGCGCGAAGCCGCCACGGTCACCATCCGTCCAACTGCCTTTATTGGCGGCGGCAGCGAAATCGTATCGGCCTACCCCGAGAGTCCCCATGCCTACGCATGCAAGTTCTTCCCCGACGTCATCCGTGATCGCTTCCGCACCGAAGTCGAAGCCCTCTATCAAGGCGACGTAACGATCACCGATGACCGGAAGCAGGAGCGTCTGGAGCAACAGCTGCTGGAACTGGAGCGGCAGGAAGAGTCGCTGATCCGGGACGCCGCCGCGGCAGGCAAGAACATCCCGCGCCGCGCCGATGCCAACCCCGCGATCACCCTGGCCGACTGATTCGCCAAGAGGGACCAGCAGGCGGTGTCCCCAACAACACCTGCAGCCCGGGCCGGCAACCATACAGATCCAGATACCTCATGCCGGTGACCGGGCCACCCACTCGCGCATCTTCTGCACCCAGATGGGGCATGCCCCGCCGAGTAAATGCTACCTAGCCGCAGCTATCAATGAGTAGTGAAACATCGGCCGGAAACGACGCGAACATGACCTAGAAATCCAATTATTCGAGAGCCCCCCGCTGTCTTCACGGGTCAGTCGTTAGGGTCGTTCTCGGGTTTAAGAATGGTCGCAAACTTCTCCACCTGATACACATCGGCCATAAATCTGTTACCGCCAGAAACTCGCGCAGCATCAATTAGCAGCACGTAGCGCCCCCTCAGCTCATCAATACTCGCTAGCCCGAACTTTTCGATTATCGCGGGATGGATAGAGCTTGGCAGGAACAGCCTGAGGGCATCCAAATTGTAAGCAGGGGGACTGTTAATCCACAGGCCGCGCCCATTCCAATCATCCAACGTATGTACAAGGCCCCAGAATCCACGCAGATGACCAACATGTTCTTCTCTGCTTGCATCCCTTACGCGCGAGAAGAACGTGTGTACAGGAACCAGCTCTCCACTCGGGAGGCGCATGTTCACGGAAGACGTTTTGAAGGTAGGCCAGTTGACCAATTGACGAAGCAAGTTCGTTGCTCCACGTTGAATGGTCGAACCAAACGCAGGGCCGGTTCTCGCATATCTGTGGCCTCCCTGGCCTGGCGTCCTTACGCGAGCGGTCGAATCATCAGGTTCAGTGGCATCTTCAGCACCATCGATGGCCAAGGCAATAACATTCTCATTCGCCTCCCACCGAGCAACCTCTTCATCACCTGGCTCTGGCCAAGGCGAATCAGACAACACGGCTTCTGGACAACCAGACACATGTTTTGCTGCAAAACACGCGGCATTTCCATTCGTGCTTCGCCGTCGAAAATGAGCAGGACCACGACATGTCCTGCATACGAGCTGTCCCTTTAGGAGGCCTCGTTCCGAGGGTTGCAATAGCTCGACCTGGGAAGCAGCAACATCACTTCCATCTATCGTAAGCAATGCAAACTGCATCTCACGCCTCCCTGAGGTCTGGATTCTGATCCTTCAAACTCTATGCGGAGACAGCCTCAATTGAAAGCATGGCCACCTACCCAAGGCCGTTGCATATCTCACGGCTTAATCGACGATGCGACGGCCTTGAAAATATCCGCCAGTGCTTTCACTAGCTCGACTGATGGGGTCTTGACGCCTGAACCGGATTCCTCCTGCCTACCGTCTCCAATCATCTTGACCATCGCCAAGCTAAGGGACAGCGGAATTGCAGCGAGCAACACGAGAGCAACGCCAAGGAAGACCAATACATGCCACTGCCAACTATTATTGGCTGCCGTGATTGCCTCGACGAGATAAGTTCCAAAGAACAGCTTATAAAACGCCGTAAGGAGCATCCCAAAGAAGGCAGCAACCACTAGCCCGATGAAGATGAAGGCGGACCACCGCTTGTGGCGGTTGGCAACAACGTTATTCTTCAGCTCTTCCTTCATGCCGTCAGGGCTTAGTGCAGGGTCTGTTTTCCCTGCACTCCCCCCCGACAATGGTGAGTCCGGGGTATCCCCTGCATCATCGTCTGCAGCTCCGGAGATGATCGCCGCCTCATCCGCACCTTGGGCTTCGCTCTGCTTACTGGTGCTCTGCAACGGCTCGCGCCTCGCTCTCGAAGCGTTTTTGCTGGGCTTTGTCTCGCGTCCCTGATTCATAGTGCCCATCTCTGTGTGCTTCGATCTTTTTCTCATAGAACGCTCGGATAACATCATCCGGAATAACAGCACACTTCCGCGCGTGTCCGGCATCGTCGTTCCATACCTTCCACCACGGCGACCCCTTCATGTGGGTCATTTCTGAAAGCTTGATCCCGCCGAAGTGGCCATATCCATTCCAAACGTTATTTAGAAGACTGGCCACTTTGGGATCTTCTACCGTCGCCACGCCCCCGAAAGGAAATTCAAACGTAGTCAGCTTTTCCGTCACAGCCGAACTGCCAAATTTCTTGACCTTCCTATACAGGCTGCGGATTACAGGGCCATACTGCCAAGCCTCGACCGGCTCATTGATGAGAGGCTCACCCCGAAAGCCCAGATACCAACCGTGCGCTACGTACACAAGCTTGAGTATCTGCATGGGCGTAAGCGCCCGTCCCTCGTGCGAGGCCTTGTCGAGGAAGTAGTTGGCGATGGTGGCTGGCGAATACTTCATGTCAGTCACTCCAGGGGAGGTAAGCAAGAGTCCACGGGCCATGCCCTGTAGACTCGGCAGCGCAAGCATCTGCCAAGCATCTGCTAAGCGCCGTACGTAGCAATTGTACATCCGAGATGGAACCCGCGCTATACCACAACTTTCGGCCAAGTCAACGGGCTAACCACAAGAGATCACATAGGGGTTGGAGAACCCTAAAACAAGAACGTGCCCGCGATAGGACTGGCTGGCGCAGGTGAAACGATCGCCCGCCGAACAGTGGTCGAACCCACTTTGCAAATTGCCGGCTTCCGGATGCCCCTAGCCACTGCTCACCTTTACGGCAGCGAGTTCATCATTCCGCACTTATCGTGCACTTACGAAAAAGCCGGCTCAAGGCCGGCTTAGACGTTAACCCTTTAAAATCAGGGATATATGTGGTGGGCGGTACAGGGATCGAACCTGTGACCCTTGCCGTGTGAAGGCAATGCTCTACCGCTGAGCTAACCGCCCGGTGTGTTGCTGAGCCGCTCATTATAGGGGCTTTTCAGAGACCGTCAACAGTTTTCACATTCGTGTTCACGCGCGTTTCCAGGGGCCGCCGGGCATGGCCCGGCGCTACCGGAATCACATCGTATGCGTCGGCTTGTCCGAACCGGTCAGGCCGGCCAGGATCGTTTCGATCTTGTGGCGCACCGTCTCGCCTTCCTGGCCATCTGCCAGCTGCACGCCGATGCCGGCGGTGCGGTTGCCCTGCGCACCGGCCGGGGTCACCCAGATCACCTTGCCGGCCACCGGCAGGCGCTCGCTGGAATCGGGCAGGGTCAGCAGCAGGAATACCTCATCGCCCAGGAAATAACGCTTGGGCGTGGGCACGAAGATGCCGCCATTCTTCACGAACGGCATGTACGCGCTGTACAGCGCGGCCTTGTCCTTCACTGCCAGGGACAGGATGCCCTGGCGGGCGTTGCTGGCACTCATCGATTTCCCCTTGCGGCAGGCCGCTCGTTCACCTTGTTCCAGGCCAGCAGCAACTCGACCACCGCAAGGTCTGCGCGCACGGTGGTGCGCAGCAGGTCTCGGGTGCGGTTGGCCGCATCGAACCAGGCTGCAAGCTTGTGCAATCGCTCCGGCGTGGTCAAGGCATCGGTGCTGGCCTGGGCCAGCGCCAGGTCGGCGGCGAAGCGCAGGCGCAGCGCCGCGTTGTCATCGGCGCACCACTTCTGCGCCAGCTCCACTGCGCCGGTCTTGCCGGCGGCCAGCTGTTCCAGCTCGCGGCCGACCTCGCGACGCAGGCTCAGGCCATCTTCGCGCAGCCAGTTGTCGGCCTGCCCGGGATGGCCGCGTGCTGCATCCAGTGCCTCATGCGCGGCCGCTTCGCTGTGGCCCTGCTGCTGCAGCCAGGCCAGCGCTTCCTCGTGCGGCGGCAGCTTGAATTCCAGGCGCTGGCAGCGGCTGCGCACGGTCTGCGGCAGGCGCGCCGGGTCGCTGCTGATCAACCACAGGTAACGCCCGGGTTGCGGTTCTTCCAGGGTCTTCAGCAGCGCATTGGCGGCCGAACGGTTGATGGCATCGGCCGGGTCGGCGATCACCACCTGCGCCACGCCGTACTGCGGGGTCAGCGCCAGCTTGTTGCTGATCTCGCGCACCTGCTCGATCACGATCTCGGTGCGCAGCTTGTCGCCACTCTTGTTCGGAATGAAGCTGATCAGCTGCAGGTCGGGATGCGTGCCGGCGGCAATCAGCTGCCGGGTGCGGGTGGCATGCGAGGCATCCCCGCGTGCCAGCACGTGGTCGGCCAGCGCCAGGGCCACTTCGCGCTTGCCCAGCCCGGCCGGGCCACAGATCAGCAGGCCATGGCCCAGCCGATCCGCATCCAGTGCAGCCACGGTCTGGTCGAACGCGCGCTGCTGCCAGGGCGAGAAAGTACTCATGCACCCTCCCCTTGCTGCAGCCAGCGCTCGACACGTGCAACCACATCGGCGGCCACGCGCTCCTGCACCTGGCCTGCATCAACCAGCGCGAAACGCTGCGGGTCCTGCTGTGCGCGGCTGCGGAACACTTCGCGCACGCGCTGGAAGAAATCGTCCTGCTCGCTTTCGATGCGGTCCGGCCACAGGTCGCGGCTGTTGGCACGCGCACGGCCGACGGCCACGTCCACGTCCAACAACAGGGTCAAGCCGGGCAGCAGGCCCACGGCGCGACGCTCCAGGTCGGCGATCCACTGCGGGTCGAGGCCCCGGCCGCCGCCCTGGTAGGCATAGCTGGAATCGGTGAAACGATCGCTGAGCACATAGGCGCCGCGCTGCAGCGCCGGCTGGATCACCTGACGCACATGCTGCGCGCGTGCGGCAAACACCAGCAGCAGCTCAGCCTCGGCACTGAGCGGCTCGGCAGCAATCTCGGCATCGGGCTTCAGCACCAGGCCGCGGATGCGCTCGGCCAGCGGCGTGCCACCGGGCTCGCGGGTCAACACGACCTCATGGCCGTGGCGGCGCAGGCACTCGCGGATGGCGTTGATGGCGGTGGTCTTGCCCGCGCCCTCGCCCCCTTCCAGGCTGACGAAACGGGGATGGCGAAGCAGCGCGGAACTCATTGCGCCGGAGTCTCCTGGGTGCGTTGCTGGCGCAGCTGCTGCAGGTAGCGGGCTACGGCGGCGTTGTGTTTGTCCAGGCTGGGCGAGAACACGTGCGCGCCACTGCCATCGCCCACCGCGACGAAGTACAGCGCATCGCCCGGTGCCGGTTGTGCAGCGGCCATCAGCGCATCGCGGCTGGGCATGGCGATCGGGGTCGGGGTCAGGCCAGAGCGGGTGTAGGTGTTGTAGGGCGTATCGGTGGTCAGGTCGCGGCGGCGGATGTTGCCGTCGTACGCCGCGCCGATGCCGTAGATCACGGTCGGATCGGTCTGCAGGCGCATGCCGATCTTCAGGCGGCGCATGAACACGCCGGCAATCTGCGGTCGCTCGCTGGCCAGCGCGGTTTCCTTTTCGATGATCGACGCCAGCGTCAGCAGCTCGTAGGGCGTATTGATCGGCAGATCCGGGGCGCGGCTTTCCCAGGCCTCGTCCAGCGCCTTCTCCATCGCGCCGTGGGCGCGCTTGAGTACGTCCAGGTCACTGTCGCCGCGCTGGTAGACGTAGGTTTCCGGCAGGAACCGGCCTTCCGGATGCTGGCCGGCGAAACCGAGGCGATCCATCAGCGCTGCGTCATCGAGGGTGTCGGTGGTGTGCAGCAGCGGATCGGCACGCTTGAGCGCGGCGCGCAGCTGGCGGATGTTCCAGCCTTCGATGATGGTGACGCGGTGCTGCAGCACCTTGCCCGCGCGCATGCGCAGCAGCAGCTCGCGCGGGGTCAGGTCCTTGCTCAGCGCGTACTCGCCCACCTTCAGCTTGCCGGCGGCATCGAGCTGGCGCGCCAGCAGTTGCCACTGGGTGTCCTGGCCCTCGTCCACGCCGGCCTCGCGCAGCTTGCGCAGCACGCTGTTCATGCCATCGCCGCTGGCGATGACCACGCTGTCCGCACTGGGGGTCAACGGCACGTCGGCAAACTGGCTCTGCTTGTAGAAGAACCACGCGCCCGCGCCGGCCACGATGGCGGCCAGCACCAGCAGCAGCGTTACCACCAACAGACACCCGCGCTTGGCTCCCGCCATGGACTACCTCTGAACTCGATTCCGTCGTGCAGGATACCGTGCCCGGTGGGGCGGGGTCATGACCGGGGGCACGCGTCCGTGCCGAGCAACGGTCGGCACCCACCCGCCATCTCCAGTAGATCCACGCCATGCGTGGATGAACGGCCATGGGGGCATCCGTGCCGACCAACGGTCGGCACCCACAAGCCATGCCCGGTGGCGGCAATCGATCAGCCCTGCTGCCCCAGCGCCCGCAGCAGGCCGCGGGCCTTGGCCCGGGTTTCGTCCAGTTCCTTGTCCGGGTCCGAATCGACCACGATGCCGGCTCCGGTGCGGAAGCTGACCTCGTTGCCGTCCACTTCTGCGGTGCGGATCAGGATGTTCAGGTCCAGGTCGCCATCGCGGTTCAGCCAGCCGAACGCACCGGTGTACGCGCCGCGTGGCACCTGCTCCAGTTCGCTGATGATCTGCATGCAGCGCACCTTCGGGCAGCCGGTGATGGTGCCGCCGGGGAAGGTCGCGGCGATCACCTCGCCCGGGGTGACGTCCGCGCGCAGCTGGCCGCTGACGTTGCTGACGATGTGGTGCACGTGGGCGTAGCTTTCCACGGTCATCAGCTCGTCCACCACGACCGTGCCGGGCAGGCAGATGCGGCCCAGATCGTTGCGCTCCAGGTCGATCAGCATCACGTGCTCGGCGCGCTCCTTGGGATGGCCGACCAGTTCCTGGATGCGCGCGGCATCGTCGTCGCCCTCGAAGCGCGGACGGGTGCCGGCGATCGGGCGGGTCTGTGCGTGGCCGCCATGCACCGACACCAGCCGTTCCGGCGACGAGCTGACCACATGCCGGCCGTGCGCACTGAACAGGCCGGCAAACGGCGCCGGATTGGCCCGCCGCAGCTGCGCGTACAGCGCCTGCGGGCTGACCGGTGCTGCGAAGTGCGCGCTCCAGCGCCGCGACAGGTTCACCTGGAACACGTCGCCGGCGCGCAGGTAGTCGATCACCCGGCGCACACCCTCGGTGAAGCGCTGTGGCTCGTCTTCGCTGACCGACTGCGGCGGCTGCCAGCCCTGCCCGGCCGGCGGCAGTTCACCCGCTACCAGCGCGACCAGCGAGTCCAGCAGCGCTTGCTCGCCCGCTTCGGCAATGAGGACGCTGGCGTCGGCCTGGTGGTCATGCAGCACGGCGGCCGGGCAGCGCAGGGCAAGTGCGGTCGGCCGGCCGTCATCGCGCGCGCGCGCCGGCAGCACCGGTTCGACCTGGCTGGCCACTTCGTAATCGAGCATCAGCGCCCAGCCACCGCGGAACGGCAGCGCGTGGCCGCCGTCGTGCGGCAATCGCTGTGCCTGCCATGCGTGGTCCAGCGCCTGCAGGAAGCTGCCGGGCTGCACCGCGCCGTGCTGGTCGCGCACCTGGCCATCGGCGTCCAGCTGCAGGGTGTCGCCCTGCGCGGCCAGCAGCAGGCTCCAGCGGCCCTGCGCAGTGCCCGAGGCGGTGGACTCCATCAGCAGCGGGAAACGCGCCGGGTCGCGCTGCTGCAGGGCCAGCAGGTCGATCGGGTGCGGCAGCGGGTGGATCAGCGGGGCGTGGGTCATGGCAGCCAGTTCGGGAGACGGATACACGGAAGCCGCCTTGCGGCGGCCTCGTGGTTGGCGGAGCCGAGCATGGCTCGACCCTACCGGTGCGATCAGACGCGCTTGAAGATCAGCGTGCCGTTGGTGCCGCCGAAACCAAAACCATTCGACATCACCACGTCGACCTTGGCCTGGCGTGCTTCGTTGGGCACGTAGTCCAGGTCGCAGCCTTCGCCCGGCTGCTGCAGGTTGATGGTCGGCGGAATCACGTTGTCGCGCATTGCCAGCACCGAGAAGATCGCTTCCACGCCGCCGGCAGCGCCGAGCAGGTGGCCGGTCATCGACTTGGTGGAGCTGACCATCATCTTGTAGGCGTGGTCGCCGAAGGCGGTCTTCATCGCCATGGTCTCACCGAGGTCGCCCAGCGGGGTCGAGGTGCCATGTGCGTTGAGGTAGCCGACCTGTTCCGGGGTGACACCGGCGTCCTTCATGGCCATGGTCATGCAGCGCGCAGCGCCTTCGCCGTTCTCGCTCGGCGCGGTCATGTGGTACGCGTCGGAGCTGGCGCCGAAACCGGCCAGCTCGCAATAGATCTTCGCGCCACGCGCCTTGGCGTGCTCGTACTCTTCCAGGATCAGGATGCCGGCGCCGTCGCCCAGCACGAAGCCGTCACGGTCCTTGTCCCACGGGCGCGAGGCCTGTTCCGGAGCATCGTTGCGGGTGCTCATCGCCTTCATCGCGCAGAAGCCGCCCAGCGCCGTCGGCGAGGAGCCGCGCTCTGCACCGCCGGCCACCATCACGTCCGCATCGCCGTACTGGATCATGCGCATGGCGGTGCCGATGGAATGGTTGGAGGTGGCGCACGCCGAGACCGCCGAGAACGACGGGCCCTTCAGGCCGCTGATGATGCTCAGCTGGCCCGGCAGCATGTTGATGATGGTCTTGGGCACGTAGAAGGGAGAGATCTTCTTCCCTTCGTGGAATTCGATGGTCTGCTCTTCGATGCCGAGCAGGCCGCCGATGCCAGCGCCAACGATGGCGCCGATGCGGTCGGCGTTGGCGTCGGTGATCTCCAGGCCCGAATCATGCAGGGCCATGAAGGCGGCACCGAGGCCGTAATGGATGAACGGGTCCATCTTCTTGGCATCCTTGCCACTGACCCGGTACTTGCCGAACAGTTCGTTGTCGGCGGTGATGTCAAAGCCTTTGACCTCACCTGCGATCTTGGTGGTGAACCGTTCCAGGTAGGCATCAGAAACGTTGGTCAGCGGACCGATGCCCGAACGACCGTGGGTGATGCCTTCCCAGCTGCTGGCCAGATCATTGCCCAACGGCGAGACCATACCCAGGCCGGTTACGACGACGCGACGCTTCATTGCTGATTCTCCTGACCCGAACGTTCTTTGCGGGTAACGCGGTTTACTTCGGTGTGGTGCGCAAACACACGGGGCCGCAAACAGCGGCCCCATGGGGTGTCGTGCGCGACGGACTCAACGCCCGCACGCGCACTGACGTCCTGCATCAGGCCTTGACGTGGGCCGTGATGTAGGTGATCGCAGCCTGCACGGTGCTGATCTTCTCGGCTTCTTCGTCCGGGATCTCGCACTCGAATTCTTCTTCCAGCGCCATCACCAGCTCGACGGTGTCCAGCGAGTCAGCGCCCAGGTCATCGACGAACGATGCGCTGTTGGTGACTTCTTCTTCCTTGACGCCAAGCTGTTCGATGACGATTTTCTTGACGCGTTCTTCGATGGTGCTCATGGGATATCGCTCCAGATGGAGTAGTGGTTCAAAAGTGGTCGCCATCAAAGGCGATGGCCGTGGGATAGTGTAGTGGAAACCGGCGTGACCTTGCATTGCAGCAAAAATCCTCGCAGATCAACCACTTGCGGCGCGATCCCTGCGCCCCTTGCTTACGGCATGTACATGCCGCCGTTCACATGGAGAGTTTCGCCGGTGATGTAGCCGGCAGCCGGGCTGGCCAGGAAGGCCACCGCATGGGCGATGTCCTCCGGCGAACCCAGGCGTTCGAGGGCGATGTCGCCGATCAGCGCGGTACGCGCTTCTTCCGGCAGCGCCTTGGTCATGTCGGTGTCGATGAAGCCCGGCGCGACCACGTTGACGGTGACCCCGCGCGAGCCGATTTCCTTGGCCAGCGACTTGGAGAAACCGATGATGCCGGCCTTGGCGGCGGCATAGTTGGCCTGGCCGGCGTTGCCGGTCACCCCCACCACCGAGGCGATGTTGATGATGCGGCCCTTGCGCGCCTTCATCATGCCGCGCATGACGGCCTTGCTGGTACGGAACACGCTGGTCAGGTTGGTGTCGATGATCGACGCCCAATCGTCTTCCTTCATGCGCATCAGCAGGTTGTCGCGGGTGATGCCGGCGTTGTTGACCAGGATCGAGATCGGGCCGAATTCCTTGGCGATACCGTCAAGCACGGCATCGAGCGCAGCGGCGTCGGTGACGTTCAGCGCGCGGCCGTGACCGCCGTGGGCAGCCAGGCGCTCGCCGATCGCGGCGGCGCCGGACTCGGTGGTGGCGGTGCCGATGACGGTGGCGCCCTGGGCGGCCAGCAGATCGGCGATGGCGGCACCAATGCCACGGCTGGCACCGGTAACCAGTGCGATTTCACCCTGCAGGGGCTTGCTCATGATGTTTTCCTCAGGCTGGGGCGGCCGCCGCACCCGCGCCGCTTGCAGCGGCCACCGGCACGGTCGGCAGGAACAGGGGCAATCAGGCCGACCACGTCTCGCGGGCGGTTTCGAAGTCGCCCGGGGTGGCCAGGGAACGGCCGTCGATGGCCTTGTCGATGCGCTTGACCAGACCGGTCAGCACCTTGCCCGGGCCGCATTCGGCGATCCGGGTGACGCCACGGGCGGCCAGCGCCTGCACGCAGCCGGTCCACTGCACGGGCTGGTACAGCTGCTGCACCAGCGCGGCGCGGATCGCGTCCACACCGTCGTGCACCTTGGCGTCGACGTTCTGCACCACCGGCAGCTGCGGCAGCTGCCAGGACAGGCCGGCCATCACTTCGGCCAGACGGTTGGCGGCTTCGCGCATCAGCGGGGTGTGCGAGGGCACGCTGACGGCCAGCTTGACCGCCTTGCGCACGCCCTTCTCGGCCAGCAGCGCCAGCGCGCGGTCGACCGCGGCAGCGTCGCCGCCGATCACGATCTGGCCCGGCGAGTTGAAGTTGGCCGGAACGACCACCTGGCTGCCGGCGGCTTCGGCGCAGACGTCCAGCACCAGCTGGTCTTCGGCACCGAGCACGGCGGCCATCGCGCCGACACCTGCGGGGGCCGCGTCCTGCATCAGCTGGCCGCGCAGGCGCACCAAGTGCGCACCGTCGTGCAGGCTGAGGGCGCCAGCGGCGACCAGGGCGGTGTACTCACCCAGGCTGTGGCCCGCCAGAACCGACGGACGAGGACCGCCCACGGCGCTCCAGGCGCGCCACGCGCCGATGCTGGCGGCCAGCAGGGCCGGCTGGGTGTATTCGGTACGGTTGAGCATTTCCTCCGGGCCGCCCTGGGACAACGCCCACAGGTCGACGCCGGCACCATCGGATGCCTCGGTGAAGGCCTCACGCACCTGCGGGTGCAGTTCGGCCAGCTCGGCCAGCATGCCCACAGACTGCGAGCCCTGACCGGGGAAGACAAAAGCGAGGGTGGATACGGTCACGCGGTCATCCGCTTGTTGCAATCGAAGCGGGCCATGATAAGGGGGAACATGCCGTGTCGTCTGTACGTGCGCGTATGCACGGCGTATGGACAGTGCCGCGATCAGCAGAGCAGCTGCAGGATGTCCAGCTCGCCGTCGGCAAACCAGTCCATGCACAGGCCGACCACCATCAGCAGGCCCAGCGTGGTGGCGCCATGGGTGATGAAGATGGAGTGGGCCAGCGCACGCGCCGAGCGCCCCAGCTTCATGCACACCCGCGCCAGGCGCTGCAGACGGCCGCTGACGGCGTGCACATGCGCGCGCACCGGTGCCTGCACCCCGTTCATCGCCTCGGCCATCATCGCCTGCAGGCTTTCGGGGCGGTCAGCGTAGTACTTGGCCACGCCGTAGCCGAACATCAGCCAGTCACGCGCCTGCGCTTCGGCCAGGTCCATGACTTCCAGCGGATCTTCTTCGAAGTCGATGAAACCGACGTTCTGGCCATCCCAGGTGAGGTTGCGCGGCAACGGCTGGCCGAAATAGGCGCCACGCGCGTGTGCTTCGGCAATGGCCTGCATTGCCGCGGCCACGAGGCGATCGCGGCCTGCATCGTCGGCTTCGCGCAGGCAGGTATTGAACGAGCTGCCGTTGTCGCCGATCACCAGCGCGGCGTGGCCGCTGCCGATCACCGCGGGCACGTTCACGCCCTGCGCCTGCAGTTCCGCCAGCCGGCGGGCCTCGGTTTCGCGCGCGGCGTCGCCACCGCGGTGCGGCGGCGGGCGCAGGGCATCGAGATGGAACCGGCGGGCAACAAAATTGAGCAGGCCCAGGGCCACCGCTCGGCTTCCTTCGCCGTACTGCTTCAGCCAGGCGCGCTGCCCTTCGATGACGATGGGCTCAACCATGACAGTCTCCTTTAACGCATTACGGCCCCAGAGGGGCCGTAACGACGGTTTCACGTTGTCGTAACTGGCACTATCAATAGCGCAGCAGTGCCGAACCCCACGTGAAGCCACCGCCGAACGCTTCCAGCAGCAACAGCTGGCCGCGCTCGACCCTGCCGGAACGAACAGCAGCATCCAGGGCCAGCGGCACCGAGGCCGACGAGGTGTTGCCATGCTTGTCGACGGTGACCACGACCTGGTCCATCGACATCTCCAGCCGCTTGGCAGTGGCTTCGATGATGCGCAGGTTGGCCTGGTGCGGAATCAGCCAGTCCAGGTCGGACTTGGTCAGGCCGTTGGCATCCAGGGTTTCGTCCACGACCGAGTCCAGCGCCTTGACGGCGTACTTGAACACGTCGTTGCCCTTCATGTTGATGGTGCCGCCACCGTTGTTGCCTTCACCGAAACCGACCGAGACGCCGACCGGATTCCACAGCAGCTCTTTCTTGCTGCCGTCCGAATGCAGGTGGGTGCTGAGGATGCCGGTTTCTTCGTCGGCCTTGAGCACGACGGCGCCCGCGCCATCACCGAACAGCACGCAGGTGGTGCGGTCTTCCCAATCGACGATGCGGGTCAGGGTTTCCGTGCCGATCACCAGCACATGGCGGGCATCACCGGAGCGGATGAATTTGTCAGCCACGCTGAGCGCGAACACGAAGCCCGAACAGGCCGCGTTGACGTCGAAAGCGGGACAGCCGCTCACACCGAGCTTGGCCTGGATCAGGCACGCGGTGGAGGGAAAGATCAGATCAGGGGTGGTCGTACCGACCACGATCATGTCGAGCTGCGAAGCGTCGATACCAGCGGCTTCGATCGCACGCAGCGCGGCCTGGTAGCCGAGATCGCTGGTGGTTTCGCCTTCGGCAGCGATGTGCCGTTCACGGATACCGGTGCGCGTCTGGATCCACTCGTCCGAGGTCTCGACCATTTTTTCCAGGTCGGCGTTGGTCAGGACTTTTTCCGGCAAATAGCTACCGGTGCCCGCGATCCTCGAGTAGATCCGCTTGCTCATCATGTTTCCTGTTGCACGAGCCGCCGTTCACCGGCGTGCCCGGGAAAGAAGGCGAAGGCCGCTGCCCAGCGGGCAGCGACCTTCCGGCACATCAGTCTTCCTGGACAGCCGAAGACTTGGTCTGGATGACCTTCTTGCCGCGGTAGAAACCGTCAGCAGTGATGTGGTGACGCAGATGCACTTCGCCGGTGGTCGGGTCGGTCGACAGCTGCTTGGCGCTCAGGGCGTCATGCGAACGACGCTGGCCGCGACGGGACGGGGTAACACGGGATTTCTGGACAGCCATGGGATTGCTCCAAACTCGGTTCGTTTTGCTTCGTCGTTTCGTCGCACAGGACGCCAGCGCCCAGCACACTTTTCGCTTTCGCCGCAGCCGCCGACGACAACCGGCTGCTATTGTTTCTTCAATGCCGCCAACGCCGCGAACGGATTGGCCTTTTCAGTCTCTTCTTCGGTCGGCGCCCAGTCCTTGTCGACTGCCTCGCCGTCCGGCGACAGCGGTACCACAGGCACCGCCAGCACCAGTTCGTCTTCGACCAGGTCCAACGGACGCAGCTGGCCATCTTCCGGCACCAGCAACGCCTCGTATTCCTCCGGCAAGGACGATTCCTCGTCCTCGTCGCGGATCAGGCCAAGCCTCTGGGTCATCTTCACCGGCAACAGGAAACGTTGCATGCTGCGCTGACAGGTCAGCGGCAACGCGGTATCGATGGTCAGTTCCACATAGGATACCCGCAAGATCTCGTCGCGACCGAATTCGAGTGAGTAATTACACTCACCCTCGGTATCGGCGACAAGCCCCTGCAGGCGAGTCAATTCAGCCAGGGCTACCTGACCGTCGAAGCGCCTTCGCGCTACGACCATCCGCCAGGCATCCAGCGTTTCGGGCACGTTCGCGGACATAAGCCGCCGAATATTAAGGATCGACCGGTCGCGTGTCAAATGACTGCCACGAAAGGCTTGCTGTGGCTGGCGGTGCCCGGCCAGACTGCCGCGCCCCGCCCCCGGAATTCCCGCATGCCTGCCCTGATCCTGGCCTCCACCTCCCGCTACCGCCGCGATCTGCTGGAACGGCTGGGCCTGCCCTTCGACTGCGCATGCCCGCAGGTGGATGAGACTGCGGAGGGCGACGAGGCGCCGCTGGCGCTGGCGGCACGCCTGGCCAGCGCGAAGGCGGCCGAGGTGGCCGCCCGCCACCCCGGCAGCTGGGTGATCGGCTCGGACCAGGTCGCGGACCTGAACGGTCAGCCGCTGGGCAAGCCGGGCACGGTCGAGGCGGCCTGCGCGCAGCTGGCGGCAATGTCCGGGCAGACGGTGCGCTTCCACACGGCCATCAGTCTCATCCGAGACGGAGAATCACTTTCGGCAATGGATACGACCCAGGTGCGCTTCCGCGCGCTGCAGGCGCCGGAGATCGCCCGCTACGTGGCCATCGAGCAGCCGCTGGACTGCGCCGGCAGCTTCAAGTGCGAAGGCCTGGGCATCAGCCTGTTCGAGGCCATCGACAACCGAGACCCGACCGCACTGATCGGGTTGCCGCTGATCGCACTGTGCGGATTGCTGCGCAGGGCCGGATTCGCGGTGCCCTAACCCCGGCACGAGGCACGCTGCCTCAGCGCTTGCCCACCACGAATGGCTGCTCCTGCCACTGCTCCACGCTGCCATCGCGACCGTGCAGGCGCAGGCCCAGCCAGTGCTTTCCCGGTGCCAGCGTCGTGGTATCGAGTGTTGCGTCGAAGCCGACAGCCGGATGTTGCGGATCGGTGCTGTCCGGCCAGGCGTGGCGGATATCGAACACTCGTCCATAGGTGGCGTCGCCGATCGAACGACCATCCACCAGCACTTCAACCCGCGACAGGCCAACGCCCTCCTTGAACGCCCAGCCCTTGATCGCCAGCGTCCCGTTCACCACGTCTCCATTGGCCGGCGAGTCCAGGTAGGCCAGCGCAGGCGTCACGCACGCGCCCTGCGCGCGCTGCACCGGCAGGCGGAACAGCAGGAAGCGCTGGAATCCGTGATCGTTGCTGACCACGCGCGGTGGCGGCAGCGGCCCGACCTGTTCGCAAATGGCGTGATAGCGGGTGAGCAGATCGCGGAAACGCTGATCGCTGGGCGACAGCACCAGCAGCATCGGCACCTCGCGCTCACCTTCATGCACCTGGCCCCATTGCGCCAACTGCGCGGTGCGGCCGTGCTTGTCGTTGAGCGGATGCGGCAGCACGTCGATGTCACCCCGGCCCAACTGGAAGCCCAGTTCGGCGCCCACCTTGAAGTTGCCGGCCAGCACGCGGCTGCCTTCCGGCATCTGCTGCAGTTCTTCGCGGACCGCAGCAGCCAGCGGCTGCCAGCCGGCGAAGTTGCGCGGGTAATACTTGTCGCCGGCCAACTGCTCGCGCAGCGATGACGAGGACGCCATCAGGTAATAGCCGAAGGCCAGCACCATGCCCAGCCCGGCCAGCCACCAGCCGGTACGCCGCAACCAGCGTGGCCAGCCGTTGAGGATCACCGGCACCGCCACCAGCAGGGCCAGGTAACCCGGCAGCGGCCAATGGAAGCTGATGCGTTCGACATCGGTGAAGAAGCCCAGGGCGAAGATGCCCAGCGTCGATACGCCACCGACCAGGCCGAAATAGCGCCACTGCACGCGTGCACCGCCGCCGTTGCGGGTGCCGGCCAGCGCAACTTTCCACATCGCAATGCACAGGACGGGCGTCACCAGCATCGGCTGGATCACCAGGAACCACAGGCCGCGCCACTCGAATGCCCACGGGTGGCGCTCGACTACCTGGAACTTCAGACCCGCATCGTGATTGTCGGCATTCCAGGCCAACAGCGGCAGCCATGCCAGTACGCCAACGGCCAGGGCCACCCAGACGCGCGGATCGGCCAGCATGCGCCGGCCCTGCGGCAGCGCCAGCAGGGCAATGAAGCCGACGCCGATCACACCGATGAAGCGATAGTGGCTGAGCGCACCGATCAGCAGGCCCAGCGCCAGCTTCACCGCCGAGGAAGCGTCGACGCTGCGCAGCAGGCGTGCGCCGGCGTCCAGGCACAGCACGGCTGCCAGTGCCATCGGCACATCAGGTACGGCCAGCAGGCCCAGCGTTGCCGACAACGGCATCAGCAGCGTCAAGCTGCCGGCCTGCCAACCGGCAACATTGCCGAACCAGCGCGCTGCAATGCGCGATACCAGCAGCGGCAGCAGTGCACCGATGGCCAGGAACGGCAGGCGCAGCGCAAGCACATGCTGGCCGCCAAGCTCCACACCCAACCGGGTCAACCAGGCCGTCAGCCCCGGCAGATCCGAATAGGCCGCAGCCAGATGCTGGCCTTCCTGCCAGTAGAACGCCTCATCGACGAACAACGGCAGGCGTGCGGCCACGACCAGTTTGGCCGCTGTGACGAGCGTCCATAACCAGAGAAAAATCGTACGTGCGCGCTGTTCGCCCTGCATTGATGTATGGATAGAATCGACCGGTTACCGAACTTGAGACGACCATGACAGCTTCGTCCCCCATGCCCAGCATGCTAACCGATCAACTGCGTCAGTCCCTGCGCAATGCGCAGGACCAGGTCAACGCGCTGGTGCTGGGCAAGGTGCATGAGGTGCGGCTGGCCTTCGTGGCCCTGCTCTCTGGCGGCCATCTGCTGATCGAAGACCTGCCTGGTCTCGGCAAGACCACATTGGCCCACGCCTTGGCCAGCAGCCTGGGACTGAGCTTCCAGCGCGTGCAGTTCACCTCCGACCTGCTGCCTGCCGACGTGCTCGGTGTATCGGTGTACGACGCCGGCAGCCGCCAGTTCCAGTTCCATCCCGGGCCGGTGTTCACCCACGTGCTGCTGGCCGACGAGATCAACCGGGCGCCGCCGCGCACGCAGAGCGCCCTGCTGGAAGCGATGGCCGAGCAGCAGGTCACCCTCGACGGTCAGACACATGCCCTGCCCGATCCGTTCTTCGTGATCGCTACGCAGAACCCGGTGGATCTGTCGGGCACCTTCCCGTTGCCCGACTCGCAACTGGATCGATTCCTGCTGCGGCTGGCGATGGGCTATCCCAGCGCGCAGGCCGAGCGTGAACTGCTGCGCGGCAGCGATCGTCGCGACCTGATCGCCCGCGCGCTGCCGCAGCTGGACGACAACCAGGTACGCGCCCTGCGCGAAGCGGTCGGCCAGGTGCATGTCAGCGACGCACTGGTGGACTACGTGCAGGCCCTGCTGACCCGCAGCCGCCAGCATGCCGGCGTACGCGTGGGATTGTCGCCGCGCGCCGGCCTGGCCCTGCTGCGTGCCGCCAGGGCACATGCGCTGCTGCTCGGCCGTGGCCACGTCGTGCCCGAAGACGTGCAGACCCTGTTCGTGGCGGTGGCGGGCCATCGTCTAGTGGGCGAAGCCGAGTCCAGCACAGGGCCGGCGCTGGCACGGGCGATCCTGCAGACCGTCGCGGTCGATTGAAGATGGCATCGCATGCCCGGCGACTGCTGCAGATGGCACGCCCGCGTACGCCCGAGTCGTTGCCGCAGCGGCTGGACCGTCGGCGCATCTATGTGCTGCCCACCCGCTTCGGCCTGTTTGTGGCCTGCCTGCTGGTCGCGATGCTGCTGGGCGCGCTCAACTACAACAACAATCCGGCTCTGTTGCTGGCGCTGCTGCTGACCGCAGCCGCGATCGCCAGCACCATCGCCGCACACCTGCAGCTGTCGGGCGTACAGATCGATGCGATCTCCGCCGAGCCGGTGCCGGCCGGGCAACCGCTGCGCCTGCGCGTGGACCTGTCGCTGCGCGACCCACGGGCGCGCCACGGCCTGCACCTGCAATTGGGGAACAGCGAAGCGTGGCTCGACCTGCCCGCGCACGGCCGCGGCGAAGCCGCGCTGGAAGTGCCCAGCGAACGCCGTGGCTGGCTGGAGCTGCCTCGCATCCGCCTGTCCAGCACCCAGCCGCTTGGCTTGGTCAGGGCGTGGTCATGGGTGTGGCCGGAAGAACCCCTGCTGGTCTACCCGCAGGCCGAAGCGAAGGCACCGCCGCTGCCGCAGCAGGGCAGCGATCCGCTGCACACCCGCGCCCATGCCAACGGCGAGGAACTGCACCAGCTGCGCCCGTATCGCGCCGGGGATCCACCCCGCAGCATTGCCTGGAAACACTCGGCGCGCCGCGACACGCTGCTGGTACGCGAGTATGAAAAACCGATAGGCATCGAGGTCGTGCTGGACTGGCGCGCGCTGGCCCCCTTGGGCCAGGAGGCCCGCATCGCGCGGCTGGCACGCTGGGTGGACAGCGCCGAGCGCGAAGGCCGTCGCTATACGCTGCTGCTGCCGATGCAGCCACCGCTTGGCCCCGGCCAGGGCGCCGGCCACCACCATCTGTGCCTGCGCGCGCTGGCATTGCTTCCCCATGACTGAGCCTGCCCTGCTGCTGGACCGCAACACCCGCACGTGGACGCTGGCCAGCGCCGCACTGGCCTTGTTGCCGCTGCTGCTGCAGCTGCCCACCGCGTTGGCCGCGTTGATCGCCGTGGCGGCGCTCGTCACCGCAGCACTGTCACAGCGCGGCGTGCTGCCGATGCCGGTGCGGGTACTGCTGGTGCTGGGCATGCTTGCTGCCATCGTCTGGCAGATGGGGGCGGTGCGCCCCGGCCGGGATACCGGTTGCGCGCTGCTGGCGGCGATGCTGGCGATCAAGTCCAGCGAGCTGCGTACCCTGCGCGATGCACGCAGCCTGCTCGGCTTTGCCCTGTTTTCACCGTTTGCTGCCTTCCTGCTCGACCAGGGGCCGCTGACCACCGTGCTCGCGGTGCTGGCCGGCGTCAGCGCCCTGATTGCGCTGCAGCGCCTGGCGCAGGGTGAAGGCCGCAGTGCGCCGCCGCCGCTGACCACGCAGCTGCGTGGTGTCGGTCGCCTGCTGCTGATCGGCCTGCCGCTGGCGCTGGCCTGCTTCTGGCTGTTCCCGCGGTTGGCCACGCCGCTGTGGGGCATTCCCGAACGCGCCGTCGGCACACCGGGGCTGTCGGACACGATGGAGCCGGACAAGTGGCTGGACCTGATGGCCGACGACACCCCGGCCCTGCGGGCGCAGTTCTTCGGCGCGGTTCCAGCGCCGGCACAGCGCTACTGGCGCGGGCCGGTACTGACCCAGTTCGATGGGCATGTCTGGCGACGCGACCGCCGTACTGAAGGTCTGCCGCCAGCCATCGTGGAACACGGCACGGAGGGCTGGGACTATCAGATCGATTACGAACCCACCGACCGTCGCCAGCTGGTCGCGCTGGATCTCCCTACTGCCGCACCAGAGGGCAGCCGGCTGGATGCAGCCCTGAGCCTGAGCAGCGACCGCGCATTGTCCGCACTGAGCCGGTGGCGCCTGCACTCGGCTCCGCCGCAGCGCTTCGATGCCACGCTGTCGTCGTACCAGCGTCGCGCTGCGCTGCAGTTGCCGGAAGGCTTCAACCCACGCACGGCAAGCCTGGCCCGACAGTGGCGGCAGGAAGCGGGCAACGACGACAACGCCGTGGTCCGTCGCGCCCTGGCGTGGATCACCGCGGACTTCTCGTACACGCTGGCAACACCGGCCCCCGGGCGCGATCCGGTCGATGCATTCCTGTTCGACTACAAGGCCGGCTATTGCCAGCATTTCAGCTCTGCCTTCGTGGTGCTGATGCGCAATGCCGGCATTCCCGCGCGGGTGGTCACCGGGTTCGCCGGCGGCACGCGCAACCGGATCGGCGACTACTGGGTGCTGCGGCGGATGGACGCCCACGCCTGGGCTGAGGTGTGGCTGCCGCAACGCGGCTGGGTACGCATCGATCCGACAGCGGCAGTAGCACCCGAGCGCATCCTGGACACGCTCGACGACCGCCTGCAGGCCGGGGCCGATACCGGCCTGCAGCACCGCTGGCTGCAGCTGGGCCAGGTCGGCGACTGGATGCGCAGGGGCTGGAACGAACTGGTGCTGTCCTTCGACGCGCGCCGCCAGCAGCAGTTGCTGCAACCGTTCGGGCTGGACGACCTCGGCCCTGGACAGCTGCTGGCCGGCTTCGTGACAGCCGCGTTGCTGGCGCTGGCGTGGATGGCGTGGCTGCTGGCCCGTGGCGAACGCGAGCGTGACCCGCTGCTGCGCGCCTGGCACCGGCTGGGGCAGCGCTATGTGCGGCTGGGGCTGGGCCGCGAACCGCACGAACCGGCCCTGCACTGGGCCCGCCGGGTCCACGCACTGCGCCCCGACCCGGCTCTCATCACACTCAGCCAGCGTTTCGCTGATGCACGCTACGCTGGCACTTGTACCGAGCTCGCCCCATTATTGCGGGACCTGCGCAGGCATCGCCCGACTTCCGGAGCCTCCCCATGAATACCAAGTTCCTCCTCACCGCCGTGGCCGCCCTGGCCTTGTCGGCCTGCGCCACGGCCCCCAAGCCGCTGCAGGGACAGTTCAGCCTGGTTTCCCCGCGCGACTCGGTTGCCACCCAGCAGGTCGGCACGCCGGTGCGCTGGGGTGGCCGGATCATCGAAACCAAGCCCGGCCAGGGCGAGACCTGTTTCCAGATCATCTCGCGCCCGCTCAACGGCAGTGGCCGCCCGAACACCACCTCTTCCGATGCCAGCGACGGCCGCTTCATCGCCTGCCGTGCCGGCTTCTACGATCCGGCCGTGTTCGAAGCCGGCCGCGACGTGACCTTCATCGGCAAGATCGATGGCTACGCCAACACCCGTATCGGCGATTACGACTACCGGCTGCCGAAGCTGTCTGCCGACGTGATCTACCTGTGGCCGGAGCAGCGCCAGGTCGATGTGGTGCCCTACCCCTACGGACCGTGGGGCCCGGGCCCGTATGGCCCGTACTGGGGCGGTTACCGCGGCTGGGGCTGGTGGTAGTCCAGGCCCGGTACGCATGATGCACAAGGCCGCCCATCGGGCGGCCTTTTTTCATCCACGCATGGCGTGGATCGACAGCGCACCAACAACAGTAGATCCACGCCATGCGTGGATGGCCGCCTCAACGCCCTGGCGTACCGAAGTGGCCCAGCGGCGCACCAGCCAGCAGATGCATGTGGATATGGAACACGGTCTGCCCGGCATCTTCGCGGCAGTTCATCACGATGCGGTAGCCGTCCTGCGCGAAACCTTCCCGACGCGCGTACTCGGCGGCGGCCAGCGCCAGCTTGCCGATCAGGTGCGCCTGCGACGGCTGCAGGTCATCCAGGGTCGGAATGATCTCGTTCTTCGGAATGAACAGCACGTGCACCGGCGCCTGCGGTGCGATGTCCTTGAACGCCAGCACGTCGTCGTCTTCATAGACGATGGTGGCCGGGATCTCGCGACGGATGATCTTGCTGAAGAGGGTTTCGCTGCTCATGGTCGGCCTCGGCGGGGTGTCCCCGCATTGTAGGCCGGTAACGCCGGGGCATGCCCGGCATCGACTCAATCGCGCACTTCGCTGCGGGTGCCGAACGCGTGCGACAGCGTGCCGCGATCGACATACTCCAGCTCACCACCGAGGGGCAGGCCCTGCGCCAGTCGACTCGGCCGCACCTGGCGGGCACGCGCCAGCTGCGCGAGATAGTGCGCAGTAGCTTCGCCTTCGACGGTGGCGCTGGTGGCAATGATCAGTTCCTGCACCTCCGCCTCGGCCAGGCGCTGTTCCAGCTGCTCCAGACCCAGCTCGCGCGGGCCGATGCCATCCAGCGGCGACAGGCGCCCCTGCAGCACGAAGTAAACGCCGCGATAGCCGGTGGCGTTCTCGATCGCCAGGCGGTCAGCCGGCGATTCCACCACGCACAGCTGGCTGCGCTCGCGGCTGCCATTGGCGCAGGTCGGGCACAGCTCGGTTTCGCTGAAGTCGCGGCACTGCGCACAGTGACCGATGCGTTCAACCGCCTGCGCCAGCGTCTCGGCAAGGCGTTTGCCACCTTCGCGCTCGCGTTCGAGCAGGTGGTAAGCCATGCGCTGCGCCGTCTTCTGGCCTACGCCAGGCAACACCCGCAGTGCATCGATCAGTTGTTCAAGCAGGGGTGCGGACACGGCGGCGTGTTCTGTAGAGCCGAGCGTGCTCGACTGGAAGTTGCGGGCAATCGAGCACGCTCGATGCTACACAGTGCATGGCACCCGGCAGTGCGGGTGCCAGGCCGGACATCAGAACGGCATCTTCATGCCCGGCGGCAGCTGCATGCCGGCGGTGGCCGAACCCATCTTCGACTTCGACTCGGCATCGATCTTGTTGGACGCGTCGTTGAAGGCGGCGGCGATCAGGTCTTCCAGCATTTCCGGATCACTGGCCAGCGACGGATCGATGCGTACCTTGCGGCACTCCTTGGCGCCGGTCAGGGTAACGCTGACCATGCCGCCACCGGCGCTGCCGGTCACTTCGATCTTGGCGATTTCTTCCTGGGCCTTCTGCAGGTTTTCCTGCATCTTCTGGGCCTGCTGCATCAGTTGGGCGATATTGCCGCGCATGTCGTCTTACTCGTCAAAAGAACGGATGGAATCGGAAACAACCCGGGCGCCGTGCTGCTGGATCAGCAGCTGGACTTCCGGATCGTCCATGAAAATGGCCTCGGCAGCCTGCTGCCGCTCGCCACGCTGGCGGTCGGCGCGCTGGTGCAGGGTCTCGGCCGGGACCTGCTCGGCTTCCACGGTTTCGACCACGATCTTCAGCGCGTGGCCAAGGGACTTTTCCAGCACCTCGCCCAACGCTGCCAGCGCGCGCTCGGAGCGCAGGTATTCAAATCCGGGCGAAAGGCCCAGTTTCAAGACCCCATGCTGGCAACTGATGAAGGCCGCATTGGCCGCAAGCTGTCGCGACGGACCGCTGAGGCCACTGTTGGCGATCAGGTCGAGCCAGTCTTCGGCACAGGCCAGGTCACTGACGCTGCCTGCCGGCGAGGCCTTTTCCTTTGCCGCAACCGGTGCCGGGGCGATGTCGATACCCTCGGCACGGAACGGACGTTCCGGCGCGGCAACAGCCTCTGCAACCGGCGGTGAAGCCGGCGCCGGCGGCTCGTGCCACGGCGCGACCATGGCCGCGTCGGGCGTTGCCATCTCGGCCGCCAGCGCTTCATCGCGCGCGCCAGCCGCGTCGGTCGCCCACGGCGGCAGGTCATCTGCCTCGGCAGGTGCCTTGGGCGTGGCCGCCTCGGGAGCCAACTGCGCCTTCATCGGCAGCGGGGATCCGGGTTCCTCGACCGGAGCCGGTTCAGGTTCCGGGGTCGGATCTGGTTCCGGGGTCGGCTCGGGCTCCGGCTCGGGTTCGCGCTGTGGCGCCGGGTTCGGCGTCTGCGCGGTTGCCTCCGCCAACACGGGTACCGCAATTGCCTGGGTGACCGCCGCGGCTTCTGGTGCCGCAGCAGCGGCCGGTGCAGCTCCTTCGTGGCTGCCAGCAAGGCCGCCCCCGGTCTGGCCCGTACCGGTCGGTGCGCTGCCACCGGAGGATTCCGGAGTACGCGGCACCGACGGCACGGCAGCCGCAGGGCGGAACGCCAGCATGCGCAGCACGGCCATTTCAAAGCCGGCGCGCGGGCTGGGCGCCAATGGCAGATCGCGACGACCATTCAGGGCCATCTGATACCAGAGCTGGACCACTTCCGGGCGCAGGCGTTCAGCAAACACGCTGGCATCCAGTCCCTCGGCAGCGGCGGACGCGCCCGGCACCAGTTGCTGCACCTGGATGCGGTGCAGGCCCTCGGCCAGCGCATCGAGCACCCCGCTCCAGTCCGGCGAGAACTCGGCCAGTGCCGCCACTACCTGCAGCAGGCGCGGGCCATCGCCCTCGGCCAGGGCATCGAGCATGGCCGCCACCTGGGTGCGGTCGACCGTGCCCAGCATGGTGCGCACCACGTCCTCACGCAGCGCACCGCCGGCATAGGCAATGGCCTGGTCGAGCAGCGACAGGCCATCACGCAGGCTGCCGTCGGCGGCCTTGGCCAGCTGCACGATAGCGGTCGGATCCGACTCGATCTCCTCGGCGGCGAGAATGCGGGTCATCTGCCCCTGGATCTGATCTTCATCCAGGCGCTTGAGGTTGAACTGCAGGCAGCGGCTGAGCACGGTGACCGGCAGCTTCTGCGGATCGGTGGTGGCCAGCAGGAACTTCACATGTTCCGGCGGTTCTTCCAGCGTCTTCAGCAGCGCATTGAACGCGGCCTTGGACAGCATGTGCACTTCGTCGATCAGGTACACCTTGTACTTGCCACGCGAGGGCATGTACTGGGCGTTCTCGATCACCTCGCGCACATCGTCCACGCCGGTATTGGACGCGGCATCGATTTCCAGCAGGTCGATGTAGCGACCGGCGTCGATGTCCAGGCAGGCCGCACACTGGCCGCAGGGATCGGCACTGGTGCCCTGCTCGCAGTTCAGCGACTTGGCGAAGATGCGCGCGATCGTGGTCTTGCCCACGCCGCGGGTACCGGTGAACAGGAACGCATGGTGGACCCGGCCGCTGTCGAGCGCATTGCTGAGCGCACGGACCACGTGTTCCTGGCCCACCAGCTCGGCAAAACGCTTCGGACGCCACTTGCGGGCAAGGACGAGATAGGACATCAGGCCACCGTCTTCCATCGGATGTTCCATTGTGCCACGCCTGTCCAGCCCTCTCGCCCTGCAAACCAGTGCTTGTGTCCTGCCGCTGCGCCCGCTAGAATCTGCGCCCCTGCTGAGGCGTTTGCCGATGGCAGGGATCCGGAGAGGTGTCCGAGTGGTTGAAGGAGCACGCCTGGAAAGTGTGTAAGCGTCTAAACCGCGCTTCGGGGGTTCGAATCCCCCTCTCTCCGCCAGATAAATAAAAAAGGCTGCCCTTCGGGCGGCCTTTTTTATTTATCTGGCTGGGGACGCGAAGTGCGCTGCGCGCGCTTCGCCCCAAACGTTGCTGCGCAACGTTCGG
>NZ_JBYTEK010000024.1:0-38069 GCF_058783335.1 Stenotrophomonas sp. FW305-C-20-S1 | reverse complement strand
TCGCCCCAAACGTTGCTGCGCAACGTTCGGGCCCCTCCCTTCGCCGGCCTCTCCCCGCCCCTGTCGGGGCAGCCCCTAAACAAAGGGGCTTGTTCCTCCAGCTACGGCAGTAGATCCACGCCATGCGTGGATGCCTCGGCCCGCTCGCATCGACTACCCGCCCGTGGTCGAGCCTGTCGGCGCGCACCGCCTTGGCGCCCTCAGCTGCCGCTGAACAGCTGGTTCAAGGCCGCATAGCCCGGTGCGCCCTCGGGCATCGCCATCACACCGCCGAGAAAATCCGTGGTCGCCGCAGCCATCGCTGTCCATGCGTGCATGAACAAGGCCGGGCCAGCGCTGAGCCGCCGCACGCCGGCCTGCGACAGCGCAGCAAACGGCGCCATCCCTGGCAGCCACATCAGGTTGAGAGGCAGCGACACGCCGCTGGCAACTGCAGCAGCCTCGTCCAGCGCGTGAAGCCCGGGCACGAAGCCGCCGTCGGCACCGGCACATGCATAGGCCTGCAGCCGATCGATGCTCATTCCCACCGCCTCATTCCCTTCAGCCAGGCCGCGCAGATACACATCGGTGCGCGCATTGATGAACAGCGATCGTCCGCCCAGCGCCGAACGGATGGCGCTGATCTTGTCCACCAGCACCGCAGGGCTGCCGGCACCGTCTTCGATGTTGATCCCTACTGCACCCGCCTCCACCAAGCGCAGCACCCGCTCAGCGACCGCATCGGGGACATCGCTGTAACCGTCCTCGATATCGACCGTGACCGGCAGCGAGGTCACACCAACAATTTCCGAAACCCGCTGCAGCAGCGCGGTATCCGGCAGCGCACCGCCATCGGCATAGCCGCAGGACCACGCCATGGCAGCACTCGATGTTCCCACCGCGACAGCTCCCAGCTGCTGGACCAGGCGGGCGCCACCGGCATCCCATACGTTGGGCAGCACATAAAGACCAGCGCGTTGATGGAGTTGAACGAAGTTCTGGTGAACGTTGGACATGGAACCTCCTGATGACGAGGACCCGCAGTCTGCGTCCGGACCGGTTTCCGGGCTCGCCATATCCGGACATCAATGGTCCGGACCTCGCGCACAATGTGCCCGCCACCACGATGACAGTCATTCATGACACCCCGCCCCTACCGCTGCACCGACCTCACCGCCTGCCTGTCGATCTTCGACAGCAACGTGCCCACCTACTTCGCACCCGCAGAGCGGGGTGACTTCGAGCGCTTCCTGCACGAACACGCCGTGCCACGCGCCTTCCAGGTGATCGAGGTCGAGGGCCAGGTGGTGGCCTGCGGCGGCCTCTGGCACTGCGGCGATGGCAGCGCCAGCTTGTGCTGGGGCATGGTCGAACGAAGTCGCCACAGACAGGGGCTGGGACGCGCGCTGGCAGTGGCCCGGCTTCAACAGGCTGAAACAGACCCATCGGTCCAGCGCATCACGCTCAGCACCAGCCAGCACACGCAGGGCTTCTATGCCGGCCTCGGCTTCCAGGTGGTACGCGTGGTAGCCGATGGCCACGGCGCCGGAATCGACGCCGTGGAAATGCAGCGGGTGCTGTAACCCGGCTCTCGACGGATCCACGCATGGCGTGGATCCGTCGAAGACACGCGCTGGCTCAGAACCCGACGCGCAGGTTCAACTGGCCACCGATATCGTTGCGACCGTCGCCATGCTGGCCCTGCACGAACAGCGACAGCTGGCTGCTGCGTCCCAGGCCAACGGCCACACCGACCTGGCTGACCAGTGCGTTGCGCGCCATCACGGCACTGTAGGCATCGAACGCCGTGCCACCGACGGCGAAGCTCTGCCGGCTGGCCACGTCGGTGTCACCGGACGCATGCTGCCAGCCCAGGCCGACCGTCAGCTGTGCCGGATAGCGCTCGCCGCTGCCCACATCCCAGCGGCCGCGTACGCCGACGGTGCTGACATTGAGCGTGTCCTTGCCGCCCTCCAGCACCAGCGCCGCGCTGCCGCCCTGCTCCACCGCGCGATCGCTGTCCACCCAGTGCTTGGTGAACTGCACATACGGTTGCAGTTGCGTCCTGCCATGGGTCCAGGTCCAGCTGCCTTCGATCTGGGCGATGGTGACATCCGAATCCTGGCGGCTGTGCAGCGTCTGTGCCAGCAGCGGCACTTCACGCGTGGTGCGCGTGCGGTAATCGCCGCGCGACACACTGCCACCGACCGCAAATCCGTTGTTCCACTCGCCCTGCGCATACAGTCCATAGGTGTTGCCACGCAGGCGTGCACGCGACTGGCGATCGTACAGCCGCGTGTCCAGCCGCTCGCTGCCCGCCGCCGCACCCAGCACCACATGCTCGCCGAGCTTCCAATCGACGCCGGCCATCAGTGCATTGCGGTTGGCACGGATCTCGTCACCGTTACCATCGCCGTCCTGCTTGAACACCTTGCCGCTACCCGCCAGCCATGCCGAAGCACGCTCGCCACGCACCGTCGGCAACTCGCTGCCAAGACGCTGGCGGATGCCCTCTTCCAGGTAGTTGTCGTACAGCAGCACTGCACGGCTGGCTGCATGCACTTCACCGGAGAGCTGGTTGAACGCGTTGCGCGCGGTGGCGGTGTCGTAAGCCAGCAGCGTGTTGTACAGGCCCAGCGCCGCGCCGGTCTGCGGCAGGCTGTCCAGCGCCGATGCCACGCCCAGCTGGTTGCGGGTCTGCGCAGCCGTGACGAAGGCCGCTGTCTGCTTCACATCGATCTTCAGCTGCGCGGCATTCGCTGTGTAGACCGGGCTCAGTGAGAGGAACGCCGAGGTGGTGGTGGGAGGCACGAACTGCCCGCTGACGCCGCCGCCTGCGTTGATGATCGTGTACTGCTGGCCCTGCTGGTAGCTGGTGTTCGGGTCGATGGCATTGACCACCACCGATGCACCACCGATGTTCGCGCTGCCGCCCACCTGCACCACGTCACTGCCGGTAGCGCCCAGGTCGACCGACAGCGTGCTGCCCGGTGCCAGGGTCAGGTTGCCGCCCACGGTGATCGCGCCCGTACCGTTGCCTCCACTGCTGCCATTGCCCGGGCCGTTGCCCGGCGACAGCACACCGCCGCTGCTCACGGTGACGCCGCCAGCGCTGCCGCCGATGGTGCCGGTACCCGACAACGTGGTGCCGCTGCCGATGGTCCATTGGCCACCGACGGTGCCGGTGACATTCAGGCCACCACCGGTGACCTGACCGGTACCGGTGAATCCGCCACTGTTGCCGCCCAGGTTGAGCAGGCCAGGGCCGGCCTGCACGATGCTGCCCGCGCCACTGATGCTGCCACCCAGCGTGGTGGTGCTGCCGGTGTTGACCACCAGGCCACCGTTGTTGGTGATGTTGCCGGTGACCGCGCCGCTGGCGCCGCCGTTGCCGATCTGCACAGTACCGCCGGCATTGATCGTGGTGCCACCGGTATAGGTGTTGTTGCCGGTAAGGACCAGCGTGCCGCTGCCGGCCTGGGTCAACCCGCCGCTGCCACTGACCACGCCACCAAGCGTGGTATTGCCGCCGACGTTGAACACCAGGCTGCCGTTGTTGCTGACGTTGCCGGTGATCGCACCCGTGGCGCCACCATTGCCCACCTGCAGCGTACCGCCGGTGTTGATGGTGGTACCGCCGGTGTAGGTGTTGTTGCCGGTCAGGGTCAGCGTACCGGCACCGGCCTGGGTCAGACCGCCGCTGCCGCTGACCACGCCCGCGAGCGTAGTGTTGCCACCCACGTTGAACACCAGGCTGCCGTTGTTGCCGACGTCGCCGATGATCGACCCCGTTGCACCACCATTGCCCACCTGCAGGGTGCCACCGGTATTGATGGTGGTGCCGCCGGTATAGGTATTGTTGCCGGTCAGCGTCAGCGTGCCGCTGCCGGCCTGGGTCAGGCCACCACTGCCACTGACGGCGCCACCGAGTGTCGTGTTGCCCGACAGGTTGACCACCAGTGCGCCGTTGTTGGTCACGTCGCCGACGATCGCACCGGTCGCGCCGCCATTGCCGATCTGCAACGTGCTGCCACCGTTGATGGTGGTGCCACCGGTGTAGGTGTTGTTGCCGGTCAGGGTCAACGTGCCGGTGCCGGTCTGCACCAGGCCACCGCTGCCACCGATGGTGCCACCGAAGGTGGTGCTGGCATTGCTGCCGCCGGTGGTCAGGGTGGAACCGCCGAGCACCACGTTGCCGCTGGCAACACCGGCCAGGCCACCAATGGCCTGGTTGCCGGCCGCACTGATGTCGAGCGTTCCGGCGCCGGCCAGGTTCACCGTGCTGGCCGAGGACAGGCTGCCACCGGCGGCGACCGCCAGGGTGCCGCTGTTGATCGTCGTGGTGCCGGTGTAGCTGCTGGCACCGCCCAGGGTCACCGTCGCCGCACCATCCTTGAGCAGGCTGCCACTGCCAGCGATGTCACCGTCCAGCGTCAGCGGCGTGCCCCCCAGCAGGGTCAACGTGCCGCTTGCCAGCTGCACGTTGTTGGCCAGGGTCAGCGGCACACTGCCGTCCAGCGTGGCGTCACCGCCTACGGTCAGCGTGCCGGTGCCCAGGGCACCACTGCTGCCCAGCGACAGACCACCGGCATTGAGCGCCACTCCGCCACCGAAGGTGTTGCTGCCGGTCAGGCCGAGTACGCCGGCACCGTTTTTGACCAGGCCACCGGCGCCACTGATGTCCCCGGCAAAGGTGCTGTTGCCCGCTGCGTTGGTGGTCAGTGTGTTGCCGCCAAGGCTGATCGTGCTGCCGGCAACGCCGGACAATGTACCGATGGCCTGGTTGCCACCGCTGGAGATGTCAAAACCGGTGCCGGCGTTGGCCAGGTTCACTGCGCCGGTTGCGGCCAGGCTGCCACCGGCGCCGATCGCCAGCGTGCCAGCGTTGATAGTGGTGCCGCCCGTGAAAGTGTTGGTGCCGGTCAATGTTTCGGTACCGGTGCCCTCCTTGATCAGTCCACCGGTGCCGCCGATCGAACCACTGAACACACCATTGGTGGCATCGCCGATGGTCAACGTGTTCGCGCCGAGGTTGACCGTGCCATTGCCGATCAGCGTGCCGAATACCTGCGTGCCGCTGCCGGCCGAAAGATCGAAGGTGGCGCCCGTGGCCAGATTGACGATACCGCCTGCGCTGAGGCTGGCACCAGCACCGAGCGCGAGCGTGCCCGCGTTGATGTAGGTGCCGCCGGTATAGGTGTTGGTGCCGTTCAACGTGAGGGTAGCAACGCCGTCCTTGGTCAAGCTGCCGGCCCCCGACAGGTTGCCGTTGAGGGTGAGATCGTTGCTGCCAAGTACGGTCAGGCCCGCGTTGAGCACCACGTTGTTGGCCAAGGTCACCGCACTGCTGGAATCAAGCGTGGAAGCGCCCCCCACCGTCAACGTGCCGGTTCCCAGCGCAGCGTTGTTGCCCACCACCAGGCCGCCGGCATTGAGGGTGACGCCGCCACCAAACGTGCTGGCACCGTTGAGGGTCTGCACGCCGCTGCCATTCTTGACCAGCCCACCGCTGCCGGTCAGGGCACCGTTGAAGGTCGCGTCGGTGGTACCTCCCAGCGTCAGGCTGTTGCCACCCAACGACACCGTGCTGCCGGCCACGCCCGCCAGCGAACCGACGCTCTGGTTGCCGCCGGCGGAGATGTCGAAGGTGCCGGTACCGGCCAGGTTCACCGCGCCGGTCGGCGACAGGCTGCCGCCCGCCCCGATCGCCAGCGTGCCGCTGTTGATGACCGTGCCGCCGGTGAAGGTGTTGCTGCCGGTCAGGGTGACCGTCGCCGCGCCGTTCTTGATCAGGCCACCATCGCCGGTGACCGCCCCGCCCAGCGTCAATGCATTGCTGCCAAGCAGGTTGAGCGTGGCACCGGCCAGCAGGCCGATGTCGTTGCCGAGGTTCGCAGCGATGCTGCTGTCCAGCGATGCGTTGGCGCCCACGGTCAGCGCGCCGGTACCCAGCGCGGCATTGTTGCCCACCACCAGGCCGCCACCGTTGAGTGCCACCCCGCCACCGAAGACGTTGGCGCCGCCCAACGTCTGGATGCCCGTACCGTTCTTGACCAGCCCGCCGGTCCCACCGATCACGCCATCGAAGGTCCCGTTGCCAACACCGCCGAAGGTCAGCGTATTTCCGCCCAGCGCCACGGTGCTGCCAGCGACGCCGTTGAGCGCGCCGATGGTCTGGTTGCCGGCCGCGGAGATGTCGAAGCCGGTGCCCGGCGCGGAAAGCGTGACTGCACCGGTTGCCGCCAGGCTGCCACCGGCACCGATCGCCAGCGTTCCCGCATTGATCAGGGTGCCACCGGTGAAGGTGTTGGTACCGGTCAGCGTTTCAGTACCGGTCCCCTCCTTGATCAGGCCGCCGGTGCCGGCGATGGAGCCGCTGAAGACACCGTTGGTCGGTCCGCCGACAGTGATCGAGTTCGCGCCCAGGTTGACCGTGCCACTACCGGTCAGGGTGCCGAAGGTCTGGGCACCGTTGCCCGCGGAGAGATCCAGCGTAGCGCCGGTTGCCAGGTTGACGATGCCGCTGGCGGCCAGGCTTGCACCTGCTCCCAGCGCCAGCGTGCCGGCGTTGACGTTGGTGCCGCCGGTATAGGTGTTCACGCCGTTCAAGGTCAGCGTGGCAGCACCATTCTTGGTCAGGCTGCCGGTGCCGGAGATCACCCCGTTGAGCGTCAGCGCGTTGCTGCCCAGCACGGTCAGGCCGGCATTGAGGGCGATGTTGTTGACCAGTGTTGCCGCCAGGCTGGTGTCGAGGGTGGCCGCGCCACCCACGGTCAGCGCACCACTGCCCAGTGCCGCATCATTGCCGAGCAGCAGGCCACCGGCATTGAGGCTGACGCCGCCGCCGAAGGTGTTGGCAGCGGACAGCGTCTGCACGCCCGCGCCCACCTTGACCAGGCCACCGCCTCCGCTGATCACGCCATCGAACACCGCATCGGCTGCCGTACCAAAGGTCAGCGAGTTTCCTCCCAGCGCGACCGTCGAACCGACCACGCCATTCAGCGCGCCGATGGTCTGGTTGCCGGTTGCCGCCGATATATCGAAGCCCGCGCCGGCGCCGCCGAGGGTGACGTCACCCCCGACAGCCAGGCTGCCGCCTGCGCCAAGCGCCAGGGTTCCGGCATTGATCGTGGTGCTGCCGGCGTAGGTGTTCGCATTGGCCAAGGTCAGTGTGGCTGCACCGTTCTTGACCAGTGCACCATTGCCGGACACCACGCCGCCGAGCGTCAGCGCATTGCTGCCCTGCAGGGCAAGCGTCGTGCCCGAGGCCAGGTTGATCGCGTTGCCCACGGTGTAGGCGGCGGCAGTGTCCAGCGTTGCATTGCCGCCGACGTTGAGCGCACCCGTTCCCAGAGCGCCAGCGTTGCCCAACTGCAGGTTGCCGCCATTCAACGCTAAGCCGCCACTGAAGCCGTTAGCGTTGCCGAGGGTCAACGTACCGGCGCCGTTCTTGACCAGACTGCCGGTGCCGGAAATCACGCCATCGAGCGTGAGTGCGTTGCTGCCGATCAGCGTCAGTGCCGAGCCGGCGCCAAGGTTGACCGCATTGGTCAGGTCAAGCGCAATGCTGTTATCCAGGCTGGCATTCGCAGCCACGTTCAGCGCGCCGGTTCCCAGCGCTCCACTGTTGCCCAGCAACAGGCCGCCGCCCGCCAGGTTCAGGCCGCCACCGAAGGTATTGGCACCGTTGAGCGTCAACACCGTGGCGCCGTTCTTCGCCAGGCCACCGTCGCCGGACACCACGCCGCCCAGCGTGATGTTCTGGCTGCCGGGGAGCGTAAGAATCGCACCGGTACCCAAGGCCACGTTGTTGCTCAGGTTCAGCGCAACCGCCGCGTCCAGCGACACGTTGCCGCCGATGTTCAGCGCGCCGGTGCCGGCCGCCGCACTGCTGCCCAGCAGCACGCTGCCGGCATTGAGGTTGAGGCCACCGCTGAAGCCATTGGTGCCGTTCAAGGTCAACAGCGAGGCGCCGTTCTTGGTCAGGCTGCCGACGCCGGAGATGTCGCCGGTCAGGGTGATGTTGTTGCTGCCGCCCAGGGTCAGCGCGGCACCGAGGTTGACCGCGTTGCCCAGGGTCAGCGCAGAGCTGCCGTCCAACGTCGCGGCACCGTTGACGCTGAGCGCGCCGGTGCCCAGTGCACCGCTGTTGCCCAGCAGCAGACCGCCAGCATTGAGCGCGACGCCGCCGGTGAAGGTGTTTGCGCCGGTCAACGTCTGTACGCCACTTCCGTTCTTTACCAGGCCTCCGCCGACGCCACTGATCACACCGGCGAAGACCTGGTCGGCCACACTGCCAAAGGTGAGCGTATTGCCGCCCAATGCCACGGTGGAACCTGCCACGCCGGACAGTGCACCGATGGTCTGGTTACCACCCAGGGAAAGATCCAGCGCCGCCCCAGCCCCCGACAGGCTGACCGCGCCAGTCGCGGCCAAGCTGCCACCACTGCCCAGCGCCACCGTGCCGGCAGCAACGTTCAAGCCACCGGTGAAGGTATTGGCGCCGTTGAGCGTCAGTGTCGAAGGCCCGCTCTTTATCAGGCCGCCACCACCGGAAATCGCACCGCCCAGTGTCAGCGCGTTGCCACCCAGCACGTTCAACGAACCTGCCGCGCCGATGATCACGTCATTGCCCAGGGTCAGGGCTGAAGAGGTATCCAGCGTCGCAGCGTTGTTGATGTCCAGCAGGCCGGTACCGAGCGCACTGCTGTTGCCCAGCAGCAGGCCGCCACCGTTGACGACGAGGCCGCCACTGAACGTGTTGGCGCCGTTCAACGTGAGCAGCGATGCGCCGTTCTTGCCAAGGTTGCCGACGCCGGAGATCACCCCGTTCAACACCACGGGCTGGCCGCCCTGCAGCGCGAGCGAACCGCCGGCGCCGAGCGTGATGTCGTTGGCCAGGGTGAGCGCTGCGGTGGTGCCATCCAGCGTGACCTCGCCGCCCACGCTCAGCACACCCGTTCCCAATGCACCGTTGTTGCCGAGCAGCAGGCCGCCGCCATTCAGGGCAAAACCACCGGTCAAGCTGTTGCTGCCGGACAGTGTCTGCACTCCGGTACCGACCTTGACCAGGCCACCGGTAGTGCCAGTGAAGTTGCCGGCGAAGGAGGTATTGCCGAGACCGCCTAGAGTAAGTGTGCGAGTGCCCAGGCTGACCGTTCCACCAAGCCCGGACAGCGAGCCGACGGTCTGGTTGGCTGCGGCAGTGAGGTCCAGCGACGTGCCTGCCGTGAGCGAGATCGCAGCGGTCGGTGACAGGCTGCCGCCTGCACCGAGCGCCAACGCGCCGCCCGCGATCGAGACATTGCCGGTAAGCGTGTTTGCACCGCCCAGGGTGAGCGTGCCGGCGCCGTTCTTCACCAGATTGCCGGCACCAGACAGCGCACCGTTCAACGTCAACGCATTGGTGCCGACCAGATTCAGACTGCCACCACCGTTGACGACGATGTTGTTGGCGAGATTGAAGGCCCCGCTGGTATCCAGCGACGCGGCACCACCTACCGTCAGGTTGCCGCTGCCCAGCGCACCTGCGTTGCCCAGCAGCAAGCCGCCAGCATTGAGGTTGACGCCACCACCGAACAGGTTCGCGCCGCCCAGCGTGACCACACCGGTGTTGGTCACGGTCAGGCCGCCAGCACCGGACAGCACACCACTCAAGCTGAAGGGGTTGGTGCCGCCCAACGTCAGTCTGCCAGTGTTGAGCGCAAAGGAATTTGCAAGCGTGAGCCCGCCCGCCGATGCCGCGATGGCGCCGCCGTTGACGTTGAAGGTACCGGTACCGAATGACGCCGCGTTGTTGAAGTTGACCAAGCCATCGTTGATCGTGGCACTGGTTCCGGTCCAGGCACCTTGCAGATTCCAGGTACCACTGTTGACGGTCAGGTTCTCGAATCCGGTGTAATTGCCCCAAACGAGGTTGGTCACCGTCCCGCCGGTACCCGCGCCCGGGCCCGAAGCGCTGTTCTGCAGCAGCAGGCGATCGCTGGCACCGGTACCGCCATCGACAATGCCGGCAGCGGCCAGATTCACGCCTACGGTGCCCAGAACGCCCGCAATGCCCGTTGCCAGCACGCCGCGGTTGACGCTTGAACCGGACACGGCGGTGAACGTGTTTCCCGTCGTCGTGGAGTTGCCCAGGTGCACGCTGCCGGTGATGCTGCCGGCGTTGATCACATTATTGCCCGCTGTTGATCCGCCCAGACCTATGCGGCCGGTGATGCTGCCGCTGTTGGTGAGGTTGGTCTGCGCACCGCCGTAGCTGACGATGGCAGCGGCGTCGGCAGTGGTGAACAGCCCCGCCCCGAGGATGGACATGTCCACGGTGCCGTCATTGGTGATGTTGGTGACACCACCGGCAGCGTTCTGCGTGACCAGTGCCTGTCCACCAAACCCAAGAATCGAACCGATGTTGACCAGGCCCTTGATGCTGCCGCCCGCCTGGTTGTTGACGTTGATGGTATTGCCACCGGCAGTGTTGTTGCCCAGCACCATGCCTGCCGCCGCAAGGCTCAAGCCGCCGTTGATGGTGGGATCGATCGTGCCCTGGTTGTTCACCGTGATGCCGTTGCCGGACAGCGTCACCGCAGTGCCCCCCAGTACCGGCGGCACGCTCAGCACCGCGCCGGTGGCGATGTTCAGGGTCACGCCATTGGCGGTACTGGAAAGATTGTTCTGGTCCGTCGCGCCATCGCAGGTAATCACCGCACCGGCCGTGGTGCAGGCTGCAAACGCCGAGCCGCTGGCCAGTGTGGCCGCCAACGCCACTGCCAATCGCTGTAGTTTCATCCCGCGCCGTGTTGCCGTGATACCGCCTCCCGTCGGATTCTGGGTGATTTCCGAGGCCACCTGCATCACACCCAGGGCACGATTGAAAACCAGACGGTAAATGCGGTTCATCGGTAAATCTCCATGAAATGACCGGTGGCACAGCAGGCAGGTTTTTTGGAGGTGATGTCGTCCTGCCCTGCTCCACCCGGGAACAAGACCTGCGGTATCAACCTTGAAAAACAGTCACACTTTCACGTGCAAGCGCTGCAGGAACTGCGCGCGCCTGCCTGTCCGTCAGCGCGAAAACTCCCCGGTTTCGCTTGACGAATGGGCGCACTGTGCGGCCGTCAACGCCAGCACCACGTGAATCCGGCACGTTATTTTCATGATGGCCGTCAAATAATCACGGCAGTCGTCACGACTTTGCCGAAAATGCATATTCTCTTGTTTCTGCAGAACGGGAATATCCATATTCCCGCCGCATTCATAACCGGCCTCAGCTGCTGGAGAGTTTCATCAGCACCAGGCCGGCGACGATCAGTACCGCCGCGCCAATCCGCATCGGGCTGACCTGCTCGCCCAGGAACACGATGCCGACCACGAAAGCACCGACCGCGCCGATACCGGTCCAGATCGTATAGGCGGTGCCAAGCGGCAGGCTGCGCATGGCGACGGCCAGCAGCCAGAAGCTGGCGATCATGCCGACGATGGTGATGACGGTGGGGGTGAGTTTGGTGAAGCCTTCAGACTGCTTCATCGACACGGCCCAGACGATTTCCAGCAGGCCGGCAAACAACAGATAGATCCAGGCCATGACAGCCCTCCTTTGGTAGGGCCAGGCCGTCCTGGTCATTGAATCCCGATGTGGGGGAGGTCGTTCCTCCTGGGACCGGATTCTAGCAACGGCGGCAGCCACCGGCCGACGCTGGGGGCACAGGGTTACATCGGATTCAGTGCATGAAGCTGGCATCAACGCACCTGCCTGCGCTAGAATGCGCGTCTGCCATCGGTAAGCCGATGTGCAGTCCGGCTGTGGTCTCCGGCGCACAACGCGCTGCTTCCCCTGATCCGTGAATCGGCCGCCTCCGGGCGGCCAACGTCTCTATGGTGGCCCCGTCGGCCCCTCGCGACGCTAGGTCGAAAACTCCGCCAGGGCCGGAAGGCAGCAACGGTATCGATCGACGCGGGCGCCGAGGTCAGCCGGCGGGGCCACCGCCTTTTCGGCGAAGCCCCGCTCCGGTAGATGCCAACCTTGGTTGGCGCCCTTCGCCGGGCATGCCCCGGCGCTACCGCGCCTCAGGCGTACCCTGATGGAACACCATCCGCCAGCCCGTTGAATGCTGACGCCACAGCGAGCTGCGCAGCACCCACCGCTGCGGCTGGTCATCGACGTGATAGCGACTGCGGTAACGCACCTGGGCCAAGCCCTCTGCCAGCATCCACACGGCGTACCGGTCCGACTCGATCACCACCTGCGCACGCTCCAGCGGGATCTCTTCCAGCGCGGCCTCACGGCCGTAGCACTGGCCGGAGCTGCCGATCTCGCTGAAATCCTCATCCAGCAATGCCGCCAGACGCTCATGGTCTGCGCGCACCTGCGGGCAATGCAGTGCGCGTTCCAACCCCTCCAGTTCTGCGGCCAGCGCCGGTGGAGCGGCGGCGCCAGCGCTGCTCACGGCGGATCCTGCGCCAGCACGTGCGGGGCGGTCGGCGCGGCCAGCACAACACACTGGCCCGGCTGTGCCACCCGGTGCCCGCGCGCGGCCAGGGCCTGGCCATCGGCCACGCTGGCGTAGTGGTACAGCATCATCCGTGCCTGCAGCTCGGCGCTGTACTCGCGCTCCAGGTCATCCACCCCGGTATGCGAAGGATTGCCGTGCAACCCGCAGTCGTGGGCGATCAGTTCGTTGTCACTGGCATAGCGCGCCAGCATTTCCGGAATCGGCCTGGTGTCGCCGCTCCAGGTCAGGGCGCCCTGCAGGCGCAGGCCATAGGCCGTCTCCGGCCAGTGGTGCCGCACGGGGAACACCTCCAGCCGCACACCCTCGTGCCAGAACGCATCGCCCACCACGATCAGCTGGAAGGCATCCCAGAAGTTGGCGCCGCCCTCGGCCAGCACGTTCGGGTAATCGCCGATGCGCTTGTGCAGCAGCGGCACCACCGTGGCCGGCACGTACAGGCGCACCTTGCCGCGCCGCTGCGCGCTGAAGAAGGTATCCACGAACAGCCGTTCGAAACCGGCCACGTGATCCAGGTGCACATGGGTAACGAACAGCGCCTGCGGCATATGCCCGTAATGAGCCTTGAAGGCAGTCAGGCCTTCGCCGCCGCAGTCGATGGTCAGCCACGGCCGGCCATCGCGCTCGATCACCGACATCGGCGAACCCAGCTCGACCGCCGACGCATTGCCGACGCCGAGGAAACGCAACGACCAGTCCATCAGGTGCCCCGGTTCCAGGCCATGTCATAGGCGCGACGCAGGCGCGCGTAGTCTTTTTCCACGTCTTCCACGCTGCGCTCACCGCGCAGCTTGACCAGCGAGCGCAGCAGGCGCTTGAGATTGCGCTCGCGCCAGGCCGTGGCCGGGATGCGGATCACCCCGCGATCGAAGTCGATCAGCCAGCCATGCCCGTTGCCATCGAACAGGATGTTGTGCGCATTGAGATCGGCATGGTCCAGCCCGGCACGGTGGAAGCGCGCGATCATCCGCCCGGTTTCCTCCCACGGTGCCCCGCGCCCGGCCACCAGTGCGCGGTCGGCCAGCGAGCGCACCCCTTCGATCCGTTCCATCAGGATCGCGGCGCGGTAGCGCAGGCCTTCACGCATGTAGAAGGCGGCAATCGGCCTGGGCACCGGCAGCTTCTTCTCGCGCAACGCGCGCATCAGGCGGAATTCGGCAAAGCTGCGGGTCCGGTCCGCCCCCCGCCAGATGTACTGGTCGTGGCTGATCCGGGCCGCCAGCCCCCCGCGCAGGTAGTGCCGCAGTACGCTGGCGCCGAACGGCGCATCCACGAACCAGGCGCTGCCACGGCCGCCCTCACCCACCGGCCGGGCCTTGCCGGCCCAGTGCTGTGGCGAGAACAGACCGATGTCGGCTTGCCGCAGCCGCTCGCGGTCGAACAGAATGGCCCCGATGCCGCGACCCTCGCGGCATGGCGTCAGCGCTTCATTGGCGTCGAATGCGACCATTCCTTTGAGTCTAACAACACATGGCATCAGCGTCCTCCTCCTTGTGTCTTCTGCGCCTGTCCGCTCTTGGCGATGTGACCCACGTAGTGCCGCTGGTGCGCACCCTGCAGGCCGCGCGCCCGGACACGCCGATCCACTGGATCATCGACAAGGTCGGGCAGAAGCTGCTCGATGGCCTGCCGGGCGTCATCTTCCACGCCTACGACAAGAAGACCGGCATGGCCGGAGTGAAGGAGCTGCGCAAGCAGTTGCCGCCTGGGCGTTTCGAGGCCCTGCTGCAGATGCAGGTGGCGTTCCGCGCCAACGTGCTGTCGGCCTTCATTCCTGCCGAGCGCCGCATTGGGTACGACCGCAGCCGCTCCAAGGATCTGCACGGCCTCTTCATCAACGAACGCATCCCTGATCGCCCGGGCATCCATGTGCTCGATGCCATCGGCAGCTTCTGTGAGCCGCTGGGCCTGCGCCAGACTGATGTCAGCTGGGACCTGGCCGTGCCGCAGGCAGCCTATGACTGGGCCGCTGCGCAATGGCAGGACGATGGCCGGCCGGTGCTGATGATCTCGCCCTGCTCCAGCCACGTGCGCCGCAACTGGTACGCCGACCGCTATGCCGAGGTCGCCAACCATGCCGTCACGCGCGGTTGGCGGATCGTACTGTGCGGCGGCCGCAGCGAACTGGAGCGCAGCATGGCCGACGCCATCCAGGCCCAGCTGGATGTTCCGGCACTGGACCTGGTCGGCAAGGACACGCTCAAGCAGTTGCCGGCCCTGCTGGCCCGCGCCAATCTGGTGATGACCCCGGACTCTGGCCCGATGCACATTGCCAACGCAATGGGTACCAAGGTGCTGGGCCTGCATGCGGCCAGCAACCCGAACCGCAGCGGCCCGTATTCGGACCGCCGCTACTGCGCGGACCGCTACGACGACGCGGCGCGCAAGTATCTGGGCAAGCAGGCAGCCGACCTCAAGTGGGGCACCAAGATCGAATTCGACGATGTGATGGAACTGATCACCGTCGAGGACGGCATTGCCGCGTTCGAGCGTTACGTCGCCGACCATCTGGGATGAGTGGCACGCCGGGCAGCTGAGCGCTGTCTACTGGGTGCGGACCTTGGTCCGCACCGTCCCGCAACCCGGGAGATCCATCCACGCATGGCGTGGATCTACTGCGTCGGGCCGCCCGGGATTACGCGCGCTGCGTGTAATCCTGGTAGGACTTCTCTTCCACGTACGCCGAACCCAGCGCCAGGTTGATCGCCTTCTTGATCCGTGCGCGTTCGTCGTTGCGCAGGTACACGCTGCGCGCCAGGTCGATAAACCCCTGATCGAACGCCTGCGCCTTGTCCTTCAGGCGGATGTCGTCCTCGATCTCCCACAGCTGCTCGTTGACCGCCTTCAGCTCGGCGCGCAGCTTGGCGATGTCCTTCACTGCTGCCGGGTGCGCCATCCACGTGGTTTCCAGCGCGGACAGCTCCTTGCGTACGTTGGCCAGCTTGCCTTCGTCACTGATGCGCTCGGACTTGATCTGCAGGATCGAGATCTTGTCCAGCAGCTCGCCGAATGAAACGGGGACGAGGATTTCAGCGGTCATCGTGGCGGCTCCAGCAGGTGATGACGTACATGGTAACCCGCCGCACGCGAACAGCATCCACGCATGGCGTGGATCTACTCAAGCATCCGCAGGAAGGTCGGCAAAGGGAGGGGCCCGAACGTTGCAGTGCAACGTTTGGGGCGACGCGCGAAGCGTCGTCGCATCCCCGCGCCAGATAAAAAAGCCACCGATCCGTGCAAGTTGACGCGAAGCCATCTGGAGCAATAAGCCCCTCTGTTGAGGGGCTGCCCCGACAGGGGCGGGGAGAGGCCGGCAAAGGGAGGGGCCCGAACGTTGCATCGCAACGTTTGGGGCGACGCGCGAAGCGTCGTCGCATCCCCGCGCCAGATTAAAAAAGAAGGGCTGCCTTTCGGCAGCCCTTCTTTTTTAATCTGGCGGAGAGGGGGGGATTCGAACCCCCGAGGCGCTATAAACGCCTGCCTGATTTCGAGTCAGGTACATTCAACCGCTCTGCCACCTCTCCAGATGTTCCCCGGCGAACCGGGGACGCGCATCATACGAGGAAGCGCGGCTGACGACAAGTCATTGCGCCCAATGAAGTGAAATTTTCCTGACTGCATGGCTTGCCGGATGTCCGCTTGGCCGTGATGATGCCGTTCTCCCCGGCATTACCCCCTCGCCCAGCACCCACCATGATCGAATTCGGACATCTCACCCACCCCGGCCTGCGCCGCCAGCTCAATGAAGACACCTATTACGGTGACGGCGAGCTGGCCCTGTGGCTGGTAGCCGACGGCATGGGCGGGCACGCCTGCGGCGAGGTGGCCAGCGCACTGGCGCGCGAGACCATCGTGCGTGAGATCCGCCGTGGCGCGCCGTTGGCGCAGGCGATCCGCACCGCCGACGAAGAGATCATCCGCGCCTCGCGCCGGCGCAACGACAGCCTGCCGATGGGCACCACCGTGGTCGCTGCACGGGTGCAGGGCAACCGTTACGAAGTGGCCTGGGTCGGCGACAGCCGCGCCTATCTGTGGCGCGATGGCCAGCTTGCCCAGCTCAGCCAGGACCACAGCGTGGTGCAGGAACTGGTCGCGCAGGGCAACCTGACCGCCGAGCAGGCGCGCGCCCATCCCCACCGGAACGTGGTCACCCAGGCACTGGGCGTCACCGACCCGGCACACCTGAACGTGGCGACCACCAGCGGCGAGCTGCGCCCGGGAATGCAGTTGCTGCTGTGCAGTGATGGCCTGACCGAGGAAGTGGATGACCGCGGCATCGCCCGCACCCTCGCCTTCGACGACGCCAGCGCGCAGGAATGCGTGGACAGCCTGGTCGCCTCCGCCCTCGACGGCGGCGGCTCGGACAACATCACCGTGATCCTGGTGCGCTGCCACTAACCCATGCAGGGCGTGGATCTACAGTAGAGCCACGCCATGCGTGGCTGCATTTCGCACGCCACCGCTGCGCCTACGCGCTCGCGGCCTCTTCCACCTTCGGGCCGTCCCACAACGCGTGGCCGGCCTTCTTGCGCAGCCGTTCCAGACGCGCCGCATGCGCTTCCTGCTCCGACGGCGTGGCCACCACGCGCGGCCGCGGCAGCAGCTTGGACGCATCGAACGCCTGCAACGCCGCAGCGCCACCGGCATCGTCATCGCCCAGCCCGAAGCCGATCTCCTCCTGGCCCGAGGTCAACGCGATGTACACATCACCCAGGATCTGCGCATCCAGCAGACCGCCATGCAGGGCGCGGTGCGAGTTGTCCACGCCCAGCCGCTTGCACAGGGCGTCAAGCGAGTTGCGCTGGCCCGGGAAGCGCTCGCGCGCCAGCGCCAGGGTATCGATCACCGTGCAGCGGTCGGTGATCTTGCCGTACTGCTCGCCGAGCAGGGACAGCTCGTTGTCGAGGAAGCCCAGGTCGAACGCGGCGTTGTGGATGATCAGCTCGGCGCCATCGATGAAGGCCAGGAACTCCTCCACGACCTGCGCGAACTCCGGCTTGTCGGCGAGGAATTCCAGGGTCAGGCCGGTCACTTCCTGCGCACCCTGTTCGAATTCGCAGTCCGGCTTCAGGTACTGGTGATAGGTATTGCCGGTCGGGCGGCGCTTGAACAACTCGACGCAGCCGATTTCGACGACGCGGTTGCCCTTCTTCCACTCCAGGCCGGTGGTTTCGGTATCAAGGATGATCTGACGCATGGGCTCAGTTTACCGGGCTGCCGTCGCGGATCTGGATCGCGGCGTTGCGGGCCAGGGTATCCACGCGTTCATTGTCCGGGTCGCCGGAATGGCCTTTCACCCAGCGCCAGTCGATCTGGTGCCGCAACGTGGCGGCCTGCAGGCGCTCCCACAGTTCACGGTTCTTCACCGGGTCACCGCCGGCGGTCTTCCAGTTCTTGCGGATCCAGCCCGGCAGCCACTGGGTCAGGCCCTGCCGTACGTACTGCGAATCGGTATAGAGGACGATCTCACAGGGCTCGGTCAACGACTCCAGGCCGGAAATGGCCGCCATCAGCTCCATCCGATTGTTGGTGGTATGCGCTTCGCCACCGCTCAGTTCGCGCTCGTGCCCCTTGTAGCGCAACAGCGCCGCCCAGCCACCGGGGCCGGGATTGCCGAGGCAGGAACCGTCGGTGTGGATTTCGATGGTTTTCAATACAACTCCAGATCAGGTAGCAACGGTGCCGTGCCAGCGCACGGGCAACGGGGTCGGCCCGGGCAGGGCCAGCGTGCGTTTTTCAGCGTGGAACAGGCAGGCCGCGCGCAGGGGGGCCCAGCCGCCGCGACGGCGGCTGCCGGCACCCTGCCACATCGGCCCCAGGTAACGCACGTCCTCGCATTCCAGCCCATGGCGCTCAAGCAGCTGGCGGATCCGCTGCGGCGTGCGCACCACCAGCCCGTGCTGGCGCCAGCGCGTGCGGAACGGGCTGAACGGGTTGAGGCTGGTCAGCCACAGATGGCCGCCGGGCATCAGCACGCGCTCGCATTCGTCCAGCAGATGGTCGGCATCGCCGACGGTCACATGCTGCAGCACGATGGCGTTGACGCTCTCGTTGGGCAGCGGCAACGGCAGGGCACAGCGGGTATCGCCGGCGTAACCACTGCCCTGGCGATGCAGGCGCAGGCCCCGACCGCCCAGCTGCGCATCCGCCAGCCAGGCGGCGCTGGGGGCGATCCACAACCAGGGCCGGGTCGGCAGCAGCGACAGCTGCGGCAGCAGCAGCTGCCGTTCGAGCACGCGCAGGGCCTCCGCCGGTTCACTGTCGAACCACGGGGCCTGGCTCGCTTGACGGGTGCTCTGCAGCGCGGGCATGGTCCAATTCTATGCGACTGACTGCCCTGCCCGCATTTGCGGACAATTACATCTGGATGCTGATCGCCGACGACGGTGCTGCCGTGGTCGTCGATCCCGGCGACGCTGCGCCGGTACTGGCGCTGGCTGCCCAAGGCGTGCGCGTGGACACCATCCTGCTCACCCATCACCACGACGATCACATCGGCGGAGTACCGGCGCTGCAGGAGCGTTTCCCCGGGGTGCGCGTGGTCGCACCGGTCGAAGAGCGCATCCCGATGGCCACCGAGCGGGTCGGTGAAGGTGAACGTGTTCAGGCACTGGGCCGGATGTTCCACGTACTATCCGTCCCCGGGCACACCCGCAGCCACATCGCGTTTCACACCGCTGAACAGCTTTTCAGCGGAGATTCGTTGTTCAGCCTGGGCTGTGGACGCCTGTTCGAAGGTACGCCGTCCCAGCTGCTGGCATCGATGCGCAAGCTGGGTGCCCTGCCCGCGCAACTGCTGCTGTGTTGCGCTCACGAGTACACCGTGTCAAATGCCGTCTTCGCGCGGCATGTCGACCCCGCCAACGCTGCCTTGTTGCAGCGCCAAGAGGAGGCTTTGGCCATGCGCCGCGATGACCGTTCGACCCTGCCAGTGTCCCTGGCCGATGAAATTGCCTGCAATCCGTTCCTGCGTACCCACACGGCGCCCATCCGCGCGGCCGTGTCGGCGCACCTGGGGCGCGAAGTCGTGGACGACGTCGACGTCATGGCCGGTCTCCGGCACTGGAAAGACGGCTTCCGCGCATGAGTCGCCGAAGTCTGCCGCTGGCCCTGGGTCTCGTCCTGGGGTTGGCCGGAACTGCCGGCGCACAATCGCTGGGCGCCGGCATCAGCCAGAACCTGACCGCCGCCTCGGCCCTGCCGCTGGATCCGTCAACGCTGCCGGCCGCATCGGTACGTAACGGCCAGGAGATCTTCTCCAGCTTCCGCGACGGCCTTGCAGAACCCACCTGTGACGCCGAAGCCACCAGCCCGCGCTGGCAGAAGCAGTTCGCCCATGCGCCTTCGCGGTTGGCCAACCAGGATGACGACGCGCTGGTGCTGTTCGGCTATGTGGTCGAAGAGCTGCGCAAAGCCAACCTGCCCACCGAATTCGCCCTGATTCCCTTCGTCGAAAGTGGCTACCGGCCCAATGCCCGCAACGGCAGCGGCCCGACCGGCCTGTGGCAGTTCATCGCCACCACGGCACGCAACCATCGCGTACCGATGAGCAACAACTACGACGGCCGACTGTCGGCAGTGGAGTCCACCCAGGCCGCCGTGCGCTACCTGAAGACCCTGCATGGCATGTTCGGCGGTGACTGGCGCTTGGCCACGATGGCCTACAACGCCGGTGAATACCGCGTGCTGCAGTCCATGCGCAAGGCCGGCATGAATGCGCAGAACGCCAAACCGGCCGGCCTGCCCGGGCTGTCGCCGGTCACCCATGCCTACGTCGAGAAGCTGCATGCCCTGGCCTGCGTGCTGGAAGACGTGGAAGACCAGCCGGGCGTGATGGCCTCGCTGGACCGCACCGTACCGGTGCTGAAGGACCACACCCTGCCGGCGGGCACCAGCGTCCAGCAGTGGGCCGCCCAGCGCGCGCTGGACCCGGCGAAGATCGCCCGCCTGAATCCGGCACTGGCCGCCGGCAACCGCCCGTCGGGCACCGCCCGCGTACTGGCCCCGGTTTCGGCGTCCAACGCGGACGTTGCCGACATCACCAGCACGGCCGTTGCCACCGCAGTGGCCAGCACCGCCAGCGCCGCGCCGAGCCCGCAGGTGGCCAAGGTGGTCGCGTCGGCTGCCGATCGCCCGCGCAACCGTCGCCACACCGTGCGCAACGGTGAATCGGCCTGGACCATCGCCCGCCGCTACGGCATGCCGGTGAAGGCGCTGTTGTCCCTGAACGGCTTGAGCGGCAGCAGCGTGCTGAAGCCAGGCGCGGTACTGCGCGTCGAAGACTGAGGTCGGTGCGGCGCTGACGCGCGGTTTCCGGCCAACGGCGAAGCCCCTCGCGGGTGGCGGCAGCAGCATTCATGAGTTGGGACGAGCGAGGTGGACCCACGGGGGACGCCGTGAACCCATCCTTGGGGGCTTGGCCGCGGCATCCATGCCGCGGACACCCCCGCGCGCCCACCCCGCCCGTCCCCTGATGGTTTCCGGTGGCACCACCCACGGATTGGAAGATGAAGAGCAGGAGCAGGTCGCTTCGCTTCTGGTAGCGGCCGACCTTGGTCGGCACTCATCGCGCAGGTCACGGATCGATCAGGGTTGCGACAACAAAAAAGGCCCGGCAATGCCGGGCCTTTTCGTTCCTGCTCGCCGGAGGGCTTACAGGTTCGCTTCGGTGGTCTGGATCAAGAACTTCTTGCGCATCGCCTCGATGTAGGCCTTGGCCGCGGCCATGCCGTCGATCTGGCTCAGCTGGTCCTTCAACTGCTTCTGCTGTTCGGCGGTCACTTCCTTGATGTCGCCCGGGTTGACCTTGTTCACCGCGAAGACCAGCGCATGGCCGTTGACGTCGACCTTGCCGTAGCTCGGCTTGCCTTCGGCAGGCAGCGGCGCACTGAAGATCGCACGGTTGATCTCCGGGGTCGGCACCGGCTGGCTGCGCGGCAGGCCCGGCATCGGGCTCAGCTGCAGCTTCTCGCTGGCAGCCAGCGACTGCAGGGTCGCGCCGGCCTTCAGCTTGGCCAGCAGGGCATCGGCGGCCTTGTCACCGGCCTGGCGCTGACGGTCGGCACGGATCGCGGCGATCACCTGCTCACGCGCCTTGTCCAGCGGCAGCGCCTGCTCCGGGGTATGCGCGGCAACGCGGATCACCACGCTGTGGTTGCTGCTGCCGCCCAGGGCGATCGGATCGCTGGCGGTACCGTCCTGCACCAGGACGTCGGAGAAGGCGGCACGCAGCACGGCCGGATCAGCGGCAATACCGGTGGCGGTCGTGCGCGTGATCGGGCCCAGCGTCTGCATCGACAGGCCGACCGCCTTGGCGGCCGCGGACAGGTCGCTCGGGCTCTTGTTGATGGCATCGACCAGGCGGCCCGCCCGATCGTTGAAGCCGCGCTCGCCGTCAGCCTTCAACTGCTCGGCAGCCAAGGTGTCGCGTACTTCTTCGAAGGACTTGCCCTGGCCGCCACGAACCGCTGCGACCTTGATGATGTGGTAACCGAAGTCGGTCTTGACCGGGCCGATCACCTCACCCGCCTTGGCACCAAACAGTGCATCTTCGAACGGCTTGACCATCGCTCCCCGTTCCACCCAGCCCAGGTCACCGCCCTGCGCCTTGGAACCGGGATCTTCCGAGTTCGCCTTGGCCAGCGCGGCAAAGTCGGCACCTGCCGCCTTTGCTTCGACAGCCAGCTTGGCGGCCTTGGCTTCAGCACCGTCGCCGGTGATCAGGATGTGCGCCGCCTGGCGCTGTTCCGGCGTGGTGAACTTGGCCTTCTCGTCTTCATAGCGCTTGCGCAGGGTCGCTTCGTCGGCCGCAGTCGGCGCCGGCAGGTTGGCACCATTGAGCTCGACATATTCCAGCGACACCGATTCAGCCTGGCGGAAATCCTTGCCATGGCTGTCGTACCACTGCTTGATCTGCGCGTCGGTCACCGGCGCGGTATCCACCGGAACTTCCGGCAGTGCGGCCAGTTCCACATCGCGGGTCTCGCCCAGCAGCTTCAACAGACGCTCGGTCTCGGCCTGGGTGACAAAGCCGGAATTCTGCAGGCCCGACGGGATCACCGACTGCTGCAGGCTCTCACGCACCAGTTCCTGGAACTGGGTCGGCGTGCGCGGCGGATTGCCACCGGCCAGGGCCAGACGGTAATTGCTTTCGCTGAACTTGCCATCGGCGCCCAGGAAGCCCGGAATGGTGGTGATGTATTCGCGCACAGCGCCGTCGCCAATCACTACACCGGCCTGCTCACCGACCAGGCGCACGACCTGCTCGTCGATCAACTGGTCGAGCACGGCCAGCTTGTTCTCGGTGCTTTCGAACGCGCGCGGGTCGAAGTTCTCGCCCTGCTGCTGGCGTTCGCGCATGCGTTCCTGCTCAAAACGGGTGCGGAAGTCCTGTGCACTGATCTCATGGTGCTGCCACATCATGCGCACCGGCCACCAGGACGGTGCCGAGCGCCACCAGGTCGGCGGTGCCGAAACCTTGGCGACGTTCTGTGCGCCGACGCCACCGAGGTAGCTGTTGTCGATCACGAACAGGAACGGAATCATCAGCAGCCCCAGGATCACGGTGACGATCCAGCCTGAGGTCTTGTCGCGGAGTTTCTGCAGCATGGTGAGGAATCACAAGGCTTGATTGGCGAGCCCGGCAGTGTAACCCGCTTCGCGGCGTGGACCAAAAGCAGTGGCAGCAGGGCCTGGCGCCATCCCGCCCAGGCGATCTACAGGTTCGCGCGCATCGAATGATGGAAACGGCGCAAAGAAAAAGCCCCCGACTTGCGTCGAGGGCTCTTAGAGTTGGCGGAGCGGACGGGACTCGAACCCGCGACCTCCGGCGTGACAGGCCAGCATTCTAACCAGCTGAACTACCGCTCCGCGCTTGAAACTTTGCAGGCGCTCAGTATATCCGAAGACTTCCTGAAAACCTACCCCGCTGAACACTTTTTTCAAAGTTTTTTCACGAGGATTTAAGAGTTTTGCAATGGCGGAGCGGACGGGACTCGAACCCGCGACCTCCGGCGTGACAGGCCAGCATTCTAACCAGCTGAACTACCGCTCCGCGCTTGAAACTTTGCAGGCGCTCAGTATATCCGAAGACTTCCTGAAAACCTACCCCGCTGAACACTTTTTTCAAAGTTTTTTCACGAGGATTTAAGAGTTTTGCAATGGCGGAGCGGACGGGACTCGAACCCGCGACCTCCGGCGTGACAGGCCAGCATTCTAACCAGCTGAACTACCGCTCCACATTTCAAACTTACCGCGGTGCTGTGGTGGGTGCTGAGGGTTTCGAACCCCCGACCCTCTCCGTGTAAAGGAGACGCTCTACCGCTGAGCTAAGCACCCCAGCGAGCCGCTTAGTTTACAGCATCCTTCAGGGCCTTACCAGCCTTGAACGACGGATTCTTCGAAGCAGCGATCTTGATGGTGTCGCCGGTCTTCGGGTTGCGGCCGGTGCGGGCAGCACGGTCGCGGACCTGGAAGGTACCGAAGCCAACCAGGGTGACCGCATCGCCGTCCTTCAGCGCCTTGGTGACGGCAGCAACGACGGCATCGACAGCGCGGCTGGACTCGGCCTTGGTCAGGTCGGCAGCTTCAGCAACGGCATCGATCAATTCGGTCTTGTTCATTCTTTACAACTCCTTTGGCGGTGGGTTCCGCGTATTCGACAGGGAAGCAACCGCACGACGTCTGCATGCGGTTGCCATGTGGAAACGGTTCGCCGAATTCAGTGAGCGCTGACTGCGATCACTCATTCGCGAGTGCTGCTTTTATACCAGCGGCCCTACCCCCACGCAAGCTGGAAAGCCAGCAACGACGCGGGTTTCAAGCATTTCGACAGGACGCATCAATGCTTGACGCGCGCGTTTCCACTCGGTTTGGCCTTGCTGCGCACCGTGACGCGCTGCGCACTCTTGCGCGTCTTCTTCGGTGCCAGCGGACGTTCCAGGGCCAGATCGAGCACTTCCTCGATGTACTTCACCGGCACGATCTCCAGGTCGCGGGTGACGTTGGCCGGAATGTCGGCAAGATCCTTGCGGTTCTCATCGGGGATGATCACCGTGCGGATTCCGCCGCGCAGGGCCGCCAGCAGTTTCTCCTTGAGGCCGCCGATCGCGGTGACGCGACCACGCAGGGTGATTTCGCCGGTCATCGCCACATCGGCGCGCACGGCGACCTTGGTCAGCATCGACACCAGCGAGGTCACCATTGCCGCACCGGCACTGGGGCCATCCTTCGGCGTCGCACCATCGGGTACATGCAGGTGCACGTCGTGCTTCTGCAGGAAGTCCGCATCGATGCCGAAGCGCTCGGCGCGCGAACGCACCACCGACAACGCCGCCGACGCTGATTCCTTCATCACGTTGCCGAGCTGGCCGGTCAGGATCAGCTGGCCCTTGCCCGGTACCAGCGTCGATTCGATCTGCAGCAGATCGCCACCGACTTCGGTCCAGGCCAGGCCCGTGACCAGGCCGATCTCGTTCTCTTCTTCGGCACGGCCGAAGTCGAAGCGACGCACGCCCAGGTACTTGTCCAGGTTCTTGCTCGACACGCTCACCAGCGCCTTGGACTTGCGCGCGCCCTTCTTCGCCTTCGCCACCGGCTGCGGCCCACCCAGCGCGATTTCCTTCACCACCTTGCGGCAGATCTTGGCGATCTCGCGTTCCAGGTTGCGCACGCCGGATTCGCGCGTGTAGTAGCGCACGATGTCCTGGATGGCATCGCTGCCAATCTCCAGCTCTTCCGGCTTCAGGCCGTTGGCCTTGATCTGCTTGGGCGACAGGTAACGGGTGGCGATGTTGAGCTTCTCATCCTCGGTGTAACCGGGGATGCGGATCACTTCCATGCGGTCCAGCAGCGGGCCGGGGATGTTGAGCGAGTTGGAGGTCGCCACGAACATCACTTCGGACAGGTCCAGGTCCACTTCCAGGTAGTGGTCGTTGAACGCGTTGTTCTGCTCGGGATCGAGCACTTCCAGCAGCGCCGAGGACGGATCGCCACGGAAGTCCATCGACATCTTGTCGATCTCGTCCAGCACGAACAGCGGGTTCTTGCTGCCGACCTTGTTGAGGTTCTGCACGATGCGGCCCGGCATCGAACCGACATAGGTACGACGGTGGCCACGGATCTCGGCTTCATCGCGCACGCCGCCGAGCGACATGCGCACGAACTTGCGGTTGGTGGCCTTGGCGATGGACTGGCCCAGCGAGGTCTTGCCCACGCCCGGCGGCCCGACCAGGCACAGGATCGGACCCTTCATCTGCTTCACCCGCGACTGCACCGCCAGGTATTCAAGGATGCGTTCCTTGACCTTCTCCAGGCCGTAGTGATCGGCATCGAGGGTGTCCTGCGCGGCCTTCAGGTCCTTGCGCACCTTGCTGCGCTTCTTCCACGGCACGCCCAGCAGCCACTCCAGGTAGTTGCGCACGACCGCGGCTTCGGCAGACATCGGCGACATCTGCTTGAGCTTGTTGAGCTCGTTGCGCGCCTTGGCTTCCACCGGCTTGGGCATGCCCGCTTCGGCGATCTTGCGCGCCAGCTCTTCCAGTTCGCCCGGCGCATCGTCCAGGTCACCCAGTTCCTTCTGGATGGCCTTCATCTGTTCGTTGAGGTAGTACTCGCGCTGGCTCTTTTCCATCTGCGACTTCACGCGGCCGCGGATGCGCTTTTCCATCTGCTGCACGTCGATCTCGCCGTCGACCAGGCCGACCAGCATCTCCAGGCGTTCGCCCACCGCCAGCGTTTCCAGCAGGCGCTGCTTGTCCGACAACCGCACGCTGATATGGGCGGCGATGGTGTCGGCCAGGCGTGTCGGCTCATCGATGCCGGCCAGGGTCTGCAGCAGTTCCGGCGGCAGCTTGCGGTTGGTCTTGACGTACTGCTCGAACAGCGACATCAGCGAGCGGGCGATGGCCTCGATTTCGCGCGGCTCGCGGGCATCGGCGGCCTCGATTTCCACGGCCTGGCCGTGCAGCGATCCATCGCGTTCGCTGACGCTGGTCACCTGCACGCGCGACAGGCCTTCGACCAGCACCTTGATGGTGCCGTCGGGCAGCTTCAGCAGCTGCAGCACCTGCGCCAGCGTGCCGACCTGGTAGAGGTCGGCGGCCTGCGGGTCATCGGTCTCGGCCGACTTCTGCGCCAGCAGCAGGATGCGCTTGTCTGCTTCCATCGCCTGTTCCAGCGCGTGCATGGACTTGTCGCGGCCGACGAACAGCGGGATGACCATGTGCGGGAATACCACTACGTCGCGCAGCGGCAGGACCGGCAGGTCGAGGGTCTCACTTGGGGAACGGGCCATGGGGGCTCCAGGGAAGGGGAAAACCGTCTCCGGGAGGGCATCTTCCGGAGACAAAAAAAGCCGATGGCCCCGTTATGGGGCCATCGGCTTTCAGATGCAAGACGTTCCGAGAAAATTCTTTCTATTCAACAAGTTGAAAGAATCATTCGGCGCCAGCGGCCTTCTGTTCAGGGACCGGCGGGGTCTGGTAGATCAGGTACGGCTCGGACTTGTGCTCGATCACCGATTCATCCACGACAACCTTGCTGACGTTTTCCTGCGACGGCAGGTCGTACATGGTGTCCAGCAGGACCGATTCGACGATGGTGCGCAGGCCGCGGGCGCCGGTCTTGCGCTTGAGCGCCTTCTTGGCGATGGCCGACAACGCGTCCGGACGGAACTCCAGCTCGACGTTCTCCATCTCGAACAGCTTCTTGAACTGCTTGGTGATGGCGTTCTTCGGCTCGGTCAGGATGCGGATCAGGGCCGGCTCGTCCAGCTCTTCCAGGGTCGCGACCACCGGCAGGCGGCCCACGAACTCGGGAATCAGGCCGAACTTGATCAGGTCTTCCGGCTCGACTTCAGCCAGCACTTTGCCCACTTCCTGCTTGCGCTCGCTGCTCTTCACCTTGGCGCCGAAACCGATGCCACCGGCGTCGTTGGAGCGCTGCTGGATCACCTTGTCCAGGCCGGCAAACGCGCCGCCGCAGATGAACAGGATGTTCTTGGTGTCCACCTGCAGGAATTCCTGCTGCGGATGCTTGCGCCCACCCTGCGGCGGAACGCTGGCCACGGTGCCTTCGATCAGCTTCAACAGGGCCTGCTGCACGCCTTCGCCGGACACATCGCGGGTGATCGACGGGTTCTCGCTCTTGCGCGAGATCTTGTCGATTTCATCGATGTAGACGATGCCCTGCTGTGCCTTCTCGACGTCGTAGTCGCACTTCTGCAGCAGCTTCTGGATGATGTTCTCCACGTCCTCGCCCACGTAACCGGCTTCGGTCAGCGTGGTGGCGTCGGCCATGGTGAACGGCACGTTGAGCAGGCGAGCCAGGGTCTCGGCCAGCAGGGTCTTGCCCGAACCGGTCGGACCGACCAGCAGGATGTTCGACTTCGCCAGCTCGACTTCGTCGTTCTTCTGGCGGCTCTCGATGCGCTTGTAGTGGTTGTACACGGCCACGGCCAGGGTCCGCTTGGCGCGGTTCTGTCCGATCACGTACTGGTCGAGCACCTCGAGGATCTCGCGCGGCTTGGGCAGCGAACTGCGCGCCGACTGCGCCTTTTCCTCAAGCTCCTCTCGGATGATGTCGTTGCACAGCTCCACGCACTCATCGCAGATGAACACGCTCGGACCGGCAATCAGCTTGCGCACTTCATGCTGGCTCTTGCCGCAGAAAGAGCAGTAGAGGATCTTGCCGGTGTCCGTGGAACGACCTTGGCGGTCTTCGCTCATGCTTCGCTTACCCAGTTACCCCACCCGCTGAACGGGGGTTCGATTCGAGAATAACACAGGGCCGGAGGGACATCAGTCCACCCGACCCTGCAGGAACGGGGCCTGCCATGGCCCCGTGAGTGCCGGTCAGCCGGCCTGGATCGACTCTTCCGGACGACGCTCCAGGACCTGGTCGACCAGGCCGTAGGCGACCGCATCGACCGCGCTCTTGAAGTTGTCGCGCTCGGTATCGCGCGCGATGGTCTCCAGCGACTGGCCGGTGTGCTTGGCCAGCACTTCGTTCAGGCGCGCACGCAGGGTCAGGATCTCGCGTGCGTGGATGTCGATGTCGGTGGCCTGGCCCTGGAAGCCACCCAGCGGCTGGTGGATCATCACCCGCGAGTTCGGCAGCGCATAGCGCTTGCCCGCCGCACCGGACGCCAGCAGCAGCGCGCCCATCGAGGCGGCCTGGCCAACGCAGATGGTGCTCACGTCCGGCTTGATGTACTGCATGGTGTCGTAGATCGCCATGCCGGCGGTGACCACGCCACCCGGCGAGTTGATGTAGATGCTGATGTCCTTTTCCGGGTTTTCCGCTTCCAGGAACAGCAGCTGCGCCACCACCACGTTGGCCATGTGATCGTCGATCGGGCCAACCAGGAAGATCAGGCGCTCCTTCAACAGGCGCGAATAGATGTCGTAGGCACGCTCGCCGCGGCTGGTCTGCTCGACCACCATGGGAACCATGTTCAGGGCTTTGGTTCGGTTGTCCATTTCGTGAGGTACCTATCTTGGGGGGAAACACCCCCGCGCCAGGGCTGGCGCGGGGTATCCGGCAATCCGCCAGGGATTACTGGCGGATCGCGTCCTGGAACGACAGCTTTTCTTCAGTGTGCTGGGCGCGCTCGGCGATCCAGTCGATCACCTGCTCTTCCATCACGCGGTTCTGCAGACCAGACATCAGCTGGGGGTCGTTGCGGTACATCTCAATGACCTGTTCCGGCTCTTCGTAGGTCGAGGCGATCAGACGCATCGTTTCATTCAGACGCTTCGGCTCCAGGCGCAGGTCGTTGCTGCGGGCCACTTCGCCGACCACCAGGCCGACCAGCACGCGCTTGGCAGCAGCGTCCTTGAAGCCTTCGTGGGCGTCAGCCGGGATCTCGCCCGGGTTGCGGCCACTGCGGCGGATCTGCTCGACCTGCTGGGCCAGCATGGCACGGGCTTCGTTCTCGACCAGACGCGGCGGCATTTCCACCGACGAATAGGCCGCGATCAGCTGCTCGCCGACTTCACGACGCAGGCGGTTCATCAGTGCGCCCTTCAGCTCACGCTCGAGGTTGGCGCGGATGTCGCTGCGGAACTGCTCGACGTCGCCACCCTTCACGCCGAAGCTCTTGATGAAGGCTTCATCGACGGCCGGCACGACCGGCTCGGAGACGTCGCTGACCTTCACGGTGACCTGCACGGTCTTGCCCGCCAGCGCTGGCACGCGCCAGTCAGCCGGGAACTCGACGTCCAGGGTCTTCTCTTCGTCCTTGGCCATGCCGACCAGGCCCTGCTCGATGGTCTCGAACATCATGCCCTGGCCGAGCACGATGCTGCCCTTCTCGGTGCCTTCGGCCGGCAGGCGCTCGTCACCGGCCTGCGACCAGGTTTCCAGTGCGACCAGGTCGCCGTCCTGCGCGGCACGGGTGACCGGCGACCAGCTGCGACGCTGCGTCTGCAGGTTCTCGATCATCTGGTCGATGTCGGCATCGGTGATTTCGGCGGTGTGGCGCACCACGGTCAGCTTGCTGACGTCGATGTCACCGAAGTCCGGCACCACTTCGACGGTGGCCACGAAGGAGAACTCACCCTCGTCACCCTTGTCGATGCGCGGGCTGCCGACGATGCGCAGGTCGTGCTCACGCACGGCGGCGTCGAAGGTTTCGCGCAGCAGGCCGTCCAGCGCCTCGCCACGGACCTGCGCGCCGAAGCGCTGCTCGATCACCTTGGCCGGCACTTTGCCCGGACGGAAACCCTTGATGCGGGTGGTGCGGGCGATTTCGCCCAGGCGGCCGTTGATGTGGCTCTGCAGACGGTCTTCCGGCAGCGAGAAGCTCAGGCGGCGTTCCAGGTTGCCGATGGTTTCAATCGAAGCTTGCATGTTGACTCCTGCCACCGGTGGCGCCCTGGCCCCCGGCTCGATGATGGATGAAACGGTTGTAAGGACACGACGTCGATGACGCGCCTGCTTGCCGCAGCCCTTTAGTTTCGCCCAATTCGGGCGGCGCCGCCAGCACGGCCGGGCGCAGGGGTTGACGCGGAATGCCCGACTGGGCGGGGGACGGGCCGGCCTGGTGCGAAAGGGGGGACTCGAACCCCCACGCCTTGCGGCACTGGAACCTAAATCCAGGGCGTCTACCAATTCCGCCACTTTCGCGTGGCCGGCTCAGGTGTTCATTGTTGCAGGCGGGGGCGGAAAGCGGAAGGCTTCCACAAAACTGAACAGGGAAATTGCCCTTTGGAGTCGGCCTGGGCGCATCCCGCCCCAGGCCGATCCGGGTCAGCGGGCGGCCGGCGCGGGCTCGGGTGTTTCGCCCGCAGGGACGCCGGCCGCATCGTCACTGGGCGTTTCCAGCGTGGCGCCATCGGCGGAGCGCGTCATTTCAACCGCGCCAGCAGGCAGCGCCTCCCCTGTCGCCCCGGTCGACTGCGCGGCGTCGCGACCCTCCACCGGCTGTGCCGCGATGTGGTCGACATCCGCAGATCGCTCGACCGTCCGCGCGTAGTCCGGTGCAGCGGCGGTAGCCGCCTCGTCCGCCCTGCAGCCTGACAGCGCGATCACCACCAAGCCGGTCAGCATCACGCCCATGCTCTTGTTGAACGTCATCGAAGCACTCCTCATGCATGCGCCTTCGGCGCGGAACACCTATTGGGAGCGATGCCGGCAGCAACCGGTGAGAAGCAGCTCACAGCATTGAACATGCTGATGACGCATGTGACGCTGATTTCAGCCACGCTTCAGTAGATCCACGCCATGCGTGGATGAACCCATCAATGCCTGCGATATCCACCCATGACGGGGATCTGCCGACGCTGCCGCAGGCAAGAAAAAAGCCACTTGGCGGACCAAGTGGCTTTCGTCTGGTGGGCTGTCAAGGATTCGAACCTTGGGGACGCGGCTGCGCATTCGCGCTGCCGCCCCACGCGCTGCTGCGCACCGCGCGGGCCCCTCTCACCAACGCCCACATCCCCCCCGGCTTCGCCGCGCCCCTTGACTCAAGGGGGCTATCCTCCAGCCGGCTCCACGCCAGCGGAGACATAAAGAAAAAAGCCACTTGGCGGACCAAGTGGCTTTCGTCTGGTGGGCTGTCAAGGATTCGAACCTTGGACCTATTGATTAAGAGTCAACTGCTCTACCAACTGAGCTAACAGCCCGAAATCGGGGGCGAATTATGACCCGATCCGCGAGGGCGTTGCAAGCACTTTCTTCAACGTCGTTGAAACAAGCACTGCAACCGGCGATCCATCGCGAAGGGTTACATCTTGAAGAAAAAAGCCACCGGGCGGACCCGATGGCTTCTGTCTTGGTGGGCTGTCAAGGATTCGAACCTTGGACCTATTGATTAAGAGTCAACTGCTCTACCAACTGAGCTAACAGCCCTTGAAACTCAGGCGCACATTATAGCCAGCGACCTGTTTATTGCAATACCGTTTCGGCGATGCCGATGCGGTTGAATCAGTGGGGTGGCTGAGGGGATTCGAACCCCCGACCACCGGAATCACAATCCGGTACTCTAACCAACTGAGCTACAGCCACCACTGAAACTTTCGCTTCACCGCCAATGCTGCCGACGCTGACGCTTGATACGTTGCCCGAGGACTGTCACCGAAGTTCAGGTCCGCCGAAGCGAGTCCGACATTCTGGTGGAGTCTGCATGCTTTTGCAAGCACTTCTTCACATCCGCCAGCTACGTTCCGGTGTCGCGCCAATGGCGCGCCCGACAGGAATCGAACCTGTAACCGCCGGCTTAGAAGGCCGGTGCTCTATCCAGTTGAGCTACGGGCGCCCGAACCGGAACGGCGTCCAATCCGACGTGACGTGGGATTGGTCGGGGTAGAGGGATTCGAACCCCCGACATCCTGCTCCCAAAGCAGGCGCGCTACCAGACTGCGCTATACCCCGGTGTTGCAATCCCCTCGGGTGTGAACCCGGGGAGCTGACCATTGTGGCCAAGCGCCCTGCGAACTGTCAACGCGCAATCCCAGCCCTGCCCCGCCATGACCACAGCTTGCGCAGTCATCGGCTATGCTCGCAGCCAGTGGCCGGATGGCCCAATCGCCCCCTTTTCGCACGGAGACCTCGCATGCGCAGCGGCAACCCGGCTCTTTCCGAGTCGACCTTCCTCGATCTGGCCAGTGGCTCGGTGGTGACCAGCCCCGACCAGGCCATGACCCTCAATGGCACCGTCAACAAGACCGGCTTCCTGCTGCTGCTGACCGTGCTGACCGCGGCCTTCGCCTGGAACCAGACCGTGGACGACTACGGCCAGGTGATGGCCGGCGCCAAGCTGTACGCCATGGGCGGGGCGATCGGTGGCCTGGTGCTGGCCCTGATCACCGTGTTCAAGAAGGAATGGTCGCCGGTCACCGCACCGCTCTATGCGCTGGTGGAAGGCCTGTTCCTGGGTGCCATCTCGGCCGTGTTCAACATGAAGTTCCCGGGCATCGTGTTCCAGGCCGTGCTGCTGACCTTCGGCACCCTGTTCGCACTGCTGTTCGCCTACCGCAGCGGCCTGATCAAGGCCACCGAGAACTTCAAGCTCGGCGTGGTCGCCGCCACCGGCGGCATCGCCCTGCTGTACCTGGCCTCGTTCGTGCTGGGCTTCTTCAACATCAACGTGCCGGTGATCCATGACGCCAGCTGGCTGGGCATCGCCTTCAGCCTGTTCGTGGTGGTCGTGGCCGCGCTGAACCTGGTGCTGGATTTCGACTTCATCGAAACCGGCGTGGCCCAGCGCGCGCCGAAGTACATGGAATGGTATGGCGCATTCGGCCTGATGGTGACCCTGGTCTGGCTGTATGTGGAGTTCCTGCGCCTGCTGTCGAAGATCCAGCAGCGCTGATCCAGTCCATGCCGTAAACGACAAGGCCGCGGTCCGTCGGGATCGCGGCCTTTTTTTGTAGCGTCGAGCACGCTCGACTCCCGCGGAAACACGCCCATGGCAGACACCCTCCCTCCCCGCTTCCACAGCTATCGCCCGGCCGATGGCCATCGCCTGCCACACGATCCGTTCAACGCCATCATCGGCCCCCGCCCCATCGGTTGGATCTGCAGTCGTGATGCCGACAGCAATGTGAACCTGGCGCCCTACAGCTTCTTCAACGCGTTCAACTACACGCCGCCGATCATTGGTTTCAGCAGCCAGGGCCGCAAGGACTCGCTGCGCAACATCGAAGCCACCGGCGAGTTCGTCTGGAACCTCGCCACATTCGATCTGGCCCAGGCAATGAACGAAAGCTGCCGCGCAGTCGCGCCGGACGTGGACGAGTTCGTCCTGGCCGGGCTGACACCACTGGCCTCGGAGTTGGTTGCACCGCCGCGCGTTGCGCAGAGCCCGGTGAGCATGGAGTGCCGCTGCACGCAGATCGTGCGTCTGCGTGATGCGGTCGGCAATGACACCAATGGCTGGCTGGTACTGGGAGAAGTGGTCGCCGTGCATATCGATACGCGGTTGCTCGTCGACGGCATCTACGACACCGCAGCGAGCGACACCATCCTGCGCGGTGGCGGACCGGCCGACTACTTCCGGATCACCGCCGACCAACGCTTCCGCATGCTGCGGCCCGCCTGACCCCTCAGCCCGCCGCCCCACGGGACAGCAGAATCGGCAGCGACGAGGCCAGCATGGCCACGCCGGAAGCGGTCAGCAGGCCGAGGACGATCTGCCGGAAACGCGCCTCACTGATACCGATATACAGCTTCGCCCCCAGCAGCGTGGGTACCAGCATCGCCGGCGCGACAATGGCGAAGTACGGCAGCATCTGCCGGGTGACCATGCCGGTACCGACATAGGTGGCCATGGTCACCGCCAGCATCGCCAGATTGAAGTTCTGGATGACCGCGCGCTGCTCGTCCTTGCCGAAGCCCCGCAGCGTGCTCCACAGGGTCGGCACCGGCCCGGCGAAGCCACCGATGCCACTGAGCACACCACCAGCCATGCCGGCCAGCGCGTCGCCGAACCGGCCGCCAACGGTGACCGGTGGCAACGAACGCGCCATCAGCATCACCGGGCACCACAGCGCCAGGAAACCTCCCAGCAGCGCCTTGAACCAGGCCATGTCCAGCTGCGGCAGCACCAGCACGCCAAGCGGAATGCCCGCCAACCCACCGAGCACGAACGGCAGCAGCAGGCGCAGGTTGAAGCCACGGCGCACGGTGAATACCGCCAGCAACTGGCCGACCAGCGCGCCGAACACCGACAGCGTCGCCGCAAGCCGGGGATCCAGCCCCCACGCCCAGAACGACATCGCGACCATGCCGAACGCGAATCCCGACAGGCCCTGCACGAACCCCGCGACGATCGCGCCCAGCGCGACCAGCAGATACACCGGCTCCATCCCCACTCCTCACCACTGCCGTGCGACTTACCCTGCCGCACCCGACGCTGCAGCGTAATGCGTGGCGAGATGATCGACCAGCGCGCGCACCTTCGGCGCCAGCGCACGCGCATGGGGATACAACGCGAAATAGCAGCGCGTGCCACCGTGCCAGCTGGGCAGCACGCGGATCAAGCGGCCGGCGCGAAGATCTTCCTGCACCGTAAGCGCGGTGAACAGACTGATGCCCATGCCGGCCAGCACGGCCGCATACAGTGCCGGCGTGGCGTCCACGCGCAGTCGTTGGCCTGCTTCCACGCTGGCGATGACACCGCGCGGTCCGTGCAGCTGCCACGGCGTCATCGCCGCAACAGGGTTGAACCCCAACAAGGTGTGGTTCTGCAGGTCGGCCACCTGTCGAGGCAGCCCCTGCCGAGCGAGGTACGCCGGTGCCGCAACCAGGATGCGCGGGCATCGCGCCAGTTCACGGGCGACCAGTTGGCTGTCAGGCAAGGACGGCGCGATGCGCAGGGCGAGGTCGAAGCCCCCGCCGACAACATCGACGAGCTGATCGTCGGCCGACAGTTCCAGCGCCACCTGGCGATAGCGCGCCAGGAAGCCAGGCAGCCAATGCGGCAGCTCCTGGCTGGCGACCACCTGCGGCACGCTGACCCGCACGCGCCCGCTGGGCTGGGCCTGGCCGGCCCGCGCACGGTCATCGGCGGCCTCCAGCCGGTCAAGCAGCGCCACCGCCTCGCGGTAGTAGTCGCGCCCGGCCTCGGTCAACGACAGCCGCCGGCTGTTGCGATCCAGCAGCCGCACCTGCAGGTGCTCTTCAAGTTGACGCAACTGCCGCGACATCGCCGAATGGGTGGTACCCAGCCGCTCGGCGGCGGCAGTGAAACTGCCGGCGTCGACGATCGCGCGCAGGGCTCGCAGGGCGGCGAAATGGTCCATCGGCAGCGCGCTCCAGTCGGCGGGGCCCGCAGGCTGCGGACCCCGCCAGCTTATCAAGTGCCGTTGCCTGCCTTGCGCACCGGCAGGGCCAGAATCGCCGAGGTGGTCATCACATCGCCAAAGGCATCCTCGATCTGCGCCAGCGACGCCTCATGCAATGCGCGATGGCCGATGGTCCCGCCATTGGCCAGATCCAGATCACGGCTGGCAGAGGCATCGGAAGCCACGATCACCCGGTAGCCGCGCGGCGCCGCCGCAGCATCGCGTGCAGCACCGGCAACGCAGGCATGGGTCTGCAGCCCGGTGACGATGAGGGTGTCGATACCGGCATCCTTCAGCACCTTGTCCAGTGCCGCTGCCGAGGCACCGGCGAACACGCTGACGTTGTCCTTCTGCACCACGGTCTCGCCCTTGCGCGGTTGCATGTCACGGTGGAATGCCGCGTTGACACTGCCTTCTGCAAACAGCGGCGCGCCTGCCGGCAGTACGTGCTGCACATGGATCACGCGGATGCCGTTGGCATCAGCGAAGTCGACCACGCGACGCGTCTGCCGCAGGGCCGCTACACCATCGGGAATGACCATGCGACCACCGGCGAAACCGGGCGCGGCGCTGGCGTCGAAGTACTCGTTCTGGAAGTCGATCACCAGCACGGCCGTCTTCGCTGCGTCGAGCGAGGTGGCAGCCGCAGCGCCGGCCATATGGCGGATGGTGGGGTGGACCGGCTCGGCGGCGACAACCGGGACGGTGGCAGCCATGCCGATCAGGCCGGCCAGGCCGAAAGCAGTGAGGTTCATGGTCAAACTCCTGTGCGGTGGAAAGTGGGCACAGGATGAGGAGCATTGAATGCACGAACCAGCCGCCGTTGAGCACACAATCTGTGCGTTTTTCGCACAGATCATTTTCCTTGCAGATGCCGCCATCCACGCATGGCGTGGATCTACTGGCCGGTGAAACGCAGCGGGGCGCCCGAAGGCGCCCCGCTGTGGATCCAATCGGAGTCGAGCCGCCGCTTACAGCCGGCTGGCGATCGCCTTGGCGAAGCCCATCGTGTTGCCGGTGCCGCCGAGGTCGCCGGTCAGCGAATCCTTGGCTTCCATCGTGGCGACGATGGCCTTGCGCAGGCGCTCGGCGTTTTCCGGCTGGCCGACGTGGTCCAGCATCTGTGCCGCCGCCAGCAGCAGGGCGCACGGATTGGCCTTGCCCTGGCCGGCGATGTCCGGCGCGGTGCCGTGCACGGCTTCGAAGATCGCCGCGTCCTTGCCGATGTTGGCGCCCGGGGCCAGACCCAAGCCACCGACCAGACCGGCGCACAGGTCGGAAATGATGTCACCGAACAGGTTGGTGGTGACGATCACATCGAACTGTTCCGGACGCATCACCAGCTGCATGCAGCAGTTGTCGACGATCATTTCCTGGAACTCGATGTCCGGGTACTGCGCGGCGACTTCGCGCGCCACGGCCAGGAACAGGCCCGAGGTCGACTTGATGATGTTGGCCTTGTGCACGGCGGTGACCTTCTTGCGGCCGGTGCTCTTGGCCAGCTCGAAGGCGTAACGCACGATGCGCTCGGAGCCCTTGCGGGTGATGCGGGTGCCGGAGAAAGCGGTCTCGCCGTCGGCCGACACTTCCTGGCCTTCGGCCAGGTACGCACCTTCGGTGTTCTCACGAACGGTGATCAGGTCGACGTTGTCGAAACGCGACTTGGTGTTCGGGAAGGTGTGGGCCGGACGCACGTTGGCGTACAGGTCGAAGTGGCGGCGCAGGCTGACGTTGATCGAGGTGAAGCCGCCACCGACCGGGGTGGTCAGCGGGCTCTTCAGCGCGACCTTGTTGCGCGCGATCGATTCCAGGGTCACCGCCGGCATCAGATCGCCGTGCTTCTCCAGGGCCACCAGGCCGGCGTCGGCGTCTTCGTACTCCAGGCCAGTGTTGAGCTGGTCGAGCACGAACAGGGTGGCGTCCATGATTTCCGGGCCAATGCCGTCGCCGCGGATGACCGTAATTTTCTGCGTCATTGATCGATGTTCCGAACAGGGGGAAAAACGCCGTCCGGACGTGCCCGGAAACGCCGGCGCAAAGGAAGTTTCACCCGCAATTATGCCTGAGCCGGGGCCGAGGTCCCAAATAGACCATGGTCCCAGTCCCCGGCTCAGGCAGAATTGCCCGCGCATTCCTCCTTATCCCCGCGCCTGCGGCGCGCCCCCTTGAACAACAAGGGGGCTCCTGGGCTGCGGGATCGCGGGGAAGGCCCGGCGCAGGCTCGGTAGTGGGGGGGGGGGGGGGGGGGGGGGGGGGGGGGGGGGGGGGGGGGGGGGGGGGGGGGGGGGGGGGGGGGGGG
>NZ_JBYTEK010000023.1:15219-65325 GCF_058783335.1 Stenotrophomonas sp. FW305-C-20-S1 | reverse complement strand
TGGCGCCATGGATGGCGCCATCGAGCCCCCAGGGATGGGTTTACGGCGTGTCCTGCCCACCCACACCGCCCCGCCAACCAAGCAACAACCCAGAGCCGCCTTGGCTTCGGCCGTTGCCTTTGCCTGAAAAAAGCGGTGCAGCCGCAGGCTGCAAAACACCTCAATCCTGATCCTGCGCGCGTGCCGCCTCCGCCTGGGTCTCTTCCTGCGCCGCCATCTCGCGTGCGATCCACGCATCAATCATGCGTCGCTGGCGCTGCGCCTGCCGCCGCTCCCGCGTGTACTCCTGGTCCAGCACCCGGTACAGCGACACCATCACCAGCACCATCAGCAGCGCGAATGGCAACGCCGCAATCGTGATCATGCCCTGCAACGCCTCCAGACCACCCGCCAGCAGCAATGCGCCCGCGATCAGTGCGATGCCCACACCCCACGCAATCTTGTGCCTGCGCGATGGCTCACCCGCATCGTCGGTGGACATCGTGGCCAGTACCAGTACCGCCGAATCGGCCGAGGTCACGAAGAAGATCATCAACAATACCAGTGCGATGCTCGACAGCAGCAACGGCAGTGGCAGGCTGTCGAACAGGGTGAACAGCACCGTCTCATAGCCGTTGCCCAGTGCCTGCACCAGGTCGGCGTGGCCGAAGATCTGCGACCAGATTGCGGTGCCACCGAAGACCGAGAACCAGAAGAAGCCCAACAGGGTTGGCGCAAGCACCACACCCACCACGAACTCGCGCACGCTGCGCCCGCGCGAGATGCGCGCGATGAAGGAACCGACAAACGGTGCCCAGGAAATCCACCACGCCCAGTAGAAGATCGTCCAGTCCGCCACCCAGGTGCTGGACGAGAACGGCGACATGCGCAGGCTCATGGTCACCAGCTGGTTGAGGTAGGAGCCCAGCGTGGTGGTGAAGGTGTTGAAGATGGCGCCGGTCGGGCCGAGCACCAGCACCAGTGCCAGCAGCAATGCCGCCAACGCCAGATTGACGTTGGACAACCACTTCATGCCGCGGCCCACGCCACTCAGCGAGGAGGCCATGTACAGCACGAACGCCACTGCGATGATGGTCAGCTGCAGCGGTATGCCTGCGTGCAACCCGAACACCCGTTCTACGCCGGCGGCGATCTGCACCGTACCGAAACCCAGTGCCGTGGCTACGCCGACCGCGGTGGCGACCACGGCGGAGATGTTGACCACCTTTCCGATCCAACCGCGATGGTGGCGGCCGATGATCGGCTGCAGCATGTCGCTGATCTGGCCACCGCCGTTGCGGTTGAACTGGAACCAGGCCATCGCCAGACCGATCAGCGCATAGATCGCCCACGGATGCAGGCCCCAGTGGAAGAACACGTAGCGCATGGCGGCACGCGCGGCATCCATGCTCTGTGGCGCAATGCCTTCCGGTGGCTTGGTGAAGTGTGAGATCGGCTCGGCCGCGCCCCAGAACACCAGGCCGATGCCCATGCCGGCGGCGAACAGCATCGACATCCAGCTGGCGCGCGAAAATTCGGGTTCGGCGTCTTCGCCACCGATGCGCAGGTTGCCGAAGCGGCCGAAGGCCAGGTACATCAGGAACACCAGCGCCAGGAACACCACCAGCAGGTACAGCCAACCGACGCTGCGGATGACATCAGCCAGCGCCGCCTGCACGACGGTATTGAAGGGGCCGGGCGCGAGGCCGGCCAGCAGCACCAGGACAAGCACCAGTGCGATGGAAATGCGAAACACCATGAAGGAGCTTCTCCGATCAAGGGAATGAGGGGAGCGAGCGAAAGCTTGCAGGGAGTAGGCCGGCGACAGTGTGCGCGCACCGGACAGGCACCGCGATGGCGGCAGGGAAAGCGCCACGTGCAACGGTGCGGCGCGCGTGCACGTTACTGAATGCGACGTCACGGTTCTGTTAACGCGGGTGCGGCAGATCTGCGCCCTGCGTGGATGAACGGGCAGAAGGTCGAGTGGTTTCTATGCTCTAATGCCCACCAAGAAGCGGGGGTACCGCGGCCTTGTGGCCACGGTTGAGATAGTCCCTTGGAACCTGATCCGGCTCATACCGGCGTAGGGAAGCTTTGCAATGCAGCCGTACCCGGAACCTGCCCAAGGAGCGCCTTGGTGCCGTCCGTGCGCGGGTGCAGTGCGCCGCCGCTTCGTCCCTGACCTTCCTGGACGATGCCCGATGAACGCACAGCTCTCCGCCCTGCAGCAACAGGCCCAGCAACTCTCAGAATCCGTGACCCGGCCGATACCCGGCTCGCGCAAGATCCACGTGCCTGGCTCGCGCCCGGACCTGCAGGTGCCGATGCGCGAGATCGCGCTGACCCGCACGCCGACCGTGTTCGGTGGCGAAGAGAACGCACCGGTCACCGTCTACGACACCTCCGGCCCGTACACCGATCCGGACGTGCGCATCGATCTGTCTGCGGGCCTGCCGGCACTGCGCCGTGGCTGGGTGGAGGAGCGCAACGACACCGAACAGCTCGACGGCCTCAGCTCCTCGTTCGGCCGCGCGCGCGAGCATGATCCGAAGCTGGACCCGGTGCGTTTTCCCGCGCGCAGCCTGCCACGTCGCGCGCGGGCCGGCGCCAACGTCACCCAGATGCACTATGCGCGCCGCGGCATCATCACCCCGGAAATGGAATTCGTGGCAATCCGCGAGAACCAGCGGCTGGAAGCCATCCGCGATGCCGCACTGCTGCAGCAGCATCCTGGCGAGGCATTCGGTGCGTCGATCCAGCAGATCATCACCCCGGAATTCGTGCGCGAGGAAATCGCCCGCGGCCGTGCGGTGCTGCCCAACAACATCAATCACCCGGAAAGCGAGCCGATGATCATCGGCCGCAACTTCCTGACCAAGATCAACGCCAACATCGGCAACAGCGCGGTGTCCTCGGGCATTGCCGAGGAAGTGGAAAAGCTGGTGTGGGCGATCCGCTGGGGCGGCGACACGGTGATGGACCTGTCCACCGGCAAGCACATCCATGAAACGCGCGAATGGATCATCCGCAATTCGCCGGTGGCGATCGGTACGGTGCCGATCTACCAGGCGCTGGAGAAGGTCGACGGCCGCGCCGAAGCGCTGACCTGGGAGATTTTCCGCGACACCCTGATCGAACAGGCAGAGCAGGGCGTGGACTACTTCACCATCCATGCCGGGGTACTGCTGCGCTATGTGCCACTCACCGCCAGGCGTGTTACCGGCATCGTCAGCCGCGGCGGTTCGATCATGGCCAAGTGGTGCCTGGCCCACCACAAGGAAAACTTCCTCTACACGCATTTCGAAGACATCTGCGAAATCATGAAGGCCTACGACGTAACCTTCTCGCTGGGTGATGGCCTGCGTCCTGGCTGCATCGCCGATGCCAACGATGCGGCGCAGTTCGGCGAGCTGGAGACGCTGGGCGAGTTGACGAAGATTGCATGGAAGCACGACGTGCAGACCATGATCGAAGGCCCCGGCCATGTGCCGATGCAGCTGATCAAGGAGAACATGGACAAGCAGCTGCGCGAGTGTGGCGAGGCACCGTTCTACACGCTCGGTCCGCTGACCACCGACATCGCACCGGGCTACGACCACATCACCAGCGCGATCGGTGCGGCGATGATCGGCTGGTTCGGCACTGCCATGCTCTGCTACGTCACGCCGAAGGAGCATCTGGGCCTGCCCAACCGGCAGGACGTGCGCGACGGCATCATGGCCTATCGCATCGCCGCCCATGCTGCTGACCTGGCCAAGGGGCATCCGGGGGCGCAGGTGCGTGACAACGCGCTGAGCAAGGCACGTTTCGAATTCCGCTGGGAAGACCAGTTCCACCTCGGCCTGGACCCGGAGAAGGCCAAGGAATTCCACGACGAGACCCTGCCCAAGGACGCGCACAAGCTGGCCCACTTCTGTTCGATGTGCGGCCCGCATTTCTGTTCGATGAAGATCACCCAGGACGTGCGCGAGTACGCCGAGAAGGGCATGCAGGAAAAGTCCGAGCAGTTCCGGGCGGCCGGCGCCGAGGTGTACCAGCAGGGCTGATCGCAGATGGGCAGTGCCGGGTCATGCCCGGCACCGTCCAGTCACCCAACTCACCGACATGCCGCTATCCTCGCCCCATCGTTCCCCGGGGACACGGAACCATGCCCATTGCCGTCACCACCCGCTGGCTGGCCATCGCCCGCCGTCATCCCTCTGCCTGGCTGCTCGGCGCACAGCTGCTGTCGGTACTGCTGTACCCGGCATTGGACGAAACCGCTGCCGGGCGCGCGGCAGTAGGCGTATTCGGCATGGCCGTGCTCGGCCTGGCACTGTGGGTGGTGCAGCGCAGCCCGCTGGGGACATGGCTGGCGTTGGTGCTGGCCATCCCGGCGGTGGTGTTTTCCCTTTCGGCGGCCCTGCTCGACCGGCCTGCACTGGGCATCACCGCGCAGCTGCTGGAAAGCCTGCTGTATTTCTACACCGCCGGTGCGCTGATCGCTTACATGCTGCAGGACCACAAAGTGACGCGCGACGAGCTGTTCGCCGCCGGTGCCACGTTCACTCTGCTGGCATGGGCATTCGCTTTTACCTTTGCCGTATGTCAGCAGTGGTATCCGGGCAGTTTCCAGGGCGCCAGTGGCGGCGCGCAGCGCACATGGATGGAGCTGCTTTATCTGAGCTTCAGCTTATTGTCGGGGGTAGGTCTCAGCGACGTCGTGCCACTGCATCCGCAGGCCCGCGCGCTGGTAATGCTGGAGCAGTTTTCCGGCGTCATGTACGTAGCGCTGGTGGTTTCGCGGCTGGTTGGCCTGACCATGCTGAAACGCTTCTGAAAATGAACGCCAGATAAAAATATCGCGCCCAAAAGGGCGCGAATGATGATGCGTATTATGTGAATGCGTCGGCGAGAGAGAGCCTGATGTCGACCACGCGATAGGCGAGGTAACTCGCATAGGCTAATATCCGGAGGCTTCGTTTTTTTTGCGGTATGCGCCGATGCTTTGTGCGGAATCTGGCTTCTTGCTGTGCCAAGGATGGGAAGGGATCGATGGTGAACAGTGTTTGCGGCCTGTTTCAGCCCCATAGCAACGAATGATCAACAGCGAAATCCAGTCGCCTGAATCCGACCGCGTCCGCGTCGGTGAGTGCATCGTTACTTTGTCCTCGCGTGAGGTCGAAGTCGCCGGTGCCCGCCGTACACGCCGTTTGACGCCCAAGTCGCTGGGCGTGCTGCGCATGTTGATGCGGCAGCCGGGGCGGGTGGTGACCCGTGACGAGCTGTTCGCCGAAGTGTGGCCGGACACGCTGCCGACCAACGATGTGCTGACCCAGGCCGTGACCCAGCTGCGCAAGGCGTTCAGCGTCGACGACGACAACGGCCAGGCGTACATCGAAACCATCGCCAAGACCGGCTACCGCCTGCTTGTGCCGGTGCAACCGCTGGCGGACCACGAGACCGATGCGATCGCCGTTGTAGAGGACTCGACCGCATCACAGCCGCCTGCGCCGGATGCCGTGGCCGCCGCCGGCGTGCCGGTGGTTGAACGCGGAAGCCGCCGCTGGCGCCGTCTGCGCCGTCGCTTGCTGCTGGCGCTGGGCGTGGTGATGCTGCTTGCGCTGGTGGTGTTGAGCGTACTGCTGCTGCGCCGCCCGGCGCCGGTGAATTCTCCGGTGGATGCGGCAGTGGAGAACGGCACGCGGGTGATCGGAAGCCCTGAGCGGCCGTATCGATTGATTACCGCGACGGCCGGTTTTGAGACCTATCCCACACTTTCTCCTGATGGATCGCAGGTCGCCTACGAAGGCGCCAACGACGATGGCACCGGCGGCAACGCTATCAAGGTGCAGACCTCCGGCAATGCCCCCGCGCGCCAGCTGCTGTCGCCACCGGCAGGTGCCAGCGACCGCTTCCCGAACTGGTCGCCCGATGGCCGCGAAATCGCCTTCGCCCGCTTTGGTGCCGATGCCAGCTGCCAGGTGCTGATCGCCAGCGCCACCGGCGGCGCCGTGCGCCAGGCCACGCGCTGCGACGGCACCGAGCTGCTCAGTTTCGACTGGACGCCCGATGGTCGTGGCCTGGTCTTCGGCAGCATGGTCGGTCGCTATGCCCATCGCGGCATCCGCGTGCTCGATCTGGCCACCGGCCAATGGCGTGCGCTGGAGTACGCTGTCGACGAGGATGATTTCGACTACGCCCCGCGCTATTCCCCGGATGGCCGATGGCTGGTGTTTGTCCGCAACCCCCAGCTGGGCGACCTGTGGCGGATGCCTGCCAGCGGCGGCACGCCCGAGCAGTTGACCACCGAATCGGCCGAACTGCGTGGTTGGGCGTGGCTGGGCGACGGTCGGCATATCGTGTTCGGTCGCCGCGTGGACAGCGAAGCACGCCTGTACTACCTCGACGTCGAGCGCCGCACGCTGCGCGACGCCGGGCTCGACGATGCGCAATGGCCGGCAGTGTCCCGCCGCGGCGACATGCTTGCGTTCGTGCATCGGCGCGCGCAGTTCGGGGTGTTCAGGATGCCCGCGCAGGGCGGTGCCGGTGAGCGCCTGTTCGCCTCCAGTGGCCGCGACGGGCAACCGATGGTGGCACCGGATGGGCGGCAACTGGTGTTCAGTTCCGATCGTTCCGGCAGCTTCGCCCTGTGGTGGGCCGACATGCAGCGGCCGGAGTCGCTGCGGCCGATCGAGGGGCTGAAGCCCGAGGCACGGCAGGCGCCCGACTGGTCGGCCGACAGCCGGCATCTGCTGGTGGTGGGCCGCGATGAGCATGGCGAAGCGGTTGTCTACGAGATCGCACCGCGCGATGAACAACTGCATCGCCTTCCGGTTCCCGCCGAGCAGCCATTGCAGGCGTTGTACGGCGCAGACGCGGAGCAGCTGCTGGTGGTCGAACGTGATGCCGACCAGCACACCCGCTTGAGCCTGTTCGACCGCAGCGCGCAGCCATGGCGGCGGTTGGCCAGCCTGGAAGGCGTATCGCAGGCGCGTTTCGACCGCAGTACCGGGCGGGTGCTGTTCACCCGGCTGGCAGCCGGTGGGCTGTGGTCGGTGGACGCAGCGTTGACTCCTGCCAGCGTGCAGCAGGTCAGTGAGGACCGGCCCAGCCGCTGGCGCTACCGGACCTGGACGGTGGCCGGCAACGGCAGCATCGACTACCTCGGCAGCAGTGCCAGCTGTGGCACGACCCTGGTCCGTATCCAGTCCGGACGCGAAGAAGCCGAGCGTTGCCTGGACGCCCAGCGGCTGAGCGCGGGCAATGGACTGAGCGCCAGTGCCGACGGAAACAGCCTGTACCTGGCCCTGGCCATCAGCGATGGTGCCGACATCGGTGTGATGCGACTGCCCGAACAACCGCCCGCACTGTTCCCGGCATTCTCCAAATTATTGATCTTGAACGAGAAAGGGCCTTCGTAATTTCTTCGTGACGATCTCGCCGCGAATTCGTGGCGATCTCGGCAGTCTTTCCTGACGCGCTGTCACCTCATTTGGCAAAACGGAGGCCTGTACTTGGCAAATCCGTGGTGCCCCTATGCGTCAACTCTCGCTGGCCGACCGTGGCCAAACCGTATCCCTGGACAAGGCGATCGACGATGTCGCGCCGACCTGCATGGGGGTTGCCCGCCTCGGCAGCCTGCAGACCGCCGGCACCAGTTTCAGCGTCTGGATGCAGGTGCGCGGCACCTCGTGGGTGGAAGCCAAGGAAGGGCGGTTCCGGCTTCGCCAGGGCGAGTGGATCGCGTTCGAGAAGGAGTCCAGGCCGCTGGTCCAGGCCGGACGCAACGGCTTGTGCGTGGGCATGAACCTGAACGTGGAAGCGCTGCGCGTGCTGACCGAAATGGCCGACTGCGGCCTGTACGCCGGTCGTGGCCAGATGAACCGCGCTGATGCGCGGGTGGCGCTGCGCCTGTGGCGTGACGCCCTCGCCAGCGGGCAGCCGGCGCAGGCACTGCGTCCGTTGCTGCTGCATCTGGCCGGTCTGCAGCGCAGCCTGGCCGACAACGTACAGCGTTGCCCGGGCCGCTCGCGCAGCCGCAAGCGCCAGGTGTTTGGTCGCATGCAGCGCGCGCGCCTGTATCTGGAAGGCAACAGCCACCGTGTGGTGCGCATCGGCGAACTGGCCGAGCTGACCAACTTCTCCAGCTGGTATCTCTCCAAGACGTTCCAGAGCCTGTACGAGGAAAGCCCGCAGTCGCTTTCGGCACGGTTGCGCCTCGAACGTGCGGCCGATCTGCTGCGCGATACCGACATGATGGTCGGCGAAGTCGCTGCCGCCAGCGGTTTCGACAACTGCTGCAGCTTCGCGCGTGCCTTCCGCGCCCGCTACGGCCAGTCCGCCTCGCGCTTCCGCGAGAATGACGGACAGCTTCCGCCACACTCCGCAAAGTCTCCGGTTGTGTCGCGCAAATACAGCGCTGCAACGCAATCGTAACGTGCTACGGCGTTTTAACACGCTACTAACACGTACCTTGGAGAGATTGATGAACGTTCGTATTCCTGCAGTGCGGCTCGGCTTGTTGCCGGCCGGCATTGCGCTTGCCTTGGCACCGTCCTTCGCTTCGGCGCAGGACGCAGCTGCCGGCGGCACGACCGACCTGGACCGCATTTCGGTCACCGGTTCGCGCATCCGCCAGGCGAGCATGGAAACCGCGCAGCCGGTGATCGCGCTGCAGCGCGCCGACATTGAAAAGCAGGGCTTCACCAGCGTTGCCGACATCGTCCAGAACCTGTCGGCGACCGGTTCGCCGGCGATCAGCCGCGCCGATGCCCTGAGCTCCGGCGAAGAAGTCGGCGGCCAGTACGTCGACCTGCGCAACCTCGGCCCGGAGCGCACCCTGGTGCTGCTGGACGGCAAGCGCATGGGCACCAGCACCGGCGGCTACACCGACCTGGCCTCGATCCCGACCTCGGTCGTGGAACGCATCGAAGTGCTGACCGACGGTGCATCGGCCATCTATGGTTCCGACGCCATCGCCGGCGTGGTCAACATCATCACCCGCAAGAACTTCGACGGCCTGGAAGCCAGCGTCTACGGTGGCCAGTACGGCCAGGGCGACGGCCAGAAGCAGGTCTACAACTTCGTCTACGGCCAGACCGGTGAGCGCGGTTCGATCACCTTCGGCGCCGAATACAGCAAGGAAGATGAGGTCCAGGCCAAGGATCGTTCCTTCAGCCGCTACCCGAACGGCCGCTTCCACCCGTTCCCGACCGACGACGATGCCAATGGCTGGTCGCCGGCGTCGAACCAGGGCGTGCTGATCGACGACATGGGTACCCCGAAGGACGCCAACGACGATATCTGGTACACCCGTGCCAATACCGGTGCCGGCAACGGCATGGGCGACTTCCGTGAGTTCGGCACCGCCGACTACACCAATGCCAGCCAGGAAATGTGGCTGCAGAACAAGCTGACCCGTCGCTCGGTCTTTGCCAACGGCAACTACGACCTGACCGACAACATCCGCGCCACCGCGAACGTGCTGTACACCAAGCGCACCGCGACCTCGCAGATTGCCGGCTACCCGTACCAGTCCGAGGTCTATGGCACCCCGCTGTCGGCCGACAGCATCTACAACCCGCTGGGCAAGGACGCGAACTTCATCCGTCGCACCTCCGAGTTCCCGCGCCAGACCGAATCCGAGCAGGAAACCTTCCGCTTCTCGGCCGGCCTGGAAGGTTCGTTCGAGTTCGCCGACAAGTTCTGGGACTGGGACGTGGGCTACGTCTACAACCAGAACAAGGGCGTCAAGACCGGCACCGGCAACCTGTTCATCCCGAACGTGCAGAACGCCGTCGGCCCGTCCTTCATGGACGGCGACGTTGCCCGTTGCGGCACCCCGGGCAAGGTGATCGCCGGTTGCACCCCGTGGAACCCGCTCGCACCGTACGGCTCCACCGGCAACGGTTCGCTGGCTGACCCGGCACTGCAGGCCTACCTGTTCCTGCCGAGCCACGACACCTACACCAACACCACCAAGGCCTACAGCGCCAACATCTCCGGTTCGCTGTTCACGCTGCCGGCCGGTGACCTGGCCATCGCTGCCGGTTACGAGCACCGCCAGGAAAGCGGTGAGTACAACCCGGATGCACTGCTGCAGTCGGGCCTGAGCACCGACCTGGCCGGCGCACCGACCAAGGGCAGCTACAAGCTCGACGAGTTCTACGTCGAACTGAACGTGCCGGTGCTGGCCGACATGCCGTTCGCCAAGGAACTGTCGCTCGACATGGCCGGTCGCTATTCGGACTACAACACCTTCGGCGACACGATCAACAGCAAGTTCGGCCTGAAGTGGAAGCCGATCGACGACCTGCTGGTGCGTGCGACCTATTCGACGGGCTTCCGCGCGCCGAATATCGCCAACATGTACGGCGGCACCTCGCAGACCTTCGACGCCTACACCGATCCGTGCGACAGCAGCTTCGGCTCGGCTTCGCGCAATCCGTCGGTTGCCGCGGCCTGCGGCGCACGTGGCGTTCCGGCGAACTTCCGCCAGATCACCTCCGGTGGCGCACAGTCGACCGGCCCGGGCACCCAGTCCTACAGCGCCTTCGAGTCGGGTTCCAACCCGGAACTGCAGCCGGAAACCTCCAAGACCTGGACTGCTGGCCTGGTCTACAGCCCGAACTTCGTGCAGGGCCTGGACGTCAGCCTGGACTGGTGGAAGATCCGCATCAACAACGTGATCGCCGCCGAGTCGGTGACCTCGATCCTCAACCAGTGCTACGTGCTGGGCGTGGCGTCGGCGTGTGACCGCTTCAGCCGCGGTACCGAAGGCCGCACCGTCAACCAGGTGGTCGACGTTACCCGTACCCTGATCAACGGTGGCTACCAGGAAACCGCAGGTTACGACCTGGGCATCAAGTACCGCCTGCCGGAGTTCTCCTTCGGCAAGATCGTGGTTGACTGGAAGACCACCTACGTCGATTACCTCGAGTACAAGCGCGACAACGAAGCCGAGACTCCGGTCGAGCAGCACACCAGCTGGGCAACCGGCGACTGGGGTGCGAACTTCCGCGTCCGCTCGAACCTGAATGTCGATTGGAGCCTGGGCAACCTGGGCGTCAACTGGGCCGTGCGTTACTACTCGAGCATGAAGGAGCCGTGCTCCTACGACACCGAGTGCAACCTGCCTGACTTCAACTCGGCCTACACCCTGGGCCAGCCGACCCGCAAGGTTGGTTCGAACACCTTCCACGATGTGCAGGTGCGTTACACCCTGCCGTGGCAGGCTACGGTCTCGGTCGGTGCCAACAACGTGTTCAACCACGAAGGCCCGGTCATGTACAGCCAGCCGAACTCGAGCTTCTCCTACTACGGTGGCTTCGACATCGGTCGCTACTACTACATGAAGTACACCCAGCGCTTCTGATCCATCGAAGCGTGACAGCAGAAAGAGGGGGGCGGGCCGCAAGGTCCGCCCTTCTTGTTTGTGCGGTCGAGCAACGCGGCTGTCCACGCCGCGCGCGCCGAACCCCCGGTCACCGACGGTTGATCCACGTCTCCAGTAGATCCACGCCATGCGTGGATGAACGTCCGGCACAACGAAAAAAGGCAGGCCACACGGCCTGCCTTTCGTCCCCTTCGTACCCGCCTGCCGCTGTGCCTCAGGCCTCGCTCGGCACCAGCCCCATCAGGCTGTTGGCGTGCTCGCGCCACTGCGGCAGCTTGTTCAGCACACCGGCGCGCTGCAGATATTCTTCATCCACCGGGTCGCCGTTGACCAGCGCCAGTGCCACGTGCACCGCACCGGTCACCCAGAAGCTGCGTGTATTGGCGCGCTGCGGCTGCAGATGGAACGCCACCGCCTCGATGATCGGCATCGGCAGGCCCCACAGGCCCAGCAGATAGGCGCCGGCTTCGGCATGCCCGGGGCGATCATCATCGGCCGGCTCCGGTTCGCTGCGCTCGTTGCGTACACCCGGCAGCAGCAGGCCGATGTCGGCCAGCAGGGCGGCGGTGGCACCGAGTTCGGCGCTGGAGTCGGGCAGCAGGCGTGCGGCCAATCGCGAGGCCATCAAGGCACGCTGCTGCAGCGAGTTGCGTTCGGCCCCGGACAAGGTAGGCGCGGAGAACACCTCACTGGCCAGCACCAGGTCACGCAGCGTGGCCAGGCCCAGCCGGGTCACGGCGGTGCGCAGGTCGGCGATGGTGCGGCCCTGGCTGAAGAACGCCGAATTGGAAAGCTGCAGCACCTTGGCCGCGATCGCCGGGTCGGCGGCCACCAGCTTGGCGACATCGGCGCTGTCGGCGTCGTCGTCATGTTCCAGTGCCTGGGTCAGGCTCAGGTACAGGTGCGGCGGCGAAGGCAGCTTCTCGATGCGGCCGATGGCATCGCGCAGGCGCGGGCTGTCCAGCACTTCGCGCAGCTCTTCCAGGCTGGTCAATGCTTCCAGCAGTACTTCTGGTGCCAGCGGCAATGGCAGGAAGCGATGGGCGACCCCGATCAGGCGCGCCGGCGGCGGCCGGTTGCCATGCTGTGCATCGACCAGCGCGATGCGGATGGTCTCCGGGCGCAAGGTGCGGATCTGTCCCAGCAACGTGGTCGCGTTGAGATCAGGCAACTGCGGGCAGACGATCACCGCGTCCACGCCCTGGGTGGCGACCGCGGTCATCGCGGCATGGCCATCGGTGGCGGTCAACGGCTGCCAGTCTTCCCCAAGATCGGCAATGAATTCGGTCAGCTCAGCCGGCAGGCTGGCTGTATCCCCAACAAGCAGAATACGCACGACACATTCCCCTGGCTGTCTCGACGGTCGATGTCGACGACGTGTGAAGTGACGCAATTTACCTAATACGGCGGCAAAGGTGATGTGCCGCCGTCATGAAACGTGACCCGCATCGCTCCGACGCCGTGCGCCGGAGCAATGCTGTTCAGTCTCAGGCCTTGCTGTCGAGGTGGCGCTGGTGCGCCTCGATCAGGATCTGCTTGGCCTCGGCCGCGCCGCCCCAACCGTCCAGCTTGACCCACTTGCCCTTCTCCAGGTCCTTGTAGTGCTCGAAGAAGTGGCCGATGCGCTCCAGCCAGTGGCTGGACACCTGGGCGATGTCCTCGACGTGGGCATAGCCGCTGAAGATCTTCGAAACCGGCACGGCCAGGATCTTCTCGTCGCTGCCTGCCTCATCGCTCATCTTCAGCACGCCGACCGGACGGCAGCGCACCACCGAACCCGGGACCAGCGGCAGCGGCAGCACCACCAGCACGTCGGCCGGATCGCCGTCGCCGCACAGGGTGCTCGGCACGTAGCCGTAGTTGCAGGGGTAGCGCATCGGGGTGGAGAGGATGCGGTCGACGAAGATCGCGCCGGTTTCCTTGTCCACTTCGTACTTCACCGGCTCGGAATCCTTCGGGATCTCGATGATGACGTTGATTTCTTCCGGCGGGTTCTTGCCGGGCGAGACGAGTTCCAGACCCATGGTGTGCTCCAGGTGGGGGATGTAGACGGATAGCCCTCCATTTTATGCCTTTGCCGGTCGCTGTGCAGGGTGGGGCGCCGACGGGCCGTCGCGGTAGCCGACGACCGGCCAGGCCGGGGTTTCCCGATGGGGCCGGCCGGGTGGCCGGGGCAGGCTGGAACCCTGAACCGAGGAGACCTGCCATGAACTGGAATCGTTGGCGCTGCGGCGTCCTGCTGTTGCTTGCTCCGTTGGCCGCGCTCGCGCGCGGGACGCATGTCGACCTGATCCACTACCCGACCCGGGAGGCCGGGTGGGACAGGGCCTACGCGCTTGAGGGAGCGCTTGCACAGGCGTTCGACCGTGTGTGCGCCGATACCTTCTGCGAAGGCGATTACAGCAACTACCGGGTGATGGAGTTCCGTTGTGCGGTGCTGGCCCATCGGGGCACGGTGCAGCGATGTGTGTGGGTGCTGGCGGCCAGCGAACTGGTGGTGCAGGGTGACACCGGCCAGGTGCAGGTCGACAACGGTCGCTGGACCTGCCCGGTGGAGATGCGGCCCGGGGTGCCGGTTGAAGCCTTCTTTGCCGCGCTGGAGGCGCCGGATGGGCTGATGGCACCGCTGCCCGGGCTCGATCATGGGCTGTTCGACGGGCTTGCCGACTGCCTGCGGGCGCAGGGGAGGGACGCCTGATGCGCACTTTCCCGGCACGATGGCTGCTCTGCGGTCTGATGGTGGTTGGCGCTGCGCAGGCCGCGCCGGCGTTCGTGGACGCCCGTGACTATCCCGATCCAGCGACCGGCCGGGAGCGGTTCCTGGCCGCCGAACGGATGCTGGTGCGCGGGTTCGATGATGTCTGTGGCGACACGTTCTGCGAGGGGCAGTACTACAACCTGTGGGCCATGCGCCTGCGCTGTTCGGTGGAGCGAGCGACAGGTGTGGTCGGCAGCTGTATCTGGACCTTCGCCGGCAGCGATACCTGGGTGCGGAAGGAAGGACGGATCGATGTCGATCTTGGCAGCTATGCATGCGTGCTGCCGCTGGCATCTGGAACCCGGTTGGAGCAGCTCCTGCAGGTCTGGCAGGTGGGTTCCGGGGATGAGGCGATCCACGCGCCCTTGCCCGGTACGACCACGAGCGTCTATGACGGGCTGACAGACTGTCTTTGACGTCGATGCATTGCGAATGCAAACGTGATTTATTCGCATTAACGGAGTAGCATGCGCGCCGCCCTGTCCGTCCCTTGGCTCCGCGCATGTCCTCCAATGCCCTCACCCTGACCGAACTGCTGATCCGCGAACGACCGGCACTGCTGCGACGCGTGCAGCGCATCCTCGGCGGCGACAGCGGGGCCGAAGACGTGATCCAGGCGGTCTGGTTCAAGGCGCGTGGGGTAGACAGCAGCCAGGGCATCGACAATCCGCGCGCCTATCTCTATCGATTGGCCATCAACCTCGCCACCGACCACGGCCGCGAATCGACGCGCCGCAACCGCCTGCTGGCCGAGCACTACCTGTGGCAGGAGGACGAGCAGATCTCCACCGAGGAACAGGTGATGGCGCAGGATGAACTGCAGCGTGTGCTTGATGCCGCCGGCCACCTGCCCGAGCCGACGCGCACCATCTTTCATCTCAATCGCCTGCAGGGCCTTACCCAGGCTGACATCGCCCGGCGCCTCGGTGTGTCGGTGACCACGGTGGAGAACCACGTACGCACCGCGCTGCAGCGGCTTGCCTGGGCGCGCAGTGGCCGATGAACGATCCGGCTTGGGGGCGCACACCCGTCATGCGTCTTGATTCGCAGGCCCCCCATGCGCTCTAGTCCGTCCGCCCACCTCTGACCGTGTCCCCTGCCAGCCGATGAGCCCGCCCCCGACACCCCGCAGCACCGCCGATGATGCCGTGGCCGAACAGGCCAGGGACTGGATTGTGTGCCTGGCGTCCGGCGATATCAGCGATGCACGCATGGACGCGTTCGAGCAGTGGCTGGCCGAGCCCGCGAATCGGCGTTCGTTCGAGCATGAGCGCATGCTGTGGCGCAGTGTGGGCCCGCGCCCGGCCGCCACCGAACGCAGGCAGGCAGCGCGCCGTCCGCGGCGGCTGCGCTGGGCCATGGCCACGGCCGCTGCGCTGGCGGTGCTGGTGGCCTGGCCCGATGCCTGGTTGCGCCTGCAGGCGGATCATCGCAGCGGCCACCGGGTGCAGGATGTGCACCTGCCCGATGGCAGCCGCGCCGTGCTCGATGCCGACAGCGCGATCGCCGTGCACTTCGATGACCAGCGCCGTCGCGTTGAACTGCTGCGTGGCCGCGCCTGGTTCGACGTGGCGCCCGATGCGCAGAGGCGATTCAGCGTTGCTGCTGGCAACGGTGTAGTGGAAGACATCTCCACAGCTTTCACCGTCGCCCACGTTGCGGCCGGGGTGGAGACCGAAGTCGGGCAGGGCCGGGTACGCGTGGCCAGTCCTGTCGATGGCGGCTGGACCTATCTGCAGGTGGGGCAACGTGCCAGCTATGGCGAGCACCGAAGCGTGCAGCGCCTGGCTGACGTTGCTGCGGATGGCGTCGGCGCCTGGCGCCAGGGCGAACTGCTGCTGGAGCAGGCCAGTGTGGCCGACGCCGTGCACGCGGTCGGCCGCTATCGCGCAGGGCCGACCTTCGTGCGCGGCGATCTTTCCACGATTCCAGCCGTGAGCGCGGCGCTGCGCGTCGATCATCCGGAGCAGGCACTGGATGCACTGGCGGCCACCGCCGGCCTGCAGGTCACCCGCCTGCCGCTGGGCGTGGCGATCGTGTACCGGTAGTACCGCGCCAGGCGCGGATGCAGCGGATGCAACGCATCGGTCTTGGGGAAAGCGCGCCGCCACTCGTCTCATCCACGAACGTACCCGCCGCCGCCACGTACGTCGTTGGGTCCGCGCATGCGCGGATGATGCCGCGCCCGCGGCCACGCTTCTCTGACAGGTTCCCCCATGTACGAATTCCGCCGCCCGGGCCGCGCACCGCGCCCGTCCCGTCTGTGCATCGCGTTGCTGGCCGCCGGCCTGGCAACCGCCGCCCCCGCCGTGATGGCGCAGTCCAGCAGCGCTGCTCCGGCAGCGGCACAGCACTTTGATATTCCCGACCAACCGCTGGACGATGCACTGCGCGCCTACATGCGCCAGTCCGGTGTGCAGGTGGTCTATCCGAGCACGCTGGCCAAGGGCGTGATCTCGCAACCGGTCAGTGGCACGCTGTCAGCCGACGAGGCCCTCGCCCGCCTGCTGCGCGGCAGCGGCCTGAGCGTGCGCCGGGTAAGCGCCGATGCGGTCACGCTGGAGGTCGCTGCGGCGGGACAGACGGGCGGCGTGATCGTCACCGATACCCTCAGCGTGGCCGGAGACCGCGTGCAGGGCGGTGCGGTCAGCGATGAAGCGCGCCTGCTCGACAGCTACCGCAGCGTGGGGTCGACCACCACCATCGGCCGCGTCGCGCTGGAGCGTTTCCGCGGCACGTCCAACGGCGACATCGTCAAGGGCGTGGCCGGTGTCACTGCGGGCGATCCGCGCGTGGGCAACGGCTTCGACGTCAACATCCGCGGCATCCAGGGCCAGAGCCGGGTGCCGGTCATCATCGACGGTGGCCAGTCCAGCATGGACACCTACCGTGGCTATGCCGGCCAGTCGCAGCGCACCTATCTCGACCCGGACCTGATCTCGCGCCTGACCATCACCAAGGGCCCGAGCCTGCAGGCCAATGCCTCCGGCGGCATCGGTGGCGTGGTCGAAATGGAAACGCTGAATGTCGATGACGTGCTGCGCGAGGGGCGTGATGTCGGCGTGCGCGTGCGCGGTGGGCTGGCCAACGGCAGCGCCAACAACCTGCCCGGCTACGAGGCCGCGCCGCGCAGCGATCGTAGTGCCACCGGCAGCCAGTTCTTCAACGTGGCCGCTGCCGGTCACTGGGACCGCTTCGACCTGGTGGCCGCCTATGCATACCGCGACAACGGCAACTACTTCTCCGGCAAGCACGGCTATGACGACTTTCCGCAGACCCGTCGCACGCTGGCGCCGCTGAATCCGCCGCGCACCGAAGTGTTCAACACTTCCTCGCGCTCGAAGTCGACCCTGCTCAAGGGCACCTGGCGCATCGACGACGCGCAGACGCTGGAAGCGGGCTATCGTCGTTACGAAGGTACTGCGGGCGAGATCATGGCGTCGCAGATCATCCGCGTCGACCGCGACCGCGTGCCGCAGTGGGATCCGGGCCATGTGGACATGGACAGCTACAGCCTGCGCTACCGGTTCAACCCGGACAGCGAGCTGATCGACCTGCGCGTCAACGCGTGGTACACCGACGCCGACAGCGTGATGTACAACAGCCTGACCGGCATCACCCCCTGGTACTTCGATCGCCGCACCGAGTGGTACGACGCACCCAGCTTCAGTGGCAATCCCGGCTACAAGGATGCCTATCGCAACCCGTTGCGGCAGAAGCGCTTCGGCCTGGACGCCAGCAACACCTCGGTGTTCGACGGCAGTGCCGGCCGCTTCACCCTCGATTACGGCCTGTCCTACAGCGACGAGGACATCGCCCCGGGCAGCTCCGGGCCGATCATGCACGACGACCTGGTCAACAACCGCTTCCTGCGCAATGCCGAGCGCAAGGAATACAGTGCGGTGGCATCGCTGAAGTGGGCACCGGACGAACACTGGGAGATGCTGCTGGGTGGGCGCTGGAACCGCGTGGACGTGCATGACCGCAACCGCCTGGCCACGCCGGACGGATACGAAGTGCAGGGTCAATACCGCTACACCGAACTGCTCAACGGCAATCCCAAGCTGCCGTCGTGGCGGGCCAAGCGCATCGCCCTGTTGAACTGGTATCCGGACGCCAACGGCAACTTCACCCAGGAGTCGCTGCTGGCCTCCCCGTACAAGAAGGGTACCGTCGGTGACATCGGTGGCTGGAACTTCCATGACGCTGACGCCGCGGAGGACCTGAAGGTACCGGTGAGCTGGACCTGGTCGCAGCCGATCCGACGTCGTGACAGCGCGTTCTCGCCGACCGCCAGTGTGGCCTTCCGTTTCAGCGAAGACAGCATGGTCTACCTGAAGTACGCAGAAGGCACCAAGCTGCCGAGTCTGTTCGAAACCACGCTCGGCCTGTTCACCGCGGCCAAGCCGGTGGATGAACTCAAGCCCGAGCGTGCGCACAGCTGGGAACTGGGCGCGAGCACGATCCAGCACGACCTGTTCACTGCCGGTGACCGCCTGGCGCTGAAGCTGGCCTACTTCGATACCCGCATCGATGACCTGATCACCCGCGACTACCGCACCTTGTCGGCCGGACTGATCCGCAACGTCGACCGCTTCAAGGTGTCGGGCATGGAGTTCCAGTCCAGCTATGACAGCGGCAAGGTGTTTGCCGATCTGTCGGCGCACTACTACTTCAAGGCCAAGACCTGCGCACCGGACATCGCGGCCGAACGCCGCGCCTACGGTGTCCAGCGCAGGATCGAGGAACTGGTCGGCACGCCGGACTGCGTTGATGGTGGTTTCGAAGGCTCCTACAGCAACACCCAGAACCCGCCGCGCTACATGGTTAACCTGACCCTGGGCTCGCGCCTGTTCGACGAGCGGCTGACCTTCGGCACCCGCGTGGTCCACAACGCTGGCCCGATCAGCAAGCTGGACAAGGAATGGAACGTCGGCCTGTCGGCGATCCAGCAGCTGTACCGGCCGACCACGCTGGTGGATCTGTTTGCGAGCTGGAGCTTCAACGACCAGCTGTCGGTGGAAGCGAACGTGGACAACGTGACCGACCGCTACTACCTGGATCCGCTGGCGCTGGGCGTGATGCCCGCACCTGGGCGGACTGCGCGACTGGCCTTTACCTGGCGGTATTGATCAACCCTCCACGCTTGCACCGGTGGAGGGGTCGGATCCCTTTCCCACGGAAAGGGATCTGGCCCCATCGGGTCCGGTCATCCACGCATGGCGTGGATCTACTGGGGGGCGCCGGGCCATGCCCGGCGCTGCCGCCAGGCGCTTACAGCCCGGTCGCGGCCTTCACCGCCGCTTCGTGCAGGGCTTCATTCAGCTCGTCCACCACGGTGGTCCACGCCGCATCGGCCTGCAGCGATTCGGCCAGGAACTGGCGCTGGGCCTCGTTCCAGTACGGGGCATCGGCCACTTCCACGCCGGCGGCCAGCTGATGGTCGGCGATGAACCGGGCAATGCCCTCGGCACTGGCATCCAGGCCCAGCTGCAGGAACAGGTTGGTCATGCGCGGTTCGGTGGTGATCATCGGTGGTGCCCTGGCAATGGAAAGGAACCTGCATTATCGACGCAAGCAGGGTTGGGGGAACCCTCGCCAGGATCGTCTACAGGGGGACGCTTTCCCTGGCACTCCCGATGACCGTTCAGACATCCCTCGAAGACAGCCGCAGCGTGCGGCTGAAGGCCGCCACCCGTGACAGCCATGGCGCCCTCGACAAGCGCATCATGGCCGGCGACATCTTCGCCGACCGCCGCAATTTCGCTCGCTTCCTGCGCGTGCAGTACCGCTTCCACCGCAGCATCGACGCGTTGTACGCAAGCCCTGCGCTGGACGCATTGCTGCCGGACCTGGCGGAGCGTCGCCGCCTGCAGCAGGTGCGCTGCGACCTGCAGGACCTGGAGCAGGCGCTGCCGGGCGAGGACATCGCGGCCCTCCGCGACGACCTGCCGCTGCCGACCGCGTTGGGCTGGTTGTATGTTGCCGAAGGTTCCAACCTGGGCGGCACCGTGCTCTACAAGATGGCCGCTGCACTCGGCCTGGATCGGAGCTTTGGTGCTCGTCACCTGGCGGCACATCCCGATGGGGCCGCGCGGCATTGGCGCGAATTCACTGCTGCTCTCGATGCAGTGGTGCTGTCGCCGGCACAGGAACAGGAAGTGATCGATGCCGCCGATGCCGCGTTCCGCAGCGTGCACGGCCATGTCGAAGTGGAGTTCTCCTGATGTCCCTGCACCGCCCGCCGGCGCGCGATTGATGCGCTGGCTCTGGTTCGCGCTCGGCTGGTTGATGGTCGCGCTGGGGGTGATCGGCGCACTGCTGCCGGTCATGCCGACCACCATTTTCCTGATCCTGGCGGTGGCCTGCTTTGCACGCAGTTCGCCCAGGTTCGAACAGCGGCTGCTTTCCCATCCGCGCTACGGTCCGTCGCTGCGCCTGTGGCGTGAGCAGGGCGCGGTATCGCGCAAAGGCAAGGCGTTTGCCAGCGCCGGCATGGCGGTGGGATTCGCGATGTTCTGCTGGGGCGCACACCCGTCCTGGCGTCTGCTGCTGGGCGTGGGCCTGTTCTTTGCGGTCAGTGCCGGTTATGTCCTGAGTCGACCGGCGCCCCGTTTCGATCCAGCGCCGCTGGTGGGCGTGGACGACGCCACCGATCCGCGCGCTGCCCGCCGTCGCACTACTTCTACCGATTCCAATGGAACCTCCGACGATGCTGCCTGCTGATCTGGCTCCCATGGCCGCCCCCGCACTGACCCCCTGGGGCATGTACCTGGCCGCCGATGTGGTGGTGAAGGGCGTGATGATCGCCTTGGCCGTGGCCTCGCTGGCCACCTGGACCGTGCTGCTGGCCAAGGGCTGGGAACTGGCCCGGCAGGCACGCGCGTTGCGCCTGGCGCGAAGCGTGCTGCTGTCGGCACCCAGCCTGCCGGTCGCAGGCGGCGAGCCCGCATTGCAGCAGAACATCGCCGCAGCCATGCTGGATGCCGCGCGCACCGAACTGCATCTGTCGCAGGAACTTGATCACCGCGAGGGGATCAAGGAGCGGGTGGCATCACGACTGGAGCGCCTGGAACTGGAGACCGCACGCAACCAGCGTCGTGGCATCGGCGTGCTTGCCAGCATTGGCGCGGTGGCGCCGTTCGTAGGTCTGTTCGGCACCGTGTGGGGCATCATGAACAGCTTCATCGGCATCGCCCACAGCAATACCACCAACCTTGCCGTGGTGGCGCCAGGTATTGCCGAGGCGCTGCTGGCTACAGCGCTCGGTCTGGTCGCGGCGATCCCGGCGGTACTGGTCTACAACCACTTCACTCGGGTGCTGGCAGGCCTGCGCGGCCTGCTGGGCGATCTTTCCGCGGCTGTGCAGCAGCTGGTGTCGCGTGATCTGGATCGGGCTGCACGCCGGGCGCCGACAGGCACGCTGCGTGCAGTGAACTGAGGCACGCCATGGCGATCAGGACCGCATCCACACGCGATGACACCCCGGAAGAAGCTCACGAGATCAATGTCACGCCCTTCATCGACGTGATGCTGGTGCTGCTGATCATCTTCATGGTGGCCGCGCCGCTGGCCACGGTGTCGGTGCCGGTGCAGCTTCCTGCCAGCAGTGCGCAGGCGGCGCCGGCAGAAAATGCGCCGGTGTATGTGACCGTGCAGGCCGATCTGTCGCTGCGGGTGGGCGAGGCGCCGGTGGCACGCGATGGCCTCGCCTCTGCGCTGCGCTCGGCAACGCACGGCGATACGTCGCAGCGCCTCTATCTGCGTGCCGATCAGCGGGTCTCCTATGGAGACCTGATGGCGACGCTGGATGCGTTGCGCAGTGCCGGTTACCTGAAGGTCGCCCTGGTCGGGTTGGAGCAGGGCGCACGATGAGCGGGCTGCAGCGCTGGGCAACCAGCCTGGCGATCGTGCTGCTGGCCCATGCGGTGCTGATCGCTACGGCGTGGTGGTGGGCATCGCGTACGCCGCCGGTCGTGGCAGCGGCACCTCCTGCCGCTTTGATGCTGGAACTGGCTCCCGCCGCACAGGCCCCACCGGTACCGCCGCGCGCGCTGCCGGCCGGACCGCTGCAGCAGGAGCAGCAGCGGCGCGTGACCGTGCCCAAGCAACAAGAACGGATCAAGGCGCCGGCGCTGCCCCAAGGCGAACTGGCGGCCCCGGCCGAGCCACCTGCGAAACCGGCAGAGGAAGCGGCGGACAGCAACATCGATCGCACGCTGGCGCCGCCGGACGTTCCTGCCCAGGCCGCAGCGAGCTACGCCGCACCCCGTACCACGGCCGGCGAACGCAGCAGTGCCAACGCCACCTGGCAGGGGGTGCTGCTGGGACACCTGCAACAGCATCGGCGCTATCCACGCCAGTCCGAACGGTTGCGCCAGCAGGGCGTGGCCTATGTGCGCTTTGCCGTTGCCCGCGACGGCCGCGTATCGGCGCCGCGTATCGAGCGCAGCAGCGGCTTCGCACTGCTCGACCAGGAGACGCTGGACACGGTGCAGCGCGCCAGCCCGGTGCCGGCGCCGCCGGCCGATGTGGCCGGCGACCCGGTGGAGGTGATGGTGCCCGTCGCGTTCTTCCTGCGCGGGCGGTGATCGTCGGCGGGGTCGGATCCCTTTCCACAGGAAAGGGCTCTGACCCCATCGGAGGCGACCCCATCGGAGCCGCCATCCACGCATGGCGTGGATCTACAGCAACGGCACCAGCAGCAGCGCCACGATGTTGATGATCTTGATCAGCGGGTTGATCGCCGGGCCGGCGGTGTCCTTGTACGGGTCACCGACGGTGTCGCCGGTCACCGCTGCCTTGTGTGCCTCGCTGCCCTTGCCGCCGAAGTGGCCATCCTCGATGTACTTCTTGGCGTTGTCCCAGGCACCGCCGCCGGTGGTCATCGAAATGGCCACGAACAGCCCGGTGACGATCGTGCCGATCAGCAGCCCACCCAGCGCGCGTGGCCCCAGCAGCAGACCGACCACCACCGGCACGGCCACCGGCAGCAGCGACGGTACGATCATTTCGCGGATTGCCGAGCGGGTCAGCATGTCCACCGCCTTGTCGTACTGCGGCTTGGCGGTGCCCTGCATGATGCCGGGAATCTCGCGGAACTGCCGCCGCACTTCCTCCACGACCGCGCCGGCCGCGCGACCGACGGCTTCCATCGCCATCGCACCGAACAGGTACGGAATCAGGCCACCGATCAGCAGGCCGATGATCACCGTGTGGTCGCTGAGGTCGAAGCGGAACTCCTGACCGGGATTGGCCGCCTGCAGGTTGTGCGTGTAGTCGGCGAACAACACCAGCGCGGCCAGTGCTGCCGAACCGATGGCATAGCCCTTGGTGACCGCCTTGGTGGTGTTGCCCACCGCATCCAGCGGATCGGTGATGTCGCGGATCTCCGAAGGCAGCTCTGCCATCTCGGCGATGCCACCAGCGTTGTCGGTGATCGGCCCGTAGGCATCGAGTGCGACGATCATGCCCGCCATCGACAGCATTGCGGTGGCGGCGATGGCGATGCCGTACAACCCGGCCAGCGCGTGCGCGCCCCAGATCGCCGCGCAGACGGCAATCACCGGCAGGGCGGTGGACTTCATCGAGATGCCGAGACCGGCGATGATGTTGGTGCCATGGCCGGTGGTCGAGGCCTGTGCCACATGCTGCACCGGCTTGTACTGGGTACCGGTGTAGTACTCGGTGATCCACACGATCAGGCCGGTCAATACCAGGCCGATCAGCGCACAGCCATACAGCGCCATCGGCCCGTGCACGTTGTCCGCCATCAGTCCTGTGGTGATCGGATAGAACGCGATCGCTGCCAGCACACCGGAGACAATCACGCCCTTGTACAGCGCGCCCATGATCGAGCCACCGGGCTTCACCTTCACAAACAGCGCGCCGATGATCGAAGCGATGATCGAAACACCGCCCAGCACCAGCGGATACAGCACCGCATTGGCGCCGGCCTCGGCCAGCATCAGGCTGCCCAGCAGCATGGTGGCGATCACGGTGACCGCATAGGTTTCAAACAGATCGGCGGCCATGCCGGCGCAGTCGCCCACGTTGTCGCCGACGTTGTCGGCGATCACCGCCGGATTGCGCGGGTCGTCTTCGGGAATGCCTGCTTCGACCTTGCCGACCAGATCGGCGCCGACATCGGCCCCCTTGGTGAAGATGCCGCCGCCCAGGCGCGCGAAGATCGAGATCAGCGATGAGCCGAAGGCCAGGCCGACCAGTGCATGCAGTGCCTGTTCCATCGGCAGGCCCATGCGCAGCAGCAACGCGTAGTAGCCGGCCACGCCGAGCAGGCCCAGGCCGACCACCAGCATGCCGGTGATCGCACCGCCGCGGAAGGCCACGTCCATTGCCGCGCTGATGCCGTGGCGCGCCGCCTCTGCGGTGCGTACGTTGGCGCGCACCGACACGTTCATGCCGATGTAGCCCGCCGCACCGGACAGCACCGCACCGACCGCGAAGCCGATCGCGGTGTACCAGCTCAGGAAGATGCCGACCAGCACGAACAGCACCACGCCGGCGATGCCGATGGTCAGGTACTGGCGGTTGAGGTAGGCGCGCGCGCCTTCCTGGATGGCCGTGGCGATGGCGACCATGCGTTCATTGCCGGTGGGTTGGCGCAGGATCCAGCGCGCCGAGACGATTCCGTACAGGATCGCGAGAATGGCGCAGCCCAGCGCCAATGACAGCCCGTGACGTTCCAGCATTAGACCCCTCCGCAGAATGGATGGACAAGCATCCAGTGGCGATGAACGGCACCACGAGGGGGACGACGGGCTGCAGCCTGGAACCAACCCGTACCGACCTTGGTGGTCGTCCGACGTATGGCGGTGTTCAGCATTCCCTGGTGTCCGCAGTATGCGTGCACCCGCGCCCGGATGGTAGCGCCGGGCCGCGCCCGGCGAGCGCAGCGGTTGCTGCACCGATGCGATATCCGTCGTCCCCATCGCCACCTTTGCACCCCGTTAAGCCAACCTCTGCAAGCCTGCGCGCAGTCCCGTCGGAGAATCCCCATGCGCCTGTCCCTGTTGATGCTTGCCGTTCTGGCCCCGGCCCTGCCTGCCTTCGCGGCGGAAGCACCGGAACTGCAGCGCGCGGTGGGTGCACCACAAGCGGTCGGCGCGGTGCACACGCTGCGGCAGATTCCCGAAGCCTGTGCCCGCCTGGAAGGCGCGTTCACCGGCCAGGCGGCGGAGCCCTATCGTTTCTCGGCGGTGCGCACCAGCGAGCAGTGCCAGCCGCGTGCCCGCTTTGTCGACTACAGCAAGGCGCAACCGAGTGCGGACAAGGGCTGGAAACTCAATGATGTGATCCGTGTTCCGAATGCCGCCTGCCCGGCGCAGCACGCGGTGGTGCGCGTGTGGCGTCTGCCGGTGAACAACGCCCAGGCGCTGGATGGGCAGGGACAGTCGCGCATCTATCTGGAGGAAGCCAAGAAGCAGGCCGCTGCCGGCAAGATCCCGCAGGTGACGATGTTCGCCGCGCAGCTGCAGATGGAAGGCAAAGCCTGCAATTGAGGCCGAGCATCCACGCATGGCGTGGATCTACTGGGAGGGAGACTTGGGCAAAGCCTGCAATTGAGGCCAAGCATCCACGCATGGCGTGGATCTACTGGGAGGGAGGCCTGGGCAAAGCCTGCAATTGAGGCCGAGCATCCACGCATGGCGTGGATCTACTGGGTGTGAGACCTGGGTAGTGCCGGCCGCTGGCCGGCAACCCCGCGATCAATCCGCAAGCCTCGCTCCACGCGCCATCAGCAGATCGCGCAGTGCCGACCGGTGGTAATGCGCCTCGTCCTCGCAATAGCAGCCCACCGCGATATCGCTGTGCTGCGACAGCGCTGCGAGCAGGTCCAGCGCATGCGCTGCATCGGGCGCCTTCATTTCGGCGTTGTAGTGACGGAAGAACGCCGTCCAGTCGGCGGCGCTCTTCGCCTCATGCGCCTGTTTCACCAGCTCCGCGCTGGGTGACAGCGTCGGGAACCACACGTCGTACCAGTCCTGCCGGGCAAATTCGCTGCGCGGCACACCGCGCGGCGGGCGCCGCACGGTGCCGATGCGCAGGCCTTCACCGGGCGCGCGCGCTGAGCCAAGTCGAACAACACGCAACGCCATGGCATTCCTCGCAAAAAGGGGACGGAGGGGGTCAGCCTTCGAACGCAGGCAGCTTCTGCTTCACCGCCACGTTCTTCAGCGTCACGTACTTGGGCAGGCCATCGCTACCGTAGGGCAACGGTGCTTCGCCCTTGATCAACGGCTGCAGGTAGGCGCGCGCCTTGGCCGTGATGCCGAATCCATCGCGACGGATGAAGCTGGCCGGCATCTTCTTCTCGTGGTTGGCAATCTTCGACAGCGGTGCGGCTTCGATCTTCCAGCGATACGGTGCATCGCTGCTGCGCACGATCACCGGCATCACCCCGTTCTGGCCCTTCAGCGCCAGCTGCACCGCGGCCTTGCCGACCGCCTGGGCCTGTTCCCAGTCGGTTTTGCTGGCCAGGTGGCGGGCTGAGCGCTGCAGGTAGTCGGGCAGGGCCCAGTGCACCTTCAGCCCCAACTGGTCCTTGACCCGCCCGGCCAGATGCGCGGCCACGCCGCCCAGCTGCGAATGGCCGAAGGAGTCCTTGCCGCCGCCGGCGTCGGCGACGAAGCGGCCATCGGCGGTGGCGATGCCTTCCGACGCCACCACCACGCAGTAGCCCACGCGCGCGACCACGGCCTTGACCTTGGCCAGGAACGCGGCCTCGTCATAGGCGCGCTCGGGCAGCAGGATGATGTGCGGGGCGTCGTCCTCGCCGGTGCCGGCCAGGCCGGCGGCCGCGGCCAGCCAGCCGGCGTGGCGGCCCATCGCCTCGTAGATGAAGACGCGGGTGGAGGTCTCGGCCATCGCGGCCACGTCCAACGCCGCTTCGCGCACGGACACGGCCGTGTACTTGGCCGCCGAGCCGAAGCCGGGGCAGGTGTCGGTCACCGCCAGATCGTTGTCGATGGTCTTGGGCACGCCGATGCAGGTCAGGTCGTAGCCGGAGCTTTTTGCCAGCTGCGACACCTTCAGTGCGGTGTCGGCCGAGTCGTTGCCGCCGTTGTAGAGGAACCAGCGCACGTCATGGGCGCGCAGGACCTCCAGCAGGCGGTCGTAACGCGCACGGTCGGCCTCCAGCGATTTCAGCTTGACCCGGCACGAGCCGAACGCGCCGCCGGGGGTGTGGGCCAGGGCGCGGATGGCCGCAGCACTCTCCTTGCTGGTGTCGATCAGCTCCTCGCGCAGGGCGCCGAGGATGCCGTTGCGCGCAGCCAGGACCTTGATTCCCTTGGCGCGGGCCTGTTCGATCACCGCCGCGGCAGTGGCGTTGATGACGGCGGTGACGCCGCCGGACTGGGCGTAAAGGAGGGTGCCGTTGCGCATGCTTCTACCTGTTCGGGGGAGGGGACATTGCAGGGACATTACCCGGATGCGCTAAAGTGGCGCTATTGCGGTGCAGCGATACCGGACCGTCCGGGGCGCGAACCTTCTTTATTTTCAACACGTTGGAGTCAGGTCAATGCGATTGGTTCTGTTGGGACCGCCCGGTTCGGGCAAGGGGACACAGGCGACGCGCCTGAAGGAAAAGCTCGAGATCGCCCACATTTCCACCGGCGACATGCTGCGCGCTGAAATTGCCGCCGGCTCGGAGCTGGGCAAGCAGGCCAAGTCGGTGATGGATGCCGGCAACCTGGTGTCCGATGAGATCCTGCTGGGCATGCTGAAGTCGCGCCTGGCCCAGGCCGATGTCGCCAAGGGCTTCATCCTTGACGGCTATCCGCGCAATGTGGCCCAGGCCAACGCGCTGGACGGCATGCTGGCCGAGATCGGCCAGCCGCTGGATGCCGTGGTGCAGCTGGACGTGGCCACCGAACTGCTGGTCGAGCGCATCGCCGGCCGTGCGCAGGAGCAGGGCCGCGCCGACGACAATCCGGAATCGGTGCGCAAGCGCCTGCAGGTCTACACCGAGCAGACTGCTCCGGTGGTGGACTTCTACGCCGGCCGGGGCACCCTGGCCCGCGTCGATGGCGTCGGCGAACTGGACGAGATCGAAGCCCGCATCCTGGCGGCGATCAAGCGCTGACCCTCGTGGCCGGTTGATGCCGGCCACCGCAAGCGCAAAAAAACAGGCCTGATCCGCGAGGATCAGGCCTGTTTCGTTTCATAGGTGCCAGCAAAGGGCTTGCTCAGGGCCCCCACAGCATGAGCTCCCTTGGGGATGGCCTCTTGGGGAGTAGGACCGGTTCGGGTACTGCGGCTGGCATCCTGAATTGTGTCCGGGTTCACAGAACATCGCTATCAGGAATTCCCTGACATGTGGCTGGAGTTTTCTCACAGCAGCTGTAGGGGTTCTCTTACCCCGGTGCTGACAATGGCCCTATACAGCCGTGATCGGTCACAATCCCCGGTCATGAGCAGCGTACATATCCTTGCAATCGCCGGCACCTTCATGGGTGGCGTGGCCGCCCTGGCGCGGGAACTGGGCCATACGGTCAGTGGCAGCGACCAGGCCATCTATCCGCCGATGTCGACCCAGCTCGAGCAGCTGGGCATCACCCTGGACCAGGGCTACCGCGCCGACAGCGTGCCGGAGGGCACCGGGCAGGTGGTGATCGGCAACGCGCTGTCGCGCGGCAATCCTGCCGTCGAAGCCGTCCTGGACGCCGGCCAGCGCTACATTTCCGGCGCCCAGTGGCTGTCCGAGCAGGTCCTGCCGGGCCGTGACACCCTGGCCGTGGCCGGTACCCATGGCAAGACCACCACCACCACCATCCTGACCTGGCTGCTGGAGAATGCCGGTCGCTCCCCCGGCTTCCTTATCGGCGGCGTGGCCGAGGACTTCGGCGTGTCCGCCCGCTTGGGCCAAGGCCGCGAGTTCGTTGTCGAAGCCGACGAGTACGACACCGCGTTCTTCGACAAGCGCAGCAAGTTCGTGCACTACCGGCCGCTGGTGGCGATCCTCAACAACCTTGAATACGACCACGCCGACATCTTCCCCGACGTGGCGGCGATCCAGCGCCAGTTCCACCACCTGGTGCGTACCGTGCCGGCGCGCGGCCGCCTGATCGTCAATGGCGAAGACGCGCACCTGGCCGAAGTGCTGGCGATGGGCTGCTGGACCCCGGTCGAACGCTTCGGCTTCGACCCCGCGCTGGAATGGCATGCCGAGCTGTTGGCCGCCGATGGCAGCGCGTTCCGCGTCCATCATCGCGGGCAGGCGCTGGGTGATGTGCACTGGTCGCTGCTGGGCCGGCACAATGTGCTCAATGGCCTGGCTGCATTGGCCGCTGCGCACGCCGTGGGTGTCGCGCCGGCCGAGGTGATCCCGGCGTTGGCGCGCTTCCGCAGCGTCAAGCGGCGCATGGAAGTGATCGGCAACCACGATGGCATCACCGTCTACGACGACTTCGCCCATCACCCGACCGCGATTGCGACCACGCTCGAAGGCCTGCGTGCCAAGGTCGGTGATGCCCGCATCGTGGTGGCGATGGAGCCGCGCAGCAATTCGATGCGGTTGGGCGCTCACGCACAAGCACTGGCACCGTCCTTGGCACTCGCCGATGAGGTGGTGTTCCTGCACCGCCCGGAGCTGGCCTGGGATGCGGCAGCGGTGATCGCGGCGGTGCGCGGACAGGCGCATGCCGTGGCCGACACCGATGCGCTGTTGGCGCAGCTGCAGGCCGACGTGCGCAGCGGCGACCATGTGGTGTTCATGTCCAACGGCGGCTTCGACGGCGCGCCGCGCCGCTTCCTTGCAGGGCTGCAGGCACGATGAGCAGTGAGGGTTCGCTGCCGCTGTTCCCGCTGCATACGACGCTGCTGCCGGGCGCGGCCATCGGCCTGCGTGTCTTCGAGCCACGCTACCTGGATCTGGTGCGCGAAACCGGCCGCAGCGGCGAAGGTTTCGGTGTCTGCCTGATCCTGGAAGGAAACGAAGTGGGAGCGCCTGCAACGCCGGCCGCCTTCGGCGTGCAGGTGAAGATCGAGGATTTCGATGTCGGCGCCGATGGCGTGCTGCAGCTGCGATTGCGCGGCACCCGTCGTTTCCACGTCGAGCGAACGCGCGTGCGCGACAACGGGCTGGTGGTTGCCGATGTGCGCTGGTGCGATGAGGATCCCGATGACGAACTGCGTCCGCAGCATGCGTTGCTGGCGACGGTACTGGACCACATCATCGAGCAGGCGGGCACGGCGTTCGCACCGGCCTCGCCGGCCTTGATGGACCAGGCCAGCTGGGTCAGCTGGCGGCTGGCCGAGCTGCTGCCGCTGAGCGAACAGCAGCGCCTGCAACTGCTGCAGCTGGACGACCCGCACCAGCGCCTGCAGCAACTGCTGGGCTGGATGCCGTAAGAGCCCGGCCGCGGTGCTCGCCGGGCATGGCCCGGCGTCGTCGGTAGATGCCAACCTTGGTTGGCAGCCTTTCCCGAAAGCGCCAACCAAGGTTGGCAACTACCAGAGCGGGACGGTAGCGCCGGGCCATGCCCGGCGGCTTCGTTACGGAGTGGCGGTCTTCAACCGCAGTACCGGCAGCCCGGTCTCCGGCTGCACATCCTCGCGCTGCGGCAACGACTGCACCGCTTCCTTGACCGCATTCAACGCCGGGTCAATGCCTCGCACCGGGTGCCACATGCCGATCCACTGGAAGTGGCGCTCGTAGCGCAGGGTCTGTGCGCTGCCCAGCCACAACGGGGTGTCGCCCGGCTGCAGCTGCGCCGGCGCCTGCCACAAGCGCAGTACGTAACGCTCGTCGGCCTGCGCGCCCTGGCGCACCATCAGCAGCGCTTCAACGCGCGTATCCAGTGTCGCCGGCAGTACCGGCAGTTCATTGGCGCCGGTGTTCTTGTCCAGCATCAGCAGCGCTTCCTGCCAGCCGGCCTGGGCCTGTACCTGCCAGCCGCGCGCTTCCAGCTGCGCTTGCAGCGGCGCCAACGGACCGGCCACCTGCACGTCCAGTGGCCAGCGCTGGTCATCGTCGAATTCGTTGCGACGCGCCGGCAGCTTCGCCCAGTCGTGCTGCCACCAGGCCTGCGCGTCCATCGCCAGCGGCGCCGGCAGGGTCGGCTCGAAGCGTTCCAGCTTGATGGCGATGTTGCGCGGCGCGTACCACATCGCCGCCACCACGAAGACGCCGTAGAACAGCCATGCCACCGGCTTGACCCAGAACGAGCGGTTGAAGCGGCGGCGGTAGGCGATGCCCAGCACCAGCAGCCAGAAGGTGCCGAACAACATGCCGCCGATGACATCGCTCAGCCAGTGCGCACCCAGGTACAGGCGCGCAAAGCCGATCAGGCTGACCACGATGCCCGACACCAGGTAGGGCCAGACGCGCGTGCGGCCGGGCATTTCGCGGGCGATCAGCACCGCGAAGAAGCCGAAGGTGATGGTGGCCATGGTCACCGACACCGACGGGAAGCCGAAGCCGCTGCTGGCATCGATCGGGCGCACCACATCGACGGTGGCGCCGAGCAGTTTGGTCAGGGCCAGGCCGAAGGCCAATGCGGCCAGCCAATGGGCGGCCGCCATCCAGCGCCGGCGCCAGACCAGATAGCCCATCGCGGCAGCGGTTGCCGGCAGCAGCACCTGCCATGCGCCGAGCGAGGCCAACGCGGCCATCGGGTAGTCGGCCAGCGGATTGCGCAGGGCCAGCATCGCCTGGTGCACCAGCAGGTCCACCGCCAACGGCTCGCCATGGGCGACCACCACCGTCAGCAGCGCGAACCAGCCCCAGCCCAACAACAGCAGCATCAGCGCCAGCATCGCCAGCGGCACCGATTCGCGGCGCTTCGGGTCGAGCACGCCCACCGTGTAGCGGCCCAGCGTCGGGTGCCGGTTGGACCAGTCGAGCAGCCGCGCCAGCCAGCTGTCCATGCGCGCGGCCGACCAGCGATAGCCGTACAGCACGATGGCCCAGACCAGGCTGAGGATCACTGCCAACAAGCCCACCACCACCACCAGCCGGCCGGCAACGGCAGCGACGGCATCATAGGCTTCGCCAAGAATCCAGCCCGGTGCCAGGAACAGCACAGCCCAGGAAATACTGGCGATGCCACTGGCCTGCACGTAACGGCTGGCGGGCATTTTCATCATGCCGGCAATGGCGGGCACGAACGGCCGGATGGCACCGACATAGCGGGCGATCAGGATGCTCTTGAACGCATTGCGGCGGAACAGGTTCTCGCCCCGGTCAAGCAGCTGCGGGTAGCGGCTGAACGGCCAGACGCCACGCAGGCGGTCGCCCCAGCGCCGGCCTATCCAGTAGCTGATGCCATCACCGGCGAACGCACCCAGCGCCGCGGCGGCAACCGCATACGGCCCGGAGATCTGGCCCAGGCCGATGAACACGCCAACGGCGAACAGCAACGGCAGCGCCGGCACGATGGCGCCAAGAATGATGACCGCATCGCAGAAGGCGATCAGAAAGATGACCGCACCCGCCAACACGGGATGAGCGGCAATCCACGCGAGGGTGGCGTCGATCCATGAAGAGTCCATTGCCCGATTATAGGGGCGTGAAGGTGACTGGTTCCCAGCCGCTTGGTGACCGTTTGCAACCGGCGCCATCGCCTAGAATGTCGCCATGCCTGTATCCAATGACGCGCCAACGCATGCACTGAAGGCCGACAGTTTCGGCCGGATCCTCCTCGTGCAGGGGCCTGAAGGCCCCTTCGTGCGCCGCGATCTGGGGGCCACGCCGCTGTGGCTGCGGTTGCCAGCGTGGTGGTTGGCGCGACGCGAAGCGCGTGCATTGCGCCACATCCATGGCATGGCCGACGTGCCGCAACTGCTGGACTGGGATGGCCGCCACCTCGACCGCAGCTTCATGGCCGGCGACGCGATGTACCAGCGCCCGCCGCGTGGTGACGTGGCCTGGTTCCGCGCCGCACGCCGTCTGCTGCAGCAGCTGCATCGGCGCGGTGTGGCCCACAACGACCTGGCCAAGGAAGCCAACTGGCTGGTGACCGAGGACGGTCGACCGGCCCTGATCGACTTCCAGCTGGCAGTGATCGGCGACCCGCGCTCGCGCTGGATGCGCCTGTTGGCGCGCGAGGACCTGCGCCACCTGCTCAAGCACAAGCGCATGTACTGCCGGGAGTCGCTGACGCCGGTGGAGAAGCGCGTGCTCAAGCGCACGTCGTGGGTACGCGATCTCTGGTTCGCCACCGGCAAGCCGGTCTACCGCTTCGTCACCCGCCGCATCCTGCATTGGGAAGACAACGAAGGGCAGGGCCCCAAGCCGTGAGCGCCCAGCTGAGCGAAGGCAGCGTGCTGCGTTCGCAACTGCCGGGTGCCGATTTCGTCCATGCCTGCCAAGAGGCGGCGCCGCGCAACGGCCGTTCGGCGCTGCAGGCCTACCGCGATATGGCCGCGACGGTGCCCGGCTGGTTCGATGGACTGATGGCGCTGCGCAACAGGGGCATGCGGCTGCTGGGCATGAAGGATCTCGGCTCGCTGCGCGGAGTGCAGCAGACCGCCGACCCGCAGCCCGGGCAACGCCTCGGCATCTTCACCCTGCAGGCGCTGGGCGAGGATGCCATCGTGCTGGAAGACAACGACCGCCATCTGCGCGTGCAGCTGGCGCTGCAATGGCACGGCGATATGTTGGAAGTGGCGACGGTGGTGCACACCCACAACGCGTTCGGCCGCCTGTACATGCTGCCGGTGGCACCGGTGCATCGATGGATCGCGCCGCACCTGCTGAGCAAGCAGGTGCGCGGATATCAGTAGATCCACGCCATGCGTGGATGCGCGTTGCCGCATGGCGCGGCAAACCCCTACGGCGTCACCGGCACCACCTGCTGGCCGATGAAGTTGCGCTTGCCATCGAAGTCATAGCCGATCTGCAGCTGGCCCACGTCCGGGCACGCATGGCAGTCGCGCAGCGGCGTGCGGTACAGCAGGCGGATGCCGCCCCCATCCAGCGCCGCGGTACCCGCGGCCTGCGCCGGCGCGAACGGCGTGGCCTGCGGATGCGCCTTGAGCACCTCCTGCACGCCGGGATCGGCGCGCAGCGTGTCGTCCAGCTGCACCGCATCCACGTCGATACGCTTGCCTGCGGCATCGACCAGGCGCGTGCCTTCATTGGTATTGGCGCGGAACGGATACTCGACGGTGGCCACGCCCAGGCCGTCGTGTTCATGCCAGGCGGTCACGTAGGCCAGTTCGCCACCGGTGGACAGCTGCTCGGCCGCAGTGACCGCATCGGCACTGGCCCCACCGGACCGCATCGCATCGCGCAGGCAATCGCGGGTGGCCGCGCTGTCGCCCTGGCGGCAGGCGTTGAGGTCACCATCCCAGACAACGGCCTCGCTCCAGCGCAGCTTGCCATCACCGGTGGCCTTGTCGACGCTGGCGGCGTCATCCTTGGCCGGCGCGCTGCCGGGTTCGGGCGAGCGGCCCTGGCAGGCGGTGAGCAGGGCCAGGCCCAGGGCAGGCAACAACAGGCGGGAACAGCGCATGGCATGGACCTCGTGCAGTGACCGGGGCGCCAGTATCGTCAACGTGCGGTGAACTCCGCGTCGGCGCGGCATACTAGCGGCTCATTGCATACGCTGGAGTGTGGAACGTGGGCAGTCTGCAGGGCAAAACCCTTTTCATCACCGGTGCCTCGCGTGGCATCGGCCTGGCGATCGCGTTGCGCGCCGCGCGTGACGGCGCCAACGTCGCCATTGCCGCCAAGTCGTCGGTGCCCAATCCGAAGCTGCCGGGCACCATCCACAGTGCTGCCGAGGTCGTCACTGCAGCCGGTGGCCAGGGCCTTGCGCTGAAGTGCGACATCCGCGAAGAAGACCAGGTGCAGGCGGCCGTTGCTGCCGCCGTGGACACCTTCGGTGGCATCGACATCCTGGTCAACAACGCCAGCGCCATCTGGTTGCGCGGCACCCTGGACACGCCGATGAAGCGCTTCGACCTGATGCAGCAGGTCAATTCGCGCGGCAGCTTCCTGTGCGCGCAGGCCTGCCTGCCGTACCTGCTGCAGGCGCCGAACCCGCATATCCTGACCCTCGCGCCGCCGCCGAGCCTCGAGCCCAAGTGGTGGGGCGCGCATACCGGCTACACACTGGCGAAGATGGGCATGAGTTTTGTCACCCTCGGCCTGGCCGCCGAGTTCGGCCCGCAGGGCGTGGCGGTCAATGCGCTGTGGCCGCGCACGGTCATTGCGACCGATGCGATCAACATGATTCCCGGCGTGGACGTCGGTGGCTGCCGCACGCCGCAGATCATGGCCGACGCGGCACACGCGGTGCTGGTGCGCGAGGCGGCCGGTTTCCACGGCCGTTTCCTGATCGATGACGAGGTGCTGGCCGAAGCCGGCGTGACCGATCTTTCCGGGTATGCGGTGGATGCGTCGCGGCCGCTGCTGCCGGATCTGTTCCTGGATTGATCCTGCCGGTGGGAAAAGGCCGATGGCTGCCGCCTTCGGCCGGCTGCGCTAGAATGCGCGGCTGTAATCGTTTTCAACAGGGATGTGAGCCCATGTCACGTACTCTTTCCATCGCGGCGCTGGCCGCTTCGCTGTCGCTTCTTCTGGCTGCCTGTGGTGGCAAGGCGCCCGCAACCGGAGCCGACGCGGGTTCCGCCGGCAAGCCGGAGGCCAGCGCGGCGCCGGCCGACGCCCAACAGCAGTTGACCGCAAAGCTCAACGCCTACATTGGCTGCTTCAACGCGCTTGATTCGAAAACGCACGGCAGCATCCAGTCCTACACGCGCTGGATCAAGGACGTGGATGCCGGCCCGAGCGGGCGCGAGACGAACGTGTACGGACCGTTCGAGATCGGCGATTACGACATGAAGCAATGCGACGCCCCCGTGACCGAGGCGATCGCTGCCAAGCCGGCGCTTGCCGATCTCGATGCCGCTGCCGGCCACTACCAGCAGGCGCTGAAGGCGCTGGTGCCGATCAGCAAGGAAGCCCACGACTACTACGAGCGTCAGGACTTCGAAGACGACAAGTTTGCCAAGGGCAAGCAGCTGCACGCGCCGTTGATGACCGCCTTCAAGGATTTCGTGGTTGCCAGTGAAACATTCAACACCGAACTGGAGCGCCAGAACGACGCTGCCCAGCGCGAACAGCTCAAGGCGCTGGAGCAGGCCGAAGGACGCACCCGCGAGTACTACCGACTGGCGATGATGCTGGAAGCGAAAGCGATCATGGAGATGATGGGCGAGGACGACTTCGACGTGGCCCGGGCACGGGAGCGGCTGGACGCCTTCAACCGCATTTCCGACGAAGCGCATGCCAAGGTGGCCGATCAGGAGCCGGGCAAGCTGGACTGGAACAGCTTCGAACGCGAGGCCGAGAACTTCCGCCGCGAAGGCAAGGAGCGCCTGCAGCGCGTCAGCGCGAACACGCCCTACACCGACTTCGAACGACGCATGCTTGATTCGCCCTCGATGGCGCCGAGCGGCTCGGCCGGGCGACTGCTGCACATCTACAACGCACTGGTGTTCCAGAGCAACCGCCAGTAATCCGGGGCGCTGCCCCCACTTCTGTCGCATTCGAGCAGGCTGATTGCGACGTGAAGGATGGGGTGCCCCGTCGTCTCGATGGCATCGGCGTCCGCATATGCGGGCTGTTCCACCGCGCGCGCGAATGTGCGCCGTCTCATATCTGCAAGGAACCGGTTTGAATTCTTCCGCGCGTGTACTTTCTCTGCTTATGCTCGGCGCTGCCGCCGCCCTCTCTGGTTGCAACGGATCGGCAGGACTGCCGGTGGCCGATCCGGGCCTGCAGAAGATCAACGCCTACATCGAGTGCTACAACGGCGTCGAACAGCCCATCCACGAGGGCTTCCAGACCTATACCGGCTGGATCAAGGATCCCGAAGCGGGGCCGACGGGCAAGGAAGCGCAGCCGCGCTCGCCGGGCAAGGTGCTGTCGCATCGTGTCGAGTACTGCGGCCAACCGCTGACCGATGCGTTGGCCCGGACGCCGGCCACGCCGCTGGATGAGCCGGTGCGGCAGTACCAGACGGCCTTCCAGTCGTTGTATGCGCTGATCGAACGCGCTGATGGCTATTTCACCCGTGAGGACTATCGGCGCGACAACGGCGAAGGGATGCGCGCCCAGCATGCGCCGCTGATGCAGGCCTACGCTGACTTCTTCAAGGCCAGCGAGGCCCTGGACGCGGCGCTGGAGAAGAACGAGGAGGAACGCCGTGCCGCGCAGCTCAAGCAGATCGAAGCGGACGAAGGTCGTTCGCTGGCGTACTACCACCTGCGCATCATCGGTGACGGCAAGCGCTTGGCACTGTCGCTGCAGGGAGAGGCGCCGGACCTGCAGGTGGCGCGCACACAGCTGGCCGATTACCAAGCGCTGGTCAAGGAAATGCAGGATGCAGGCGTGGGCAAGGACAACCCGCTGTGGGCGCATGTACAGCGGTCGACGGACGTACTGATCCGGGATGCCGGCCGCCGCGTCGACCGCCTTGCGTCAGGTAAGGCATTCACCGAACGTGAGCGCGAGGAAGAACGGGCATCCAGTGGCCGTGTCGGATCGGCGCCTGCGGGCTCGGAGGCGGCAGTGATGGCCGCCTACAACGATCTGGTGACCACCAGCAATCGCATGAATTGAGCCAGTGGGTCGACTGCGATGGATGGATGCGGGATGCCGCATTCGTCCATCGCGCGGATCTGCTGTGTGCCTTTGGTGGGTGCGGACCTTGGTTCGCACCGCGATGGCTCCGGTGGGGCTTCATCCACGCATGGCGTGGATCTACTCCGCTGGCTTCGGTGGGGCCGGCCGTCGGCCGGGCTCATCGTCAGTGGCTGAACGTATCCGGCAGCGGTCCGCCACACTTGCGGCAGTGCCGCGCATCCGGCTCGTGGCCCTCCAGCCCGCAGTGCGGGCAGCCACGTGCATCGCGGCGCGCGGCCAGCTCGGCATCGCGCATGGTGCTGGCCAGTTCGGCGGTGTAGATGCCGGTGGGCACGGCGATGATGCTGTAACCGATCAGGATCAGCACCGAGGTGACGAAGCGGCCGAGCACGGTCTGCGGCACGATGTCGCCGAAGCCGACCGTGGCCATCGTCACCACTGCCCAGTACATGCTGCTGGGAATGCTGGTGAAGCCATGGTTCGGTCCCTCGATCACGTACATCAGCGTGCCGGCGATGATGGTGATGGTGACCACCGTGAACAGGAACAGCAGGATCTTGCGCCGGCTGCGCCACAGCGACTGCATCAGCACGCCGCTTTCTTCGATGTAGCGGGTCAGCTTGAGGATGCGGAACACGCGCAGGATGCGCAGTGCGCGCACCACCAGCAGGCTCTGCGCACCGGGAATGAACAGCGACAGGTAGGTCGGCAGGATCGAGGCCAAGTCGATGATGCCCCAGATGCTCACCGCGTAGCGCAGCGGGCGCTTGACCACCACCAGCCGCAGCACGTATTCGGCGGTGAACAGGATGGTGAAGCCCCATTCCAGCACGTACAGCCAGTCGGCATGGGCGATGTGGAAGCGCTGCACGCTGTCGAACATCACCACCAGCACGCTGGCGATGATCGCGTACACCAGCAGCAGGTCAAAATTGCGCGAGGGCCGGCTGTCGTGGCGGTAGATGATGTCGAACCACCGGCGGCGCCAGCCGGTCTCGGTGGCGGGGTTCAGCTGGGGGGCGGAAAACGGTCGCATGCGTGCATTGTGCCGCACGGGTTCCAGCGCGAGAATGGGCATTCCTGAACCCTGCTGACCGCCATGACCGCCGCTACCGATCCGCTGATCTCCCTGTCGCACTACTACCTGCCGGTGTACAAGCCCCGCCAGGTGGTGCTGGAGCGAGGCCAGGGCGCCCGCGTGTGGGACAGCCAGGGCCGTGAGTTCATCGATCTGGCCGCGGGCATCGCCGTGTGCGGCCTGGGCCACAACGACCCGGACCTGGTCGCCGCGCTGGTCGAACAGGCCGGCAAGCTGTGGCACACCAGCAACGTGTTCTACAGCGCGCCGCCGCTGCACCTGGCCGAGGAACTGGTGAAGGCCAGCCGCTTCGCCGAGCGCGTATTCCTGTGCAACTCCGGCGCCGAAGCCAACGAAGTGGCGATCAAGATGGTCCGCAAGTGGGCCTCCAGTCAGGGCCGCCCGGCCGACAAGCGCGTGATCATCACCTTCCGCGGCAGCTTCCACGGCCGCACCATGGGCGCGGTGACCGCCACCGCGCAGCCGAAGTACCAGGAAGGCTACGAGCCGCTGCCGGGGGGCTTCCGCTACATCGACTTCAACGATGAAGTGCAGCTGGAAACGGCGATGGCCGCTGGCGACGTGGCGGCGGTGATGCTGGAGCCGATCCAGGGCGAGGGCGGGGTGATGCCGGCCAAGTCCGGGTTCCTCAAGCGCGTGCGCGAACTGTGCGACCAGCACAACGCACTGCTGGTGCTGGACGAGATCCAGGCCGGCATGGGCCGTACCGGTACCTTGTTCGCGCATTGGCAGGATGACGTGGTGCCGGACATGGTGACCCTGGCCAAGGCACTGGGCGGTGGTTTCCCGATCGGCGCGATGCTGGCCGGCCCGAAGGTGGCCGAGACCATGCAGTTCGGTGCCCACGGCACCACCTTCGGCGGCAATCCGCTGGCCGCGGCCGTCGCCCGCGTGGCGCTGCGCAAGCTGGCCTCGGCCGAGATCGCGGCCAATGTCAGCCGCCAGTCGAAGGCGCTGCGCGATGGCTTTGCCCGCATCAACGATGAGTTCAAGGTGTTCAGCGAGGTGCGCGGTCGCGGCCTGATGCTGGGTGCGGTGCTGAGCAAGGCGTTCGCTGGCCAGGCCGGTGCCATCCTCGACCACGCTGCGGAGCAGGGCCTGTTGACCCTGCAGGCTGGCCCGGACGTGCTGCGCTTCGTGCCGTCGCTGAACATCACCGACGAAGAAGTGGCGGAAGGCCTCAAGCGCCTGCGCGCGGCGATCGCCGCGTTCGTCGCCGCGCGCTGATCATTGACCAAGGTAGCGCCGGGCCATGCCCGGCGTTGCTTTTGCGCTGCGCTCGTCGGGCATGGCCCGGCGCTACCGCACCCCGTAGCGCTTCAGCACCTTCCCCAGTCCGCGTCCGTCCTGCACGGTTTCCGCGTGCAGGCCCGCTGCGCGTGCACCGCGCACGTTGACGAACAGGTCATCGACGAACAGCGTGTGCGCCGGTGCCACCTCGAGGGCTGCGAGCGTGCGCAGGAACACCTCCGGCGCTGGCTTGCGCAGGCCGAAGTCCGCGCTGCAGAACACCCGGCCGTGCAGCTTGGGAAACAGCTCCGGCAGCAGCGTCGGCAGCGCCTGCGTCATCAAGGCACCATTGTTGGTCAGCACCGCCATCGGCACCTGCAGGGCATGCAGCCGTTGCAGCACGGCGTGCTGCGGGTGGCTGGCCGCGTGCCGGGCGGCGATCCAGGTGTGCAGCGTTACCGTTGTGCCGAGCCGTTCGCCCAGCTGGGCCAGATAGCGCGCGCCATCCAGCGTACCGCTGTCGTGTGCGGCTTCGAGCCCGCTGTCGTACAGCGCGGCCTGCACGTGCGCGGTCGGCACGCCCAGCGTCTGCGCCAGATGCAGCACGCGCTGTGCGCGCTGGTAGTGCAGCAGCACGCCATCAACATCGAGCAGGAGAAGATCGATCCGCATCGGTCGAGCATGCCATTGCCGTATCCGCACGCAAACCCTGGACCACCACTGCGACACACGGTCGCAGCCGGGTGGCCAGGTGTCTGCCTAGAATGACCACCGAACCTGCAGGAGACGCGACGATGAAGGCTTGGATGGTAGCGGTGGGGCTGGGTGCGCTGATGCTGGCGCCATCGGCGATGGCGCGCGTATGTGCGGTGAGCATCGACAGCACCGACCAGATGAGCTTCAGCAGCCGGGAGATCAAGGTGGCTGCCGATTGCAGCGAAATCGACCTGACCCTGCGGCACACCGGCAGGCTGGCCGCCACCGCGATGGGCCACAACTGGGTGCTGACCCGCACCGCCGACTACCAGCCGGTGGCGATGGCGGGCATGCGCATGACCCTGGCCGACAGCTACCTGCCGAAGGCCGACAAGCGCGTGCTGGCCCACACCAAAGTGATCGGTGGTGGCGAGACCGCCCGCGTGCGTTTTTCCACGAAGGGCATGCAGAAGGGCGGCGATTACACCTTCTTCTGCTCGTTCCCCGGCCACTTCGCGATGATGAAGGGCAAGTTCGTCTTCGGTTGAGTGCGCAGCAGCCACGCATGGCGTGGCTCTACTCCAGAGACGCAGCTCAGTAGATCCACGCCATGCGTGGATGAAGCACATCGATCCAGTAGATCCACGCCATGCGTGGATGAGGGCAGGCAGTGCCGACCACGGTCGGCACCTACCAGGCCGGGGTTCAGCCCTTGGCCGCCTTGAACGCCACGCGTGCCGCTGCCAGCGTGGCCTCGATCACGTCATCGTCGTGTGCGCTGGACAGGAAGCCGGCCTCGTACGCCGACGGTGCCAGGAACACACCCTGGTCCAGCATCGCGTGGAAGAAGCGGTTGAACGCCGGGATGTCGCAGGCCGTGGCCTGGGCGTAGGTCTCCACCTTCTCAGCGGTGAAGAACAGCCCGAACATCGCGCCCACTTGGGTGGTGGTCACCGCTACGCCTGCATCGGCGGCGGCGGCTTCCAGCCCCGCGCACAGGCGTGCGGCGCGCGCGCTCAGATCGTCGTGGAAACCCGGCTGCTGGATCAGCTCCAGCATGGCCAGGCCGGCGGCCATCGCCACCGGGTTGCCGCTGAGCGTGCCGGCCTGGTAGATCGGGCCAGCGGGCGCGATCTGCTGCATCAGCTCGCGGCGGCCGCCGTAGGCGCCCACCGGCATGCCGCCGCCGATGATCTTGCCGAAGGTGGTCAGGTCCGGGCTGATACCGTAGTGCGCCTGCGCACCGCCAAGGGCAACGCGGAAACCGGTCATCACTTCGTCGAAGATCAGCAGCGCGCCATGCTGCGTGCACAGCGCGCGCAGGTGCTGCAGGTAGCCTTCGCGGGGCGGAATGCAGTTGGCGTTGCCCACCACCGGCTCGATGATCAGGCCGGCGATCTCGCTGCCGCGTGCGTCGAACAGGGCGGTGGCCGCCTCGAAGTCGTTGTAGGGCAGGGTCAGGGTCAGTTCGCTCAGGCCGGCCGGCACGCCGGGCGAGGTCGGCACGCCCAGGGTCAGCATGCCGCTGCCGGCCTTGACCAGGAACGAGTCGCCGTGGCCGTGGTAGCAGCCTTCGAACTTGACGATGCAGCTGCGGCCGGTGGCACCGCGCGCCAGGCGGATCGCCGACAGGGTGGCTTCGGTACCGGAGTTGACCATGCGCACCATCTCGCACGACGGCACCAGCCGGGTGATGGTCTCGGCCATGGTCACTTCCGCTGCGCACGGCGCACCGAAGGACAGGCCGTTGTCGATCGCCTTCTTCACCGCCTGGCGTACGGCGGTGTGGTTGTGGCCGACGATCATCGGGCCCCACGATCCCACGTAGTCGATGTAGCGGTTGCCGTCGACGTCGTACAGGTAGGCGCCGTCAGCGCGCTCGACGAAGAAGGGTTCGCCGCCGACCGACTTGAACGCGCGCACCGGTGAGTTGACGCCGCCAGGCAGCAATTCCTGGGCGCGGGAGAACAGGGCGTGGGACTGGTCGTGGTTCATGGGGTTTCCTGGGGGTCACTGCTGCGTATCGAATCGGGCGAGGTAGGCGCGCTGGGTCGCGACCGGGTCCTGCGCGGCGTAGATGCCGCTGACCACGGCCAGCAGGTCGGCGCCGGCATCGATGATGGGACCGACATTGTCCGGGCTCAGGCCACCAATCGCCACCCGCGGCACGCCCAATGCGGCGCTTTGCCGCAGCAGGTCGGGGTGGGCGCGGCTGCTGGTGACCTTGGTGGTGGTGGGGAAGAACGCGCCGAAGGCCACGTAGCTGGCGCCGGCCGCCACGGCACGCTCGGCGTTGGCCAGCTGGTCGTAGCAGGAGGCGCCGATGATGGCGTCCGGGCCGAGCAGGCTGCGTGCGGCGCCGATGTCACCGTCGGTGCCGCCCAGGTGCACGCCCGCCGCGCCGACGGCCTGGGCAAGCTCGGGGTCGTCGTTGACGATCAGCGGCACGCCGTGGGCAGCGCACAAGGCCTGCAGCGCCGTGGCCTGTTCCCGTCGCAGGGCATCGCTGGCGGTCTTGTTGCGGTACTGCAGCCAGGTGGCGCCGGCGGCGAGCAGCGGCGCGGTGCGCGCCAGCAGGCGGGCGGTATCGGGTTCATCCGGGGTGATCAGGTAGACGCCGCGGGGCGCCGGGGAAGCAGAAGTCATCGATGGCTACCGGTGAGTGGACCGCGATGGGACAATGGCGGCCCGTGAATCCAGCCCTGATTATCCGATGAGCGAAGCCACCCCCACCACCCTGCGTACCTGGATGTGCGTGGTCTGCGGATTCCTGTACCGCGAAGCGGATGGGCTGCCGGAAGAGGGCATCGCCCCGGGCACGCGCTGGGAAGACATTCCCGAGACCTGGACCTGCCCGGATTGCGGCGTGACCAAGGACGATTTCGAGATGGTCGAGATCGATTGATCGCAATCGCCGCCGGGCATGGCCCGGCGCTACCGGTGGGTGCGCACCGTTGGTTGTGGGTGCGGACCGTTGGTCCGCACACCGGACAACCTCAATGCAGCCGCGGTACCGGTCCGCCCAGGTCGATCAGCTTCTCGCGCAGCCATTGCGCGTCGCTGGCCTCGGGGTTGCGCTTGAGGTACAGGCCCAGGTCGTTGCGCGCGCCGGCCAGGTAGTCCAGCTGCAGGTAGGCCAGGCCGCGATCACGCAGGGCATCGTCCTGTTCGGGGGCAAGCTTGAGCAGGCGGTCGGCACTGCGCGCGGCACGATCCCACTCGCTGGCCTCGGCATAGACCCCATGCAGGTTGCGCAGCATGCGGATCAGGATCGCGCGGCTCGGTGCAGGATCGAGGATCTGCGCCAGCACCTGGTCGTCGGGCATCTGCCCGCCCAGGTGCGATTTGGCGCGTTCGCGCAGTTCGTCCACGTCCAGCGGTCGGCCCCCATTGAACGGGTCCATCACCAGTACGCCATCGTCAACCGGCAGGCGCACCAGGAAATGACCGGGGAATGACACGCCGTCCAACGGAATGCCCAGCCGTCGCGCCACCTCCATCTGCACCAGTGCCAGCGAGATCGGATTGCCCAGACGGCGCTCGAAGACCTGGTTGAGGTAGCTGTTGCGCGGGTCGTAGTACTCCTGGTGGTCGCCGCTGTAGCCCAGCTCATCGAACAGATGCCGGTTGATGGCCGCCATCTTCAGCGGGCTGTGCTCGATGCTGTCCACCTCGGCGCGCAGGTGCTCTACGTGGCTCTGCACCAGCGCATCGTAGGTCGACGGCTGCAGATCGGGATATTCATCGCGCGCGATCAGCAGCGCGGTCGGCAGCAGTGGCAGCGCCTCGTCGTCGAAGTCGGCCAGTGCATCCCAGTCGGGGAGTGTGATCCGGTCCTGCATGTCCACAGACTGGCGGCAATCGCAGGCGGTTTCAAGCAGCGTGGCGTGAATTCATCATCCCCACGTGTCCCGATCCACGCATGGCGTGGATCTACCGTGTCGACCAAGGTCGACACCCACCAACAGCGGCAGGAAGCTGTCAGAGGTGGGGCGGTGTGGGCTTGCAGGACCGCAGGCGCCATGGATGGCGCCTACGAGCCCCCAGGGATGGGTTTACGGCGTGTCATGCAAGCCCACACCGCCCCACCATGCCTCGATAACCCAGCTCTTGCTTTTGATGTTGATTCGGCGGGTGCCGGGCGCAGCCCGGCCGCCCCCTACTTCTCGATGCCCGGGCCGAAGATCAGCTCGGTGCCATCCTTCAGCTTGAGCTTCTCCGCCTGGCCGGCATTGAGTTCCAGCACGAAGCGTGCCGGGCCACCGCTGGGGTAGGGCGGGCACATGTCACCGGCCGAGCACGGCGGCACGTCGCGCTGCTGGCTCACCAGCCGCCGCTCGCTGTCGAAGTACAGGATGTCCAGCGCGATCTTGGTGTTCTTCATCCAGTACGCCTGCATTTCCTCGCGGTCATGCACGAACAGCATGCCGTGGTCCTCGGCCATCTGGTCGCGGAACATCAACCCGCGCGCACGGGTTTCATCGTTGGTGGCCAGTTCAACGTCATAGCGCGCACCGTCAAGTTCCACCCAGTGGCGGGCAGCATCGGTGGCGCAGCCGGTCAGGGCCAGCAGCGGGAGCATCAGCAGTGAGCGCAGCAACGACATCGTCAGGGTCCTTCGAAAGGGTCAGAGCACGATCGGCGGCTCGCCGCCGACGATCACCACATCGGCACGGCGCCGTGCGAACAGGCCGACGCAGACCACGCCCGGCAGCTGGTTGAGCTCACGCTCGAGCTTTTCCGGATCGGTGATCTGCAGGTTGTGGATGTCCAGGATCTGGTTGCCGTTGTCGGTAACCACGCCCTCGCGCCAGGTCGGCTGGCCGCCGGTCATGTCGCGGATCTGGCGGGCAACCAGGCTGCGTGCCATCGGGATCACTTCCACCGGCAGCGGGAACCTGCCCAGCACCGGTACCTGCTTGCTCGGGTCGACGATGCAGACGAAGCGCTCGCTGGCCTCGGCGATGATCTTCTCGCGGGTCAGCGCAGCGCCGCCGCCCTTGATCAGGCACTTGCCGGGATCGCACTCGTCGGCGCCATCCACGTACAGCGACAGGGTGCCGGTGTGGTTCAGCTCGATCACCTCGATGCCATGCTGCTTCAGGCGCGCGGTGCTCTGTTCGGAACTGGACACCGCACCCTTGATGCGATGCTGGATGCGGGCCAGCGCATCGATGAAATAGGCGACGGTGGAACCGGTGCCGACACCGACGATCATGCCGTCTTCGACGTACTCGATGGCCTTTTCGGCGGCCAGGCGCTTGGCTTCAGACATTGCGGAGAGCTCTCAGGCAGGGAATCAGGATTTCTTTTCCAGCGACAGCAGCAGCTTCCACTGCGCAGCGGTCACCGGGAACACCGACAGGCGGTTGCCCTTGGCAACCAGCGGGAAGCCTTCGCCGAGTTCCTCGGCATGCAGCTTGATCTCGTCCAGCGCGATCACCTGCTTCAGCTTGCGGTCGAAGGCCACGTCCACCAGCATCCAGCGCGGGTTCTCGCGCGTGCTCTTGGGATCGTGGTAGTCGGATTTCGGGTCGAACTGGGTGTCGTCCGGGTAGGCCGCGCTGGCCACCGTGGCCAGGCCGACGATGCCGGGCACCTTGGTATTGGAGTGGTAGAAAAGGATGCCGTCACCGACCTGCATGCCATCGCGCATGAAATTGCGCGCCTGGTAGTTGCGCACGCCGTTCCAGGGTTCAACCTTGACCTTGGCCAGGTCATCGATGGAAAAGGCGTCCGGTTCGGACTTCATCAGCCAGTAGCGCTTGCGGGCGGTCATGCGTTCACGGGGGCAGCGGAAGGGAGCAGGGTGCCGGCTTCAGTGCAGATCGCATCCACCGGCACGTCCCAGGACGCCACCGGCAAGGACTCGACCTGCTGCACCGAGAATGCCGCGCCGACCAGCCAGGGTGGCGCCGGCCGATCATGGCGGAAGGCGAAGCTGCGATCATACCAGCCACCTCCCATGCCCAGCCGCCGGCACCGTGCGTCGAAGCCCACCAGCGGCGTCACCACCAGGGCCATCTGCGCCGGTTCCAGCGTGTCTTCGAGGGCGATGTCCGGTTCGGGAATGCCGTAGCGGTTGCTGGTCAACGGTTGGCCGGGGCGCCAGGGCGCGAAGCGCAGCACGTCGCCGTGCAGCACCGGCAGGCAGTAGGTCAAGCGATCGGGCAGCTGCAGTTGCCAGCGGTGCAGGGCGATTTCGCCATCCAGCGCCCAGTAGCCGGCCACGGCGCCTTCGCGCGGGGCGAACGGCAGCGCCAGCAGCGCATCGGCCAGCGATTCGGCAGCGGCGATACGGGCGGGGGCGGAAAGGTCGCGGCGGCGTTGCCGCAGCTCGTGGCGCAGGGCCTGTCGCGGGTCGGTCATGGCAGCGTGCGGCAAGGATCAGCCGTCATTGTGCCGGAAAGAACAAGGGCGACGCCCGAAGACGCCGCCCTTGCTGGAATATTGCATTCTCCGCAATGTCGATGCATGCGAAACGACCTTGAACCCGGGGGCTCAAGTGGGAACGCTGGAGAACCATCGGGCTTCCCGCTGCAAGGCGGACCTGCACTCCCGGCGCTGTCGCGCTCCCGGTGTCGTTCTTAAGGGACAAGGCGAATGTTTGCACATGCCGTCGAGTACCGCAGAGAACGCGTGGCCATTATAGCTACCGCGCGTGATCTGGATAGGCCGTTCGTCGGCAACAGTGCGTGCCAATTCAGAAAAGAGAAGGCGCATTCCGCGCCTATCTCAGGTGCTGCTGTCGATCGCCCGGTCCAGGCGCCGGTTCAGGTCGGCCAGGGTCTGTTGCAGGGCGACCGCCTGGCGGGCGTTCTCATCGCGCAGCAGCTGCAGTTCGTGTGCCAGGTTGAGTGCCGCCAGCACCGCGATGCGGTCCACCGCGGCCATCCGGTTGCTGCCGCGGATCTCGCGCATGCGCGCATCCAGCAGGCGGGCGGCCGCCATCAGGCTGTCGCGTTCATCGCCACCAACGCCGACCGTGTATTCGCGGTCTAGGATTCGGACGCTGACCGGTTCGGCACTCATGTGTGCTGCTCCAGGGATTTGAGCCGGGTGATCATCGCTTCCACCCGCGAACGCGCCTGCTCGTTCTTGGCCAGCAGCGTCGAGCGCTCGGCCACCAGCTGTTCCTGCTGGTGGCGCAGGCTGCGGTTCTCCTCGGCCAGCCGCTGGTTGCGGTCGAGCAACGCCTCCACACGGGCGGCGAAGGCCTGCAGCTGGGCAAGGGGATCGGCGGGTTCCATGCCCGCACGATAGGCAAGCCGGGTCAGGGCGGTCAAGCACTGTCGCAGCAGGGCCCGGCGGCTACGGAGAGCAGGCGGACACATTGCTACACTACCGGGCTCACGGGCGCGCGCGTGCGCGCTCCGCAGTTTCCCTTCCGAACGAGCCGCACGATGACCGAACTTCCCTCCGTCGACGACGTTACCCGCGCCAGCCAGGAACTGGGCCTGGGCGCCACTGCTGCCGAGCTGCATGGCGGGCTGTGCGGCTGGCTGGCCGCTGGCGGTGCTCCCGGCAATGATTGGCCGGCGCGCGTACTGGCCGACGACAATCTGCCGCAGGCAGCTGCCGACAGTGCGCTGGCGCAGTTGCTGGAGGCCACCATCAAGCAGCTGGAAGACCGGGACTTCGCCTTCGAGCTGCTGTTGACCGACAGCAGCGACGTGGCCGCACAGGCGGACGCCATGTTCAGCTGGACCCGTTCCTTCCTGGGCGGCTTCGGCCTGGGCAGTGGCGGCCACCGGCCGGCCCTGTCCGAAGAAGGCGAGGAGGCGCTGAACGACCTGGCCAGCCTGGCCCGCGCCTCGAGCGAGGATTTTGAAGCCGGTGGTGATGATGACGACGAAGCCCTGTCGGAGATCGAGGAGTTCATCCGCGTGGCGGTGCTGCTGCTGCACGGTGACGTGGTGCTGGCCGCGCGCCATCGGCAGCGCCTGAACTGATGGATATCAAGCAGCGCACCGGCATCGCTGCCGGCGAGTACAAGCGTCGTCGCCGGCAGTTGATGGACATGGCGGGCGAAGACGCGATCCTGGTGCTGCCGGCGGCATCTGAGAAGGTGCGCAGCCTTGATACCCATTATCCGTACCGGCAGGATTCGGATTTCCAGTACCTGAGCGGCTTCCCGGAGCCGGAAGCGGTGCTGGTGCTGATTCCCGGCCGTCGCCACGGCGAAGCGATCCTGTTCTGCCGCGAGCGCGATCCCGAGCGCGAAGCCTGGGATGGCGGTCGCGCCGGCCAGGAAGGCGCCGTGGCGCAGTTCGCGATGGACGATGCCTATCCGATCACCGACCTGGACGACATCCTGCCGGGGCTGCTGGAAGGGCGTTCGCGGGTGTACTACCACTTCGGCCGCGATGCGGATTTCGACCTGAAGCTGATCGGCTGGGTGAACCGCGTACGTTCGCAGGTGCGTCATGGCGCACAGCCACCGCATGAGTTCCTGGAACTGGGCCATCTGCTGCACGAGCAGCGGTTGTTCAAGTCCGGTGCCGAGGTGGCGTTGATGCAGCGTGCGGCCGACATCAGTGTGCTGGCGCATCGCGCGGCCATGCAGGGTGCGAAGGCGGGCATCCACGAGTACGAACTGCAGGCCGAACTGGAGCGGGTGTTCCGTGCCAACGACGCGGTGCCTGCGTACTGCAGCATCGTCGGCGCCGGCCGCAACGCCTGCATCCTGCATTACCGCGACAACAACGCGCGTTCGCGCGACGGCGAACTGGTGTTGATCGATGCCGGCGCCGAGTACCGCGGCTACGCCAGTGACATCACCCGTACGTTCCCGGTCAATGGTCGTTTCAGCGCCGAGCAGCGCGCGCTGCATGATCTGGTGGGTGCCGCGCAGGCGGCGGCGCTTGCCCAGGCCAAACCGGGCGTGGCGTACGAAATGGGCCATCTGGCGGCGGTGCAGACCCTCACCGAAGGGTTGCTGCAACTGGGCCTGTTGAAGGGCACGCTGGAAAAGAATCTCACCGAAGGCTTGTACCAGCGCTTCTACCGGCACAAGACCGGGCACTGGATCGGGCTGGATGTGCACGACGTAGGTGACTACCGCCTGGCCGGCGATTCGCGCCTGCTGGAGCCGGGCATGGCCTTCACCATCGAGCCGGGGCTGTACATCGGCGTGGACGACACGACGGTGGAACCGCGTTGGCGCGGCATCGGCATCCGTACCGAAGATGACGTGCTGATCACCGACGACGGGCATCGGGTGTTGACCGAAGGGCTGGAGCGCAGCGCCGACGAGATCGAAGCGTTGATGGCGGGGTAAGGGTGTTTCTGCAGGGCTTGCAGCCCTGCACCCGCTACAAGCCAGAGCAACAGCAACAGCAACAGCA
>NZ_JBYTEK010000023.1:0-15119 GCF_058783335.1 Stenotrophomonas sp. FW305-C-20-S1 | reverse complement strand
GGAGCGAGCGCAGCAAGCGACCCGCTTTTGATCTTCTTTTTCTTTTTTCCGTGGCTGGCCGCGCGCAAGGAACTGTCAAAGGTGGGGCGGGGTGGGCCATGCAGGGGCGTTGGCGCCATGGATGGCGCCATCGAGCTTACAGGGACGTACTTGCAGCGTCCCCTGCATGGCCCACCCACCCCGCCAACCGCGGCTTTTGATTTCAGCATCCAACCACGAGGGGCTCAGCCGTTGGCCACCGCAAACACCGGGCGCGTCAGGTTGTCCGCTTCGCCATCAGTGCAAAGCACTTCGTCTTCAATGCGGATGCCGCCGTACGGACGGAAGAAGTCCACACGCTCCCAGTTGATCGCATCGCCATGACCGGCGGCCTTCACTTCGTTCAACAGCATGTCGATGAAGTACAGGCCCGGCTCGATCGTCACCACCATGCCCGGCTCCAGCACGCGGGTCAGGCGCAGGTACGGATGGCCGGCGGGACGCTCGATGCGGCCGCCTTCATCGCTGGCCGCGAAACCGGCCACGTCATGCACCTGCAGGCCGATCAGGTGGCCGATGCCATGCGGGAAGAACGCGGCGCTGACGCCGGTTTCCAGCGCGGTCTGCGGCGATACCTTGATCACGCCGAAGTCCTTCAGCACGCCCATCAGCGACAGGTGCGCATCCACGTGCAGCTGCTTGTAGTCGAAGCCCGGGCGCACGGCCGCGCACATCGTCTGCTGCGCGGCATCGACCGCTTCGATCATCGCGGCGAACTCGTCATGGCCGGCGGCGGCGTAGGTGCGGGTGATGTCGCTGGCATAGCCGTGCGCGCTGGCGCCGGCATCGATCAGGAAGCTGCGCAGCGGCTGCGGTGCCTTGCGGCCCAGTTCGGTGTAATGCAGCACCGCCGCATGCTCGTTCAAGGCCACGATGTTGCCGTACGGCAGCTCGGTGGCGTCCTGGCCCACGGCCTGGCAGTACGCCATGTGGATGCTGAACTCGTCGGCGCCGTTGCGGAACGCCGCTTCGGCCGCGCGATGGCCGCGCACGCCGAGCACCTGCGCCTGGCGCATCAGGGCGATTTCGTACGGCGTCTTGCTGCCGCGGTGCCATTCCAGGTAGTTCACCACCGGCGCCGGATTGTTGGGCACATACGCGCCCAGCGCGCTCTGCGGCTCACCCAGGATCGCGCAGCGCGCCGGGTCGGGCGGCAGCAGTGCCAGCGCTTCGTCCGGCGTGCGGATGATATGGATGTCGAAGTGCTCGACCCACCAGCCGCTCGGTGCATCCGGCACCACATGCCAGTAGTCGAACGGCTGGTGGAAGATCACCGCCGGACGCTTGCCCGGGGTGAACACGATCCAGCTGTTGGGTACACGGGTCAGCGGCAGCCAGGCCTTGAACTGCGGGTTGACCGCGTACGGATAGTCACGATCGTCGAAGACCTGGTAGTGCAGGGTGCCGCTGGGCACCACCAGGTGGTCGAAGCCGCCGCGTGCCAGCGCCTGCTCGGCGCGTCGGCACAGCACGGCCAGGTGGTCGGGATACAGGGCGCCGGGGTCTTGCTGGATCATTGCGGTGGCTCGACACGGAAAACGGCCCTAGATTCTGCCGGATACCGACGCAATCCGCTGTGCCGGAACCGGCACTCAGCCCGTCGAAACCGGTGCCTCGTCGCTGTCTTCGCCGATCCACCTGCGCAGCAGCTGCCGATGCTCGCGTGACAGGGTCAGGAAGCGGAAGCCTGCCCAGCTCTGGCCGGGGGCATGCGCCGGTTCGCTCCACAGCAGGTGTACGCCGACGTCGATCCACTCGCTGCGGCCATCGGCCAATGGCAACGGGAAGCGCAACTGATACAGCGCGTCGTCGCGCAGCGCGGCGCTGGCCAGCATCAGCATGCCGGTCTCGGACACGTTGCCAAGCCGGCCGACCACGCTGTCGCGCATCTGGTCGGTCACCGGTACCAGATCGGACACCTGCCGGCGCGGCGCGCGGCGGGTATCAACGGGCGGTTGCGTACTCATGCCTTGGGCTCCTGCGGGCGACGTCCGGCCAGCGTGCGCAGTGCGCTCAGGCTGGCCTGCCAGGCGCGGTCGACCAGACGGCCCTTGTCTTCGGTGACCAGTTGCGCGCGTCCGGCGGCCATCTGCCGGGCGAGGGCATCCAGGGTGGTTTCGCCGATCTTCTGCCCACGCGCGTTGACCAGCAGCACATGACCGGTCAGCAGGCTGTACCAGGACAGGCGCTGGCGGCGCAGCGCGCCTTCGCCATCGTCGATATCGAACCAGCTGCCGAAGGGCAGCGCGCACAGCTGCTGGTAACTGGCCTCCTCGGCCTCGCTGCGTGGTGCCGCATCGCTTGCCGGGGCCTGTGCGCCGGTGTGTTCGCCCAGCCGTGCACGGGCCTTCAGGCGTGCACTGAGCTCGGTGCGCGAGGTGCTTTCGTCTTCGCCACCTGGCGTGGACAGGCGGCGCGCGACGGCAGCCGCCTCCTCTGCGTGGTAGCCCACCTGCAGCAGGGCCGATTCAACCTCGGCAGCCAGCGCAGCGTCGGTCGCGCTGCTTTCGCTTGCGGCCTCGGCAGTGATCGCCGCGATGCGTTCGGTCTGCTGCAGGCGCTCCTGCCATTGCGGCGAATCATCGCCGTGGCGCAGGCGGGTCAGCGTCAATGCATCTGCCCACGCCTGGCGCAGCAGTGTCTGTACGAAGCGCGGCGGCTCCTGCGTATCGCAGCACTGGTCGATCTGCGCATTGGCCTGGCGTCGCGCAAGTTCCAGCCGCTCCTTGCCGCGTGCGGCTTCCACGTGGCGGCGCTCGGCCAGTTCGGCGCGGTGCGCGGCGGCGCGCTGGTGCTGCTGTATCTCGTCGTTGGCGACGGCAAAGGCCTCGGGCGTGCGTGCATCCTGGCCGAGCAGGCCCTGCACGCTCTGCGCCAGCCGCTGCAGCAGCTGCGGATCGACATCGTCATCGCCGAGCCAGCTGGCGCCGGCTTCAGCGACATGGTTGAGCAGTTCGCGTGCCGGATGTTCGTCGCGCACGAAGAAGCCCGGGTCGGCCATCGCTGCGCGCGCCAGCGGTACCTGCAGGCGCGCGAGCAGGGCGGCTGGCACCGGGTCCGGCCGTTGCTGCTGCTGCACCTGCTGCAGCAGCAGGCGCAGCAGATCGAGGTTGTCGCGGTCGTGGCTGCCAAGGCTGGCCTGCGCGCCATGTTCGCTGCGCAGCTGGGCGACCACGGCGGCCTGCAGATCGGTCATGGCGCTGGCGGCGCTGGCCTGCCCCTGCAGGCGCGCCAGCACGGCATCAACCGCTGCACTGGGCAGGGCCGCTGGATCGGCCGCTGGCTGCGGGGTCTGCCGCGCCTGTTGCAGCATCTCGTGCAGCACGCTGCTGGCCGGTACCGTCATGCCGGCCGACGCGCCGGGCGCGTCCGCATCGGCGAAGGCGTCCTGCATCAACGTCGACCACGAGCCGGGCGGTGCCGAGCCACCCCAGCCGGTCATCGGCGTGGGCACGCGCGGAGACGGGCGTCCGCTGCGGCCGCTGCCGACCGACTGGGTGATGATCCGGCGGGTGCTCGAAGAACGTGCCAGGTACGGGGTGTAGACCAGGCCCGGCAGGATGCCGTGCTGTGCCAGCAGCGCATTGGCGCGGTCGAGCACATTGCCCAGCCGCTCCAGTACCTGCCGCTCGAAGCTGCGGTACAGCGCCATCTGTACCTCGGCGCTGAGGGCATCCTGTTCGGCCAGCTTCCGTACCATCGCGCACAGGGCCTGCGGTGCCAGGGGCAGGGTGTCAGCTTCAAAGGCTGGTGCGCCGGCAACAACACCCAGGCGCTGGCCCAGCAGGTTCAAGGCGTTGGCCGAACGCAGGGTTTCCCGGCGCACCATTTCGGTCAGCAGCAGGTCGCGGTCGACTTCATGCTCGGCCACCAGGCTCAACCCCAGCATGCCGGGCAAGGGCGGTGGCGTGGTGGCGGCCACGACCGGGGTGATCGGTTCACGCAGCCGCGCAAGCGCATCGGCCAGCGCATCGAGCATGCGGTCGCTGAAGTGGCCGGCGAACGCATGCAGCTGGCCGCGCTGTGCCAGCAGGTCGGCCTGCTGTTGCGGGTTGCGGGCATGGTCGGCGTCATGCAGCAGGGTCTGCTCCAGCGCTTCCACGGTCAGGATCAGCGGTGCCGTCAGGGCCTGGTGGCACAGGCCGATCAACGCGCCCAGCAGTTCGCGCACGCGCGGCGGCAGGTCGGCTGCGGCCAAGCGGGCAGTGTCGGCACTGGAAAGGGAAAAGACAGCAGACATCGGCGAGGGGGTCCGGATTCCCGCGGATCGATCTTGGAATCTACCGTGTCGGCCGGTGAAGGCGCTACTTTAGCGATGGATCCATTCAGGGCCGCCTTCGATGGCGGCGCCGCAGCAGATCATGCTTCCAGGAACAGGCTGACCACATCGTTGGTGAAGCGCCGGCCCAGTTCGGTCGGCTGCACGTGCCCGTCTGCCACCACCAGCCAGCCACGCTGCACTGCTTCGCGCAGTGGTACGTCCAGCACGCTGCGGGCCAGGCCGGTGCGCGATTCGAAGTCGCGCAGGCTGAACCCTTCGTGCAGGCGCAGCAGGTTGAGCATGTACTCGAACGGCAGGCGCTCGGCGGCAATCACTTCGTCACCGCCGAACGATGCGGCCGTGCCTGCGGTATCCATGAACGTCTGCGGGTGCTTGTGCTTCCAGCGTCGCAGCACGTGTTCCTCGGCACCGGAACTGATCTTGCCGTGTGCGCCGGCACCAATGCCGAGGTAGTCACCAAAACGCCAGTAATTCAGATTGTGCGCGCTCTGCCGGCCGGGGCGGGCATAGGCACTCACCTCGTACTGGCCGAAGCCGGCCTGCGCCAGCAGCGCCTGGCAGTGTTCCTGCATGTCCCAAGCATGGTCTTCATCGGGGATGCCCTGCGGCGGCCGCGCGAAGAACACGGTGTTCGGTTCCAGGGTCAGCTGGTAGTGCGAGATGTGGGCCGGCTGCAACGCGAACGCGCGTTCCAGATCGGCCTCGGCACCGGCCAGGGTCTGCTCCGGCAGTGCGTACATCAGGTCGATGTTGAAGTTGTCGTAGCCCGCGTCCTGCGCCATCTTCACCGCGCGCTCGGCCTCGCCACTGTCGTGGATGCGGCCCAGTCGTTTCAGCGCGGCATCATCGAAACTCTGGATGCCGAAGCTGAGGCGGTTGACCCCGGCCGCGCGGTAGCGATCAAAGCGACCGTGCTCGGCGGTACCCGGGTTGGTTTCCAGAGTGATCTCGGCATTCGGCGCAAAGCGCAGGCGGGCACTGGCCTGCTGCAGGAAGCGGTCGATCGCCTCGGGCGGGAACAGGCTGGGCGTGCCACCCCCGAAGAACACGCTGCTGACCACCCGGCCCCAGACCAGCGGCAGGTCCTGGTCGAGGTCGCGCACCAGCGCATCGATGTAGGCATCGAAGGGCAGTTCGCCCTTGGCCTGGTGCGAGTTGAAATCGCAGTAAGGGCACTTGCGCACACACCACGGCAGATGCACGTACAGCGCCAGCGGCGGTGGCACCAGACGTGGCGGGGCGTCGTGGTCGCAGGACTCGCCGGGCAGGTGGTTGCAGTGGTCGTGGTCGTGGGCGTGCGGCATGGTGGTCATCGGTAGTGCCGGCCGCTGGCCGGCTTCCCTGTGTCGATCGGGTGGGGTATCAGAGCCAGGCCGCGAGCTGCTGCTTGAGCTGCTGCAGGGCGATGGCGCGATGGCTGATGGCGTTCTTCAACGCCGGTTCCATTTCCGCAGCGGTCAGGCCGTGGGTGGTGTCCAGGAATACCGGGTTGTAGCCGAATCCATTGGTACCGCGCAGTTCGCGGATGATCTGACCTTCCCAGCGACCTTCGCAGATCAGCGGCTGCGGGTCGGTGGCATGGCGCAGCAGCACGATCACGGCGTAGAAGCGGGCGCTGCGCTGGCCATCGGCGATGTCGGCCATCGCTTCCAGCAGCTTGGCATTGTTGGCCGCCGCATTGGTCGGGTGACCGGCATAGCGCGCGCTGTACAGGCCCGGTGCACCGCCGAGGGCATCGACGATCAGACCCGAATCATCGGCCAGCGCCGGCAGGCCGGTCGCTTCGCAGGCCGCGCGGGCTTTCAGCAGCGCGTTCTCGACGAAGGTCAGGCCGGTCTCTTCCACATCGCCCAGGCCCAGTTCGGCGGCCGAAGTGATCTGCAGCGGCAGGTCGGCGAGGATTTCCTGCATTTCCACCAGCTTGCCAGCGTTGTGGCTGGCCAGGACAAGCTTCTTCATCAGCGGGGCTCCAACAGGTCCCAGGTGTTGCCGTACAGGTCGCGGAACACCGCGACCGTGGCGTAGGGTTCTTCGCGCGGTTCTTCCAGGAACTGGACACCGGCAGCCAGCATCGCCGCGTGGTCGCGGCGGAAGTCATCGGTATTGAGGAAGAAGCCGACACGGCCACCGGTCTGGTTGCCGATACGACTGCGCTGCTCGTCGTCGCTGGCGCGGGCCAGCAGCAGGGCGGCGGCGCTGCCATCGGTCGGGCCGACCACCACCCAGCGCTTGCTGCCCTGGTCGATGTCGTCCAGCAGCTGGAAGCCGAGCTTGCCGGTGTACCAGGCGATGGCCTCGTCATAGTCGGCCACCACCAGGGTGGTCAGGGCAATGCGCCGGTTCATGCCGACAGCGCTGCCTGCTGCGCGGCCAGCAGCTCGGTCACGCCCTTCTCGGCCAGGCCCAGCAGGGCATCGAGCTCGTCACGGCGGAAGGCATGGCCTTCGGCGGTGCCCTGCAGTTCGATGAAGCCGCCACCGTCGTTCATCACCACGTTCATGTCGGTGTCGCAGTCGCTGTCTTCGGCGTAGTCCAGGTCCAGCACCGGGGTGCCGCGGTAGACGCCGACCGACACCGCCGCCACCGCGCCGAGGATCGGGTTGCGCTTGATGTCGCCGCGCTTCATCAGCACGTTCACCGCATCGACCAGGGCCACGTAGGCGCCGGTGATGGCCGCAGTGCGCGTGCCGCCGTCGGCCTGCAGCACGTCGCAGTCCAGGGTGATGGTGCGTTCGCCCAGTGCGTTGCGGTCCACGCAGGCGCGCAGGCTGCGACCGATCAGGCGCTGGATCTCCAGCGTGCGGCCGCCCTGCTTGCCGCGTGCGGCTTCGCGGTCGCTGCGGGTGTGGGTGGCGCGCGGCAGCATGCCGTACTCGGCGGTCACCCAGCCTTCGCCCTTGCCACGCAGGAAGCCCGGCACCCGGTTCTCGATGCTGGCCGTGCACAGCACGCGGGTTTCACCGAAGCAGACCAGCACCGAACCTTCGGCGTGGCGGGTGAAACCGCGCTGGATGACGACCGGGCGCAGCTGATCGGGCTGACGGCCACTGGGGCGGAAATCGGACATGGGGCAGGTTCCGTAGGGAAAGGGAGTACGCCACCATCCCCGCGGCCTTCACGGGGCGGGGGAAAGGGGCTCAAAAGAGACCGCTAGGGTACCATTCCCCCTTTGCAAGCACCGGATACATCCATGATTCGAAGCATGACGGCCTATGCCGGCGGCGAGCGCTCCACCCCGTGGGGAACGCTGGGCTGCGAGCTGCGCTCGGTCAACCACCGCTTCCTGGAAGTGGGCACGCGCCTGCCCGAGGAACTGCGCGCATTGGAACCGCAGCTGCGCGAACGCATTTCCGCGCGCCTGAGCCGTGGCAAGCTGGATCTGGTGATGCGCCTGCGCGCGCCGGACTCGGCCGCCAGCCTGCAGGTCAACGAGGTGCTGCTGGGCCAGCTGGGCCAGTTGGCACACCGGCTGACCTCCGATTTCCCCAACCTGCAGGTCAGCTTCACCGACCTGCTGCAGCTGCCGGGCGTCACCCAGGGTGAGGCCACCGATGCGGCAGCCCTGCAGATTGAAGCGCTGGCGCTGCTGGACCAGGTGCTGGAGGGCTTCATCGCCGCCCGCGAGCGTGAAGGCAATACGCTGGCCACCGCCATCGCCGAGCGCGTGGATGCCATCGAGCGCATCGCCGCCGAGGTCCGTACGCTGATTCCCGCCATTCGCGACGGCCAGCGCACCAAGCTCGCCGCTCGCCTGGCCGACCTGCCGCATCCGGTTGATCCGGGCCGCGCCGAGCAGGAACTGGTGATGTGGCTGCAGAAGCTGGACGTGGACGAGGAGCTGGATCGCCTGTCCAGCCATATCGTCGAGATCCGCCGCGTGCTCAAGCAGCGTGAACCGGTCGGCCGCCGCCTGGACTTCCTGCTGCAGGAGTTCAACCGCGAGGCCAACACGCTTGGCTCCAAGTCGGTGGACAGCCGCACGTCCAACGCCGCCGTCGAGCTGAAGGTGCTGATCGACCAGATCCGCGAGCAGGTGCAGAACATCGAATGAGCATTTCCACGCCTCCGGCCGCGATCGCACGCGGCACGCTGTACATCGTTGCCGCGCCCTCCGGCGCCGGCAAGAGCAGCATCGTCAACGCCACCCTGGCGCGCGACCCGCAGATTGCCCTGTCGATCTCGTTCACCTCGCGCGCCATGCGCCCGGGTGAAGTGAACGGCCAGCACTACCATTTCGTCAGCGCCGAGAAGTTCGAGGAAATGATCGCCGCCGGCGATTTCTTCGAACACGCCTGGGTGCATGGTGACTGGAAGGGCACCGCCCGGCAGTCGGTGGAGCCGCAGCTCAACGCCGGCCAGGACGTGCTGCTGGAAATCGACTGGCAGGGTGCGCAGCAGGTGCGCCAGCTGGTGCCGGGCACGGTGACGGTGTTCATCCTGCCGCCGTCCAAGCAGGCCCTGCAGGACCGCATGCGCAAGCGTGGCCAGGACAGCGAGGCGGTCATCGCCCAGCGCCTGGGCGCCGCCCGCGATGAAATGCTGCACTTCAACGAGTTCGACTACGTCATCGTCAATGAAGTGTTCGACACCGCCGTGGATGAACTGTGTGCGATCTTCACCGCCAGCCGCCTGCGCCGGGACGCCCAGAAGGTCCGCCATGCCGGCCTGATCCAGGCCCTGCTGACCCCGGATGCGAGTTCAACTGATTGATTCCTAAAGGGTCCGGTGGGGGTTGGCTTGATTTTGTCCAGCCCCTGCCAGTACACTCCGTCCCCTTTCCCTCATTCGACTGAGCGGCCGACCGGTCGCCGGGAGCCCGTATGGCCCGCATTACCGTAGAAGATTGCCTGGAAGTCGTTAACAACCGTTTCGAGCTGGTGATGATGGCCTCCAAGCGCGCCCGTCAGCTCGCCAATGGCGTGCAGGCCACGCTGGACAACAGCGAGACCGAGGACAAGCCGACCGTGCTGGCGCTGCGCGAAATCGCTGCCCGCAAGATCGACAACGCGCTGATCGACGAAGTCGAGAAGGCCGAGCGTGAGCGCGCCGAGCGCGAAGCGCTGGAGTGGGCCGCCGCCGAAGTGGTCGCCGACGAAGACATGTCCAAGAACGACGATTGATCGCATCGATCAACGTCATTGCTGGATACGCCGAACAGCCCGCCCCGTGCGGGCTGTTTCGCATTCAGGGTTTGCCGTAAACGTCGCGCTGGCATAGGCTTTGGCCATGAACCCAGGCCCCACTGCCAAGGTCGCCGCAGTCCCCGCTGCCGCCGTACCCGATTACGTCCTCCAGCTCGAACGCGCCGCCCACTACCTGCCGCCCGAGCAGCTGCCGCTGCTGCGCCGTGCGTGGGAAGTCGGTGCCTCCGCGCACGCTGGGCAGACGCGCAAGTCGGGCGAGCCCTACATCACCCATCCGGTGGCCGTGGCCCAGGTGCTGGCCGAGCTCGGCCTGGACGTGGAAGCGCTGATCGCCGCGATCCTGCACGACACCATCGAAGACACCCCGCTGACCCGCGAGGCCCTGTCGGCCGAGTTCGGCGAAGCCGTGGCCGAACTGGTGGACGGCGTCACCAAGCTGGACAAGCTGAAGTTCCGCGACCGCCAGGAAGCGGCCGCCGAGAGCTTCCGCAAGATGCTGCTGGCGATGTCGCGCGACCTGCGCGTGATCATGATCAAGCTGGCCGACCGCCTGCACAACATGCGCACGCTGGGCGCGCAGAGCCGCGAAGCGCGTGGCCGCATCGCCCGCGAGACTCTTGAGATCTACGCCCCGATCGCGCAGCGGCTGGGCATGAGCCTGGTCAAGAGCGAACTGCAGAACCTTGGCTTCAAGGCGCTGTACCCGTGGCGCCACGCGATCCTGGAAAAGCACATCCGCAGCCAGCCGGTCGTGCGCCGCGAGGCGCTGGCGCAGGTGGAAGTGCAGCTGTCGCAGCGCTTGGCCAAGGAAGGCATCGAGCACCGCCTGGTCAGCCGCATCAAGACCCCGTGGAGCATCTACAACAAGATGCGCGACGAGAACAAATCCTTCGACCAGGTGATGGATGTGTTCGGCTTCCGCCTGGTGGTGCGCGGCGTGCCGCAGTGCTACCACTCGCTGGGCGCGGTGCATGCCGCATTCAAGCCGCTGGATGGGCGCTTCCGCGATTTCATCGCCATTCCCAAGGCCAACGGCTACCAGTCGCTGCACACGGTGCTGTTCGGCCCGTATGGTTCGCCGATCGAGGTGCAGATCCGCACCGAGGAAATGGACCTGATCGCCGAGCGCGGCGTGGCTGCGCACTGGACCTACAAGTTCGGCGGTGATTCGCCCAACAGCGCGCAGAGCCGCGCCCACGCCTGGATCGTCGAACTGATCGATTCGCAGCGGGCCGCCGGTTCGTCGCTGGAGTTCCTCGACAACGTCAAGGTCGACCTGTTCCCGGACGAGGTCTACCTGTTCACTCCCAAGGGCAAGATCCTGGCCCTGCCGCGCAATTCCACCGCGCTCGACTTCGCCTACGCCGTGCATACCGACGTCGGCAACATGGCCGTGGCCTCGCGCGTGGACAAGAAACTGGTGCCGCTGCGTACCAAGCTGGTGTCGGGGCAGTCGGTGGAGATCATCACCGCGCGCTCGGCCACGCCCAAGCCGCAGTGGCTCGAATTCGTGGTGACCAGCAAGGCGCGCACCGCCATCCGCCACCAGCTCAAGCAGTTGGAGCACGAAGACGCCGTGCAGTTGGGCCACCGCATGCTCGACCGCGCGCTGGAGGCGATGGACAGCTCGCTGGAGCGCCTGCCCAAGGGCCGCCTGGATGCCTTCCTGGCCGAACACCGGTTCCCGCGCCTGGAGGCCCTGCTGGCGGAAGTCGCGCTGGGCAACTGGATGCCGACCCAGGCCGCGCAGGCACTGATGGCCTACGCCGAACTGCGCGGCGGCGCGCATTCGCGCCACAGCTCGCAGGAAAAGATCCTGATCAACGGCAGCGAGCGTGGCGTGGTCACGTTCGCCGGCTGCTGCCAGCCCATTCCGGGCGACGACATCATGGGCTACCACACCGCCGGCAAGGGCATCGTGGTGCACCGCATGGATTGCCCGAACCTGGCCGAGCTGCGCAAGTCGCCCGAGCGTTGGGTGCTGATCGGCTGGGATACCACCGTATCCGGCGACTACGACACCTCGCTGGTGGTGGAAGTGGAGAACGGCACCGGCGTACTCGCACAGCTGGCCGCGGCGATCGCGCAGAGCCACTCCAACATCGAGCGCGTGGATTACCTGGACCGCGATTTCAACGCCGCAGTGCTGGCGTTCAACATCCAGGTGCGCGACCGCAACCATCTGGCCGAAGTGATGCGTCGCCTGCGCCGCCTGTCGGTCGTGCAGGCCGTTCGCCGGCAGTAGATCCTGCGCGTACCCTGGTAGCGCCGGGCCATGCCCGGCGAGCGCGCAGCGCGGCATGAATCAAATGCCGCCGGGCATGGCCCGCGCTACCGGATCCGCGCTGTTTCCCAACGGGAAGAGGATCCGACCCCAGCCGACATTGCCCCCACCCGGTACAATCACCGCTCTGTTTTCCCCCAACGCACCGGAGCGACCCATGTCCCGCCAGATCATCAACACCGAAAAGGCCCCGGCCGCCATCGGCCCGTACTCGCAGGCCGTGCGCGCCGGCAACACCGTGTATTTCTCCGGCCAGATTCCGCTCGACCCGGCCACCGGCGACATCGTCGGCGTCGGTGACGTCGAAGCGCAGGCCCGTCGTGCCTTCGACAACCTCAAGGCCGTGGCCGAAGCCGCCGGCGGTTCGCTGGACAAGGTCGTGCGCCTGGGCCTGTACCTGACCGACCTGGCCGAATTCGCCAAGGTCAACGCGGTGATGCAGGACTACTTCCAGGCCCCGTTCCCGGCCCGTTCCACCATCGAAGTCTCCGGCCTGCCGAAGGGCGCCAACTTCGAGGTCGACGCGGTGATGGTCATCGACTGACCGCCACGTGGCACGCAAGGCGGCGGTCACCCCGGCACTGGCACCGTCCGGTGAAGCATCGCTTGCGATGCTCGCCGGCGTCGGCCCGGCCGTGGCCGCCAAGCTGCAGGCGCGTGGCCTGGCCACCCTGCAGGATCTCTGGCTGCACCTGCCGCTGCGCTATGAAGACCGCACCCGGCTGACCCGCATCGAAGACCTGCGCAACGGCATTCCGGCGCAGGTGGAAGTGCGGGTGGTGGCCGTCGAGCGCGGCATGCGCTACCGGCCGATGCTGAAAGTGGCGGTGGAGGATGAAGGGCAGGGCACCCTGGTGCTGCGCTTCTTCCATTTCCGCCAGCAGCAGGTCGGCCAGTTCGCGGTCGGCAACCGTCTGCGCTGCTTTGGTACGCCCAAACCGGGGCACCTCGGGTTGGAGATTGTCCATCCCAGTTACCAGGTACTGGGCCGCAACGATGACCCCGATCTCGGCGACCGCCTCGACCCGGTGTATCCCACCGTCGAAGGCGTCGGCCCGATGACGATGCGCAAGCTGATCGGCCAGGCGCTTGATCGCCTGCCGGAAGAAAGCACGCTGGAACTGCTGCCGACCGGCTGGCTCGAGGGCCTCGGCCTGCCATCGCTGCGCAGTGCGCTGCTGACCGTGCATCAACCACCGCCGGATGCAGACCTGGCCGCACTTGCCGCCGGTACCCATCCAGCGCAGCGCCGGCTGGCAATGGAAGAACTGCTGGCGCACCACCTCAGCCTGCGTCGCCAGCGCATTGCGTTGCAGGCGCATCACGCGCCGCCGCTGGCCGGTCCCGGCAAGCTGGCCAAGGCGTTGTTGAAGCAGTTGCCGTTCGCCTTGACCGGCGCGCAGGCACGCGTGTTCAAGCAGATCCGCGAAGACCTTGCGCGCCCCAGCCCGATGCTGCGGCTGGTGCAGGGCGATGTCGGCTCGGGCAAGACCGTGGTGGCGGCATTGGCAGCGATGCTGGCGGTGGAGCAGGGCAAGCAGGTCGCACTGGCCGCCCCCACCGAACTGCTGGCCGAACAGCATCTCAACAACCTGCGCGGCTGGCTGGAGCCGCTGGGCGTGCGCATCGCCTGGCTGGCCGGCAAGGTCACCGGCAAGGCGCGCGCAAAGGTGATGGAACAGGTTGCCAACGGCGAAGCGCAGGTGGTGGTGGGTACCCACGCACTGATGCAGGAGGCGGTGGTATTCCACGATCTGGCGCTGGCCATCGTCGATGAGCAGCACCGCTTCGGCGTTCACCAGCGCCTGGCGCTGCGCGACAAAGGCAAGGGCGGCAACAACGTGCCGCACCAGCTGGTGATGACCGCCACGCCGATTCCGCGCACGCTGGCGATGTCCGAATACGCCGACCTGGATGTATCGGCCATCGACGAACTGCCGCCGGGCCGCACGCCGGTGCAGACCGTGGCACTGAACAACGATCGCCGCCCCGAGCTGATCGAACGCATCGCCCTGGCCTGCCGCGAAGGGCGGCAGGTGTACTGGGTGTGCACGCTCATCGAAGAAAGCGAAGAACTGGATGCCACCCCGGCACAGGCCACCTACGAATCGCTGCAGGCGCTGCTGCCGGGCGTGCGCGTGGGGCTGGTGCATGGCCGGCTGAAAGCGGCCGAGAAGCTGGCGACGATGGTCGCGTTCAAGGCCGGCGACATCGACCTGCTGGTGGCCACGACCGTGATTGAAGTCGGCGTGGACGTGCCCAACGCCTCGCTGATGGTGATCGAGAACGCCGAGCGCCTGGGCCTGGCCCAGCTGCACCAGCTGCGTGGCCGCGTCGGCCGTGGTTCGGCGGTGTCGCGCTGCGTGCTGCTGTACCAGGCACCGCTTTCGCAGATGGCACGCGAACGCCTGCAGACCATGCGCGAAACCAACGACGGTTTCGTCATTGCCGAGAAGGATCTGGAGCTGCGCGGGCCCGGCGAACTGCTGGGCACCCGGCAGACCGGCCTGGCCGGTTTCCGCATTGCCGATCTGGCCCGCGATGCCGGCCTGCTGCCGGGCGTGCATGCGCTGGCCGAACGCCTGCTGGCGCAGCAACCGGCGCTTGCAGATCGCGTGGTGCAGCGCTGGATCGGTACGGCCGTGCGCTACGCCTCGGCGTAAGGATCGGGCAGCCGGCCGGGGTCAGAGCCCTTGCCCTGCGACCAACGGATCCGTCCCCTGTATTTCCTACGCTGCCGGCAACTGCGTGCCCATGTATTCGGCCAAACCCCGGCATGCCAGCAGCAACCCGAAGGGGTAACGGGATGCGGTCATGTCGGCAGTCCTTGTGCGCAAGGCAGGAGGCCACCCACGCGAAGGCGAGGGTGGCGGACGGTGAGTGGTTCCAATACCGGTGACGGCCTCAAGAACGCCGGCGGGCGCGAAGCCCCCACGCACCGCCCGCCATAGAACGCGCGGACGGATTGCCTGCCGGACGCCACGCAGTAACACGCGCGCAACGCCGGCAGGCAAGCGTAAACAACAAGGCAGTCAAACGGGATTGGAAGCCCGCGCCATCCGTTGTCGATGGCATCCCATGTTTTCCATGAAGGACCGTGCGCCTCGATGAGAAAAGTTGGAAAGATCGAAAACGCTGCAATTGCAGCGCGGCCCCGCGCGGCACGCCGATTACGTCATCTTTCCCGATCCCGCCGACGTCCATCCACGCATGGCGTGGATCTACCGTGTCGACCAAGGTCGACACCCACCAACAGCAGCAGGGTCGGCACCCATCAAAAGCAGGCCATGCCATTCCGACAGATCGCGGAAATCTGTCGAAGGCGGGGTGGGTCCGGTTGCGGGGGCGTGAGCCGCATGGATGCGGCGAC